>NZ_JAQGMM010000164.1 GCF_028292365.1 Caballeronia sp.
CCGCGGAGACCTTACCCGACGACCAACGTCGCCAGGCACTGAGTTATGACGTTGCCCAAAGCCGCTTTGCAAAGGGCATCTGTCCGGGATGCGAACGCAAGGCCGACCTCAGCAATCCCAAGCTCGATTTCTGCATGCATTGCGGCATCAGCTTGTTTGACGCATGCGCCTTTTGCGAAACGCGGAAGAACGCGTTTGCACATTATTGTCCTTCGTGTGGGAAAGAAGCGGTTGCGGTCAAATAGCTGAGAGTCCGTTCGGGTAAGCGTTTAGCCCCATGACATGCTGAGCTTGAACACTGGAAGAGATTTCGCGAAGGTGCGGGAGCGGATCGGCCACCGTCCCGCACGATCGCATCTACTTCTTAGTGCGCATTGCGGGCCGTATCAACCCAGCCGTCGAACTGCGTTTTGTTCGCGGCGAGCCACTGATCCGCGAGCGTCGAGACGACCGCTGTCGCGCCGTTGCCCTTGCTGATCGCAAGTTCCCAGGCTGACCATGTCGCCGACGGGAAACGGATTTGCTCGACGAGCTTCTTCACGACAGGATTGGCCGCGATAAACTGCTTGTTCGCGACCGCACCGTAGTTCCAGGATGCCATTGCCATGCGGCACGGATTAGCGCCGCCCGCACATCCTTCAACGCCATTCACGAGCGCCGAGCCGTGGTTCGGCACGTTCGGCGGCAACGCGTCGGTCGGCGTCGGCAGCCACACGACATCTTTACCCGGAACCAGCACGTTGACTGTCCATGACGGACTCCATGCGTAAAAGAACGCCGGCTTGCCTGCCTTGACGCGAGTCACGACGTCCGCCATCAGCGCCTCGTATTTACCGCTTACCGGATGCACGGTCTGACGGAGTCCGAATTTGTCCAACTGATAATTGACCACGTCACCGCAACTCCAGCCCGGATCACAGCTGATCAGTTGCGCCTTGTCGTTGTCCCCAAACAGCGCGGCAATCTTCGGGTCCTTCATCTGTTCGAGACTGGTGATGTTGTGCGCTAAAGCGGTCTTTTTGTCGATCAGATAGCCGTTGATACCACCGCCGATAATCTCACCGCCGCCGACCATTTCAGCCTGAGCCTGGACCACGCGGAAATCGGGCTCGCTCTGCGGAAAATTGACATCGGTCTCCATGTCGACGTCACCTTGCGCGACCGCCTGAAAGAACAGCACCGTCCCCATCGTGCTCAAATTCACCTCGTAGCCGAGCGACGTGAGCGCCTTCTTCACAATCTGTACCGCGACGTAATTCGCGCCCAGGCTGTCGGTCTGCGCATAGTGAATCGTCTTGCCCGCACCCGGCTGAGCCTGCGGTGATGCGGCCATTACAGGCGTTGCCAATGCCACGCACGCCACGCACGCCGCGACCGTTGCCGCTCGCATCATTGCTTTCATGAAGGTCATCTCCCTGTTTGATATTGAGGTTTGGTCTACTTCCGCCTCGGCGACTTATCGAAGTGAGGAATCGGTTTTGCCGTCGTGCAGATGGGATATAAGTTACGTGACACTAAAAAATGCGTCTTCCATCGAAAGGAAGGATGGCGGCAGCAAGATGGCCTACCGTTCAACGTACGGTGTCGGCCCGGCGGCTTCGTGGCGGGCAGTTTGGGGGTCGTGATGTGACGTGCGGTCTGGAATGCGCACCATGGCTTGTCCATGGTGCGCATTCGGTGACGTCCTGCGAGGGTAGGAGAAACCATCAGAGCGGTAAGGATGGGCATGCGCCCGATTGCCATTCTTTTTTTCAACATCGCCCCGAAGCGTTCTTCACTCCCAGTCGGGCACGCTGTCAGGCATGCTCTTCACTACCTTCGTAACGATATAAGTAAAGTAACGTTCAATTCCGATTTCCCCTATCAGCAAGGAGTCAATGAAGCGCTGGTAGTGGTAAATATCGCGTGAGACGACGTGCAATACATAGTCCACGCCGCCGCCCGTCGCATAGCATTGCACGACTTCCGGCGCGGCCTGCATGGCCTCCTCGAAGCGCCGCATGTCTCGCTCCGTATGTCGCGCGAGCGTCACTTCCACCACGATCCGGCTCGCGTTGAGCGTCCCGACCCAGTCGAGTTCCGCACGATAGCCCTTGATGACGCCGCTCTCTTCAAGCTTGCGCACGCGTTCCCAAGTGGGTGAAATCGACAGGTTCACTTCTTCGGCGAGTCTTGATTTCGTGATGCGGCCATCGCGGGCAAGAACGCGCAGGATGGCGATGTCGTAGCGGTCGAGCTTGACCACCGTCAGACGGCCACCGGGATAACGCACTCAATCAGGTGATGCGCGTCATGCGTCAATGCCAGCTTCAACAATTCGACCGGGCGCGCATGCGCTTCGTATTGCTCTTCGTAGCGTTTTTTGTCGCGATAGTGGCCGCCGAATGGCACGGCCAACGCAATGGGTGATGCACGCATTACTGCTCCTTCACGAACAACGTTAGTAGCCGTGTCAATACGCGAGCGCGAGATCCACGCTGCAAGGCAAAGCGCCGATTGCCCGGTAAGCACCTATGTTTGCCTTGATGACGGCTGCACGTCGCCTGGATCTAGCCGCTCCGGGTCACGTCCGCCAGCATATCCCGCTGATCAAGCGCTCGCCTTTTCGGCCTCCATCTCCGCCATGTCCTGAAAGCGATCGGCAATGCGCGGATGAGCGCGCCCGCCGTCCGCCGCGCCGATCGCGATCAGGATTTCGTCGGGGCCGGGAGCATCCGCCACCTGGAACGTCGCCGTGATGAAGTGCGAGCGCTTGCCCGTTTCCGACTTATGGATCATGGGAACAGACAAGAGCGCGCCTGGGCCTGAGCGCGTGTTCGTGAAGCTGAGAAATGCGGTGCCTTTCACTGCCTCACGGAACATGTTGCCAAAGCGAAGCGTGTGGATCAGCGCTGAGCCGTGCTCGATCTCACCGTTGACACCCACCGTTGCCGCCTTGCCATAAGCCTCGACGCGATCGGCCGGCATGATGGCCACAAGCCGCCGTGTCATCTCGGCACCCAGCACCGGAGCAAGACGCAGGATCTCCGGCCGGAGGTCTTCCACGAAGCCTTTTCCTGCCCACGGATTGCGGACAATTGCTGCAACGACCACCGTTGTGATCGGCCGCTCGGCTTTCCGGCCACCCTCGATGACGGTCTCTTCAATAAACGTCGCGATCTTGCGAATCCCAGTTTCCATGTGCGCACTCCATTGGTTGGCGGTTGGTTATTGACTCGTTCAATACGAATGCTAACGACGCGAACAGGGTGCGTCCTCCGCGCCTTCGGGGGATGAATCTTTTATTTTTTGCTACGTTATGTCGTATATTGAAATAAGACTTTTGGATGCTCTGATATGCCAGATCAACTGTCGCGGATCATGTCGCTTCGTGATGTCGCGAGCCAAATCAACTCAGACGGCGACCTTGATACGCTGCTGCGGGACCTTATCCAGGCGGCATGCCGGCACGGCTCGTGGGACCTGGGATCAATCATGACCGTGGACCTCGCGCACGGTTTCGCGCTGGTCACTGCGCGTTATGAAACCAATGCCATGCTGCGCCGCCCACTAGGAGATCGCTGGGAACTGGCGACGAGTCCCGCGCTGGTTGCCCTGCAGCGTTTCGAGCCCGTGTATATCCGCGACGCGCGCGAGTCCGTTGAATTCCCCGGATATCGGCTTGAAGCACACGAGCGCGGCTATTGCACTGTGCTGATCTATCCCATGGCGAGTGTCGACGTAGAAGGGCGGCCCATGGTCATGGCCGTTTCGTCGCGCAAAGTGGTGGACGTGTCCGCGGATGATCTCGCGTTCATGGGGATCATCGTGCATCTGGGGGCGATTGCGATTGAACGTGCGCATCGTCATCAAGCGCAGATTGCTGCGGCCGAACAACTGCGTCGCGTGCTGGGCGCGCAGGGTTCGCTGCTGCAGGAAGTGCTCGCCGGCGGCTCCATAGAAACGCTCACCGCGATGCTCGGCGATCTTCTCAATGCGCCTGTGCTCGTCCTGGATTTCTTCGCAAGCAGCCTGCTTGCGTCCGCGTCGCCAGTGCCTGACGCTTACGATAACGACGCGTGGCGCCTCATGCTCGAGGGTGGGACGGGCCGTCAGATTCTTGGCGAGGTCCGGGACGCTGTCACCACCCGGCACGCCGAGACCATCACGCTGCACCTTGGCGACAGGCTCTCGCTCGATGCCCGCGTGGAGTCGCTCATGGTCGACGATGAAGCGGTCGGCGCGTTGCTCACCTTCGACAACGCCGACGCGAATGATCTACAGAAACTCCTCATCGAAAGTGCGAAGTTTGCGCTAAGCGTGCAATTGATGCGCAGCGTCATACGCTTTCGCTTCGAGACACGCACGCTGACCGAATTGTTCTTCGAGATCGTCGAGCGGCGCTGGCGCGACGAGCAGGATATGCTGCGCCGCGCCCGTCGCCTTGGGCTATCACTGGCGGCACCCCTGCGCATGCTCGTGACCGATTTTCCGGATCGGACAGATGCGTCCTCGGATCTTTCTGTCGATGCTCATCGTGCGGTCGCGCTGCTCGCCGCGCAGTTGCATGTTGCGGTGCACATCGTGACGGTTGGCGGCGCGCTAGTGTGTCTCGTGCCGCATGAGGAGGGCGTGGAACTGGACCGGGTAGCACGATTGGCGCAGCGCGTCTCCGAGACACTGTTCCGGTCGTTTGGCAGTGAACCCATCGTGGTCGTTGGCGATACGTGCGAAGGTCTCGAATCGATTGCGAACGAATGGGAGCGCTGCTGGCGCATGATCCGGGTGGCGCGCACATTCGGCAGACGAGGCGCAATGACTGTCCCCGACTTCGGACCGTTGCCCATGTTGATAGGCGCCGCCGACTCCGCCGATGTGCGCAGCTTCATCGACGGCGCCATAGGCCGGGTAGTGGAGCACGACAAGAAGCACAAGTCGGCCTACC
This sequence comes from Caballeronia sp., assembly GCF_028292365.1. Lineage (GTDB taxonomy): Bacteria > Pseudomonadota > Gammaproteobacteria > Burkholderiales > Burkholderiaceae > Caballeronia. The sequence continues at coordinate 4,925 of NZ_JAQGMM010000164.1, forward strand.
TCGAAACCCTGGCTGCCTATGTTCGCTCAGGCTGCCGCAGTCAGCAGTGCGCCGATGCGATGGACCTTCACGTGACCACGTTGCGGTATCGCCTGTCGCGGATCTCGGACCTGTTTGGCATCCAGGTCGAAACGCCGGAGCAGCGTTTCGCGATCGAACTTGCGTTGCAACTGCACAGCTTGGTTGAGAACAGCATACCGTCTGCAAAGCGCTCGAAGTCCATACCTCGAATGAGAGGGTAATCAGGCTCGGACGTCCTTCGATCCAGCGGAAGAAATCGGTTTTTGCATGGCTTAACTTAGACCTCAACGTAACGACGTTCGAGGTGAAGTACATGCAAGCCGAAGTTTCAGATAAACCCGTCGCCGTGGATCCGGTGGCCTTGCGCCGAGCGTTCGGCACCTTCGTGACAGGGGTGACGATCGTCACGACCCGCGACGCCGAAGGCCGTCCGCGCGGGATGACGGCAAACTCGTTCACGTCGGTGTCGCTTGATCCGCCGCTGCTCCTTGTATGCGTAGGAAAGGGCGCTTCGAGTTATCCGGTCTTCCAGGATACCGATCACTTCGCCGTCAATCTGCTGCACGAAGCGCAGACCGACGTCTCCAATCTGTTCGCCTCCAAATCCGCCGATAAATTCGCCGCCGTCAGTCACGACGGCGTCCACACTGGCGCGCCGGTGCTGACCGAATGCCTGACATGGTTCGACTGCACGGTCCATGACCGGGTTGATGCAGGCGACCACACAATTCTCATCGGCCGTGTCCAGGCCTTCGGAACCAGTCCCTCAGCGCCGCTGGGTTTTTGCCGCGGCCGCTATGCGCAAGTCAAAAATCCGTTGCCGCCGGGCTGGCTCTCATCGCACAACATGATCGTCGGTTATCTCATCGAGGCCGAAGGGTCGCTGCTGCTCGCAAGCGATGGCAAGAACGGCTGGACGCTGCCCAGCGCCCCGCACCGGCTCGTCAATGGCCGGCTTCCTATTGCAGGCGGAGACGATCTGGAGTTGCTGCCCGACGATACGTTCCTCTATTCCGTCTTCGATGCAGCCTGCAGCGACTCCGGTTACCTGATCTACCGCGCCCGCCTGGCATTGCCGCGTGCGGCCTGCGAGATCCCCGGGAACTTCCGTTTCTTCCCGCTCGACCAGCTTCCCTATGACGACATTCCGACATCGGAAATACGCGGAATGCTGCGGCGCTATGTGAACGAAAGCGCCGGCGGCCGGTTTGGCATTTACATGGATTCACACGATGGCGGCCGCGTCGCGATGGTAAGCGCAGCGCAACCTCACATGCAGCATTCGCAACCTTGAATCTGGAAAGGACATGATGAAAACGACAGTCGAAAGTTTGCAAGGGTCGAGACAGAATCTATTTATCCATGGAGAGTTCACGCCTCCACGCAGCGGCCAATATGTATCGAGTTATGACCCGACGACGGCTGCGCCCTGGTATGAGTTTGCGCAGGCCAATGCCGACGACGTGGACGCCGCTGTGCGTTCGGCGCAAGCGGCATTGAAGAACCCGGCGTGGCGCCGGATCACGCAAACTGATCGCGGCAAACTGGTGCGCCGTCTTGCCGATCTCGTCCTCGCCAACGCGGACGAACTGGCGCTGATCGAGTGCCGCGATAACGGCAAACTCATCAAGGAAATGCGCGCACAGATGCGGGCTATCCCTGACTCGTATCTCTACTTCGCCGGGATGGCCGACAAGCTTCAGGGCGACACGATCCCGGTCAACAAGCTCGACACGCTGAACTTCAATTTGCGTGAGCCCATAGGCGTGGTGGGCATGATCATCCCGTGGAATTCGCCGCTGATGATGCTCACGGGCACGCTCGCACCGTGTCTCGCGATAGGCAATACGATCGTTGTCAAACCCTCGGAACACGCGGCGGCTTCGACGCTCGCGCTCGCTGAACTGGCGATTGAAGCGGGCTTTCCGCCGGGCGTGTTCAACGTGGTCACGGGTGACGGCGCAACGACCGGCGATGCGCTCACGCGCCATCCCGGCATCGCCAAATTTGTCTTCACCGGCAGCACGGTGACCGGACGCAAGATCGCCGGGAACGCGGCAGAAAATCTCGTGCCCTGCCAGATGGAACTGGGCGGCAAGTCGCCGCATGTCGTGTTCTCGGATGTCGACGTGGACAGGGCGGTGAACGGCGTTGTATCGGGCATCTTCGCGGCAGCCGGGCAGACCTGTGTGGCGGGTTCGCGCTGCTTCGTCGAGGCACCGGTGTATGAGCGTTTCGTCGAGGCTCTTGTCGAGCGTACGCGTCGTGTCAAGGTCGGGCACCCGATGGCCGACGACACGGATATCGGACCGCTCGCTCTCGCCAGTCAACTCGACAAAGTGGTGGGTTATGTTGCCTCCGGCGTGAGCGAAGGCGCGAAGATCGCGATCGGCGGAGGCCAGCCAAAAGACTCGGCTTTATCGCGCGGCTGGTACTTCGAGCCGACGGTGATGACGCAGGCCCGGAATGAGATGCGCTTCATGCAGGAAGAGATTTTTGGACCGGTCGTGGGCGTGGTTCCGTTCAACACGGAAGAGGAACTCATCGCGCTTGCCAACGATACTGAATACGGTCTGGCTGCTGGCATCTGGACTCAGAACATCGACCGCGCGCTACGCTTTGCACGTGATATTGAGGCAGGCACGGTCTGGGTCAACACCTATCGCTCGGCGGCTTATATGTCCGCGAACGGAGGCACCAAGCGAAGCGGTTACGGCCGGCGCGGCGGTTTTGAAGTGATGCGCGAGTTCTCGCGTCTGAAGAATGTCGTGATCGACTACTCGGGCGCCATGCAAGACCCGTTCGTCATTCGTTTGCGCTGAGCCATGCGCGTTGCCAAAAAAACCAATTCAAGAGACCCATTATGAAATTTGCCATCTCAATCAGCATGGAGCGGTTCTCGCCGGAGGATTCAATGTCGACGGCCATGTCCAATATGCTGGCGCTGGCTCGCATGGCCGACGAAGGCGGGTTCGAAACACTCTGGACCGCCGAGCATCACACGATCGAATGCACCGTCTCGCCTAATCCGTTCGCTATCCTGACTTGGTTGTCGCAGCACACGCAGCGCATCAGGCTCGGAACAGCGACGCTGGTCGCGCCATACTGGTCACCAATCCGGCTCGCCGGCGAAGCCGCCATGTGCGATCACCTGACCGGTGGACGCCTCGAATTCGGGATTGCGCGCGGTGCGTATCAGTACGAGTTCGATCGCATGGCCGGCGGTATTCCTCAGCAGGAAGGCGTCGGGTATATGAAGGAGCTCGTGCCGGCTGTGCAGAAGCTTTGGGCAGGCGACTATGCCCATGACGGGCACTACTGGAAGTTTCCGCTGGCGACGTCCGTGCCCAAGCCATTGCAGCAACCCCATCCGCCTATCTGGGTGGCCACACGCGACCCCGGCAGTTTCGACTGGGCGGTTGGCATTGGCGCGAACATTTTGTCTACCCCGCTGTCCGCGCCGCCGGCTGAAGTCGCGGTGCTGGGCGAGAAATTCCGCAAGGCGGTATCCGACCATCCCGAGCGTGCCCGTCCGCGCTTCATGATGCAGCGGCGCACCTGCGTATACGATCGCCCTGATGACTGGCAAACCGCCGTGCGCCACAGCGTGGATTATGGCCGCACCTTCGAGAACCTGATGCAGAACATTGGCACCGTCAAGGACGGTTTCCCTGAGCCCGTGCCTTACGAGACGGTGGCAAATCGTGCTAACTACGACCCCGCCAATATTCGCGATAACCTGATGTTCGGCACGCCGGACGAGGTGATCCGGAAGCTGCAGATTTACGAAGACCAGGGCGTCGATCAATACTGCCTGGGCCTCTCGTTCAATCTGCCGTTCGACCTCCAGGTCAGGACGCTGCGCCTCTTTATCGATGACGTGATGCCGCATTTTGCCGCCCGCGATGCCGAACGCAAACAGGATTCACAGGGCGAACCGAACGTCGCGGCTGTGGGGTACTGAACCATGGACGCCGCCAGGACTTCAACGACGCACGCAACCGATGACCTCACGTTCACTGGCCGTGGCGTGGTGCTGAATTATCGGCTGCAGGGCGAGGGTTCGCGTGCGCTCGTCTGCATTCACGGTGTAGGGTCGAGTCTCGACGCGTGGGAAGGCGTCGCGGCAAAACTGGGCGATACCTTCCGCATTCTCACGCTGGATCTGCGTGGTCACGGACGCTCATCGCTGATCAAGGGCCGCTATGAAATCGATGATTTCGTGGGTGACGTGCTGGCGCTTGCCGACCATGTGGGCTTCGACAAATTCGACCTCGCCGGCTTCTCGCTCGGTGGCCTGATTGCGCAGCGGCTGGCGCTCACGCACGCACCACGCCTGAGGAAGCTCGTGTTATTGGCTACTGTGGCTGGCCGTACGCCCGAGGAGCGTGAGCGGGTGGCAGCGCGGCTTGCTGCGCTGCAATCCGGCGACCGGGGCTCGCACTACGATGCGTCAGTGTCGCGGTGGCTTACTGAAGGGTTCCAGCAGCGTCATCCCGAGCTGGTCGCGCGCATGCGCCAGCGTAACGCCGAGAACGATCCGGACTGCTACGCGGCCGCTTATCGTGTGCTGGCGCAAACGGACTTCGGCGGTCTTATCGATCAGATCAGCGTGCCGACCCTGATCGCGACCGGAGAGGAGGACCAGGGCTCCAACCCGCGCATGGCGCATTTCATGCACGAGCGCATTCCCGGTTCGCAACTCGAGATCCTGCCCGGCCTGCGGCATTCGATCCTGATCGAGGCACCCGATCTCGTCGCGGCGCTGATGCGCCCCTTTCTGGCGGGTGAAGATAGTGAAATGCGTGAGGAGGAGATGCGCCAATGATTGTCGAGGAGCGGATCTATCGGATCAGGAACGGCTGCATGGGCCGTTATCTGCAACTTGTGCGGGAGGAGGGGCTGGCGATCCAGCAGCCGATCCTCGGCGGGCTCGTGGGGTATTTCACCACCGAGATCGGTCCGCTCAGTCAGGTGACGCATTTGTGGGCTTACGCTGACCTTCAGGACCGGGCGGCCCGCCGTCAGCAACTGGCGAATGATTCAAGATGGCAGGCTTTCCTGCCCAAGCTGTCAGAGAACATCGAGCAGGCGGAAAACAGGATTCTCGTGCCGACGGATTTTTCACCGTTGCAGCATCTTTCCGGTTTCGTCGGCTCTCAAGAGGAGAAGAGGCTATGACCGAGCGCTTGAAGATCGAGCACTTGTACAAGGTGTTCACGGACAAGCCTGAGCGGGCGCTGGCGATGCTGCACGCCGGGAAAAACAAGTCGGAAGTGCAGGAGACGCTGGGCCAGGTCGTCGGACTCGACGACGTTTCCCTGAACGTGCCGTCGGGTGCCATGTACATGATCATGGGACTGTCGGGCTCGGGCAAGTCCACGCTTGCACGCTGCATCAATCGTCTTAACGAACCGAGTGCTGGAAAGATCCTGCTGGACGACGAGGACATCTGCACACTCGATGAAGCCGGTTTGCGCGACGTGCGGCGCAATCGCATCTCCATGGTCTTCCAGCACTTCGCGTTGCTGCCCAACCGGCGTGTGATTGAGAATGTCGAGTTCGGCTTGAAGCTGCGCGGCATGTCGGCCCCGCAGCGGCGCAAGCGCGCGGAGGAAGTGCTGAGCGTGGTCGGCCTCGCGCGTTGGGCTTATCACATGCCGCATGAACTGAGCGGCGGGATGCGCCAACGCGTGGGCTTGGCGCGAGCGCTCGCCACCGACGCCGACATCCTCATCATGGACGAAGCATTCAGCGCGCTGGACCCGCTGATCCGCACTGAGATGCAGGACGAGTTGCTGCGCCTGCAGCGCACGTTAAGCAAGACCATCCTGTTCATCACGCACGACTTCCAGGAGGCGCTCAAGCTCGGCTCGCGCATTGCCATCATGTCGGAGGGACGGCTTGTGCGTGAAGGCACGCCGCAGTCGATCGTGCTTGAACCCGGCAGCGATTACGTCGCCGCGTTCACCCGTGAAGTCGACCGCGGAAGACTCTTTGATGCAGGCTCGGTGATGACATCGCTCGTGACCATCCTGCGCGGTCCGAACGGGATTGTCCTGGGTGACGCATCCGGCGAACCGGGACCGGGCTTCATGCTCGACGCCGATGAGCGCATCCTCGGCACCGTCACGGCGTCCGAGATAGAACTGGCGCGCGGCGGCGCGATGCCCCGGCCGGACAGCCGCTTCACCTGCGTGCCCGCCGATACCAAGCTCGTCGATGTCGCCGGCAGTTATCGCAGCGGCGGCGCGATCGGCGTCATAGACGACACCGGCCGGCTGATAGGCCGTCTGGAAGCCGGGCAGATTCTGGCCGGCATTGGCGCTCCGGGCGCCGCGGGAGCACGCCATGTTAATTAAAGCCGATGATCTCGCAGGCCTGCCTGTTGGGGACTGGATCCAGCACGGTGTGCAATGGATCGCGCTCAACTTGCGGCCGTTCTTCCTGCTCATCAAATGGCCCGTTGAACGGCTGTTGAACTTCAACGACAGCGCGCTCCACGCTATCCCGTTCCCGATCATGTTGTTGTTGATGTTCCTGCTCGCATGGCGCTTGGCGAGCCTTGGGGTCGCTGCGTTTACCCTGGTGGGACTCATTGTTATCGCGATGCTTGGCGTCTGGGATCAGGCCATCACAACGCTCTCGTTGATCGCGACCGCCATTGTGTTCTGCGCGGTCATCGGCATCCCGATCGGCATTTGGTGTGCACGCAGCGACCGGGTCTGGCGGATCGTCCGCCCCGTGCTGGACATCATGCAAACCACGCCGACGTTTGTGTATCTCGTGCCCGTGGTGATGCTCTTTGGTGTGGGCACGGTACCGGGCGAGGTCGCGGTCGTCATCACGGCCATGCCGCCGCTCATCCGCTTCACTCATCTCGGGATTCGCATGGTCGACCATGAGATCGTGGAGGCGGGTCTCGCTTTCGGCGCAGATAAACGCCAGCTTCTTTGGGAGGTTCAGTTACCGCTGGCCATCCCGACCATCCTGGGTGGTCTCAACCAGACCGTGCTCACCGCCATGGTGATGTCGGTTGTGATCGCGATGATCGGTGCGGAAGGTCTGGGGCTGGTGGTGCTTCAAGGTCTGGGACGTCTCGATGTCGGTCAGGCGGCCATTGGCGGTATCGCCATCGTGCTGCTCGCCATGATGCTTGATCGCATCACGCAGAAGCTGGCCCAGTCGAAGGGCGGCACCAAGAGCGCGCTTCTGCCGGTGCTGGCGAGGTTCATCCGCGGTGGACGGGTTCCCAGGGGTACGCCGGCAGACACGGCCCACGATGCTGAAAAGGCGTTGTGATGACGCGTGAATGCATGAGCTGAACTAAGCGTACTCAAAGCGCGTCTGGTTCAAAACCAGACGATCGAACGATCACGAAAGAGGAGCATTGATGAGAGCATTTGTCCGGGCAGTAAGCGCGCTCGCCGCCGTCGCAGTGGTCGGCCTGACATCGGCGAGCGTGGTTGCAGCCTCGCCCACGCTACCCGGCGACGGCAAGACGATTCGTTACGCGCAGGGTGACAGCCTTGGCGGGAACTATGTGGCGGCACAGATCGTGATGAAAGCGATGAAGGCGCTCGGCTACGACGTGAAGCTGAGCACGATGAACACCACGCTGTTCTTCCAGGCTGCGGCGCAGGGCGACGCGGACATCGCGACCGACGTGAATTTTCCCCAGCGCGAGCCTGGCTTTCGGGCCGTTGAAAAACAGGCGGAAGTCGTTGGCAACGGCATGATTGTGGGTGGCGGCATCAACGGCTATGTGATCGACAGGAAGACGGCGCTTGCGTACAACATCACCAGTCTGGAGCAAATGAAGGATCCGAAGATAGCGGGGCTCTTCGGCAGCGACGGCAAGGCGGAAATGATTAGTTGCGACCCGGGATGGAGCTGCGGTGACGTGGTGGATTACCAGCTGGAAAAATTCGGCCTCAAGAAAAATGTCCACGCGGTGCGCGGCAAATACGAGGCATTGATGGTCGATGCAGTGACGCGCGTGAAGGCCGGCAAGCCCGCATTTTTCTACGCCTGGAGCCCGTCGTGGGCCACCAACGCGCTGGTTCCGGGAAAGGATGTGGTCTGGCTGCCTACGCCCGCTGATGCCCTCCCGCCCAACGTCCCCAACAAGGGTTCTGCGCTTATTAAAGGCGTGGAGGGCTGTGCTGGCGGTGCTGATCCGTGTCGCATGGCGATGTCGTCATGGAACTTCAATACCGTGGCGAGCAAAGAGTTTATCGCTGCCAATCCTGCGATCAGGGCACTGATCGAACAGATCAAGATCCCTGTCGCGACATGGTCGCAGTGGGAGTACGCAATCAGCAAAAACGGTGGGTCGGCGACGCAGATCACGAAGCTCGCCGATGAATGGCTTGCGAGCAACAAGCCGCAATTTGAACAGTGGGTTGCGGCGGCGAGCAAGGCGCGCTAGCACGAGAGTTCTGATGCCGCCGGGTGTTGTTGGAGCGCCAGCCTTGTTGGGTACGCTCAATCGTTCACCCGAAACAGCCACTACAGCGCCGCGGCCAACGCAATGGACGCGGGCGGCGTCAGCACCCAGGCCAGCACCAGGCTTCGCAAGGTGTTCCATTGGAGGCCCGAACCATTCGCGGCCATCGTGCCCGCTACGCCCGACGTCAGTATGTGCGTGGTCGATACCGGGAGTCCGTAAAGATCCGCGCCTCCAATAGTCAGCATTGCGACCATCTCGGCCGATACACCCTGGGCATAGGCATCATTGAAGGATTTGTGACAATATTTCGGATACCTTCCTATTGTTTTTAGCACGCTGATAATAAACTGGCTGTGTCCCTTGCTGCAGGTTAAAGGCTCACCCGCTACGCTGTAGAATCCGAGTTAATACTCGTTTTTCATCAGGCCGCGTTGTGACGAAAACCAAGCGTCAATCATTAAAGCCCCGAAAAATTCCGCAGCAATCCCGTGCCGAACAAACCGTTGCCACGATTCTGGAGGCAGCGGCCCGTGTGCTCGAAACGAAGGGGATGGAAGGGATGAATACCAATCTCGTCGCGCAGCGCGCGGGGGTTGGCGTCGGCTCCCTGTATCAATACTTTCCGAACAAGGACGCGCTCATTGTTGCGCTCAGCATGCGGGAAGGGGCCGTGTTCTTTACCGAGGCTGAGGGCGCATTGAACGAGCCGACGGGTCAGAAGGCATTGAAGCATCTGATTGCTGTCTCGGTCCACCAGCAACTGCGTCGTCCTGCGCTTGCACGCGCGCTCGACTTCGAGGAAAACCGCCCTGCCATTGCCAATGAACTGGCGGCTTCGAAGGCCGCTTTTCGCGAAGTGATCCGGCAGATTCTGGTCCGTAAAGATATTCCACCGCAGCTAAACATGGAGACTACGACCGACGATCTCGTCGCAGTCCTTCGCGCCATCGTGGATGCAGCGGGAGAGCGCGGCGAATCGGATCGGGGAGATCTGGAAAGCCGCGTCAGCCGTGCCTTGTTCGGGTACCTGGGGATCGTGGATTGTCAGCCCGAGAAGCCGCAACGGGCCCGGAAATAGGTGACTTCTAAAATGCGAGCAATTATTCGTATCGTTGTTGTGGCAGTTGCGTGAAACCCTCGCCAGTGTTGCGTTGCGCGCTCACGCAGGTGAGTGGGTCAATGCGAGTTTTAAAATCGAGCAATTACTCGCAAAATGGACCCCGTGGAGCATCACACGATCGGCACAAGCGGTTGGGGATCGATCGGTGACCAGTCGCTCTACTGCTATATCAACTTTTTTGCGAGACCGATCATGAACCTTCATAAAGAAGCAAAGCTGAACCACCTGAGCTTTCCCACTACCAACGTAGCAGAGACGGCTGCATTTTTTGAGAAGTACCTCGGCTGCGAGATCGTTGCCGCCGGAGAGAGCTGCCTGCTCAAACGGAACGGCTTTGACATCGTTCTGGACCACGTGGCGAAAGAAGTGCCGGTTTGGCCCAAGAACTTCCACTTCGGCCTGGAGGTGGACAGCCTGGATGACGTGCATACCCTCTATCAGGAATTCCTGGAGGATGGCGTTCGCATGGAAACTGAGGTCTTTAACAACTCGCGTGGTTCCCGGTTCTTTTGCCGCTCACCGGGTGGCGTCCTGATCGAGATCAACACTCGCGCCGATATGCACAAGCAGGATCAATGGCAAAAGCTGTTTTAAATAGTGCGGATAGCATCCGGAACCTATGCCTCTATCAAGTGGGTTCACCATTTGCTGGATCAACGGTCAGATCGTCACGGCGATGGAGGCCGGAACTGATCGACCGCACAAAGATCAAGAAGCAGTGACCGTAAGAGCGGCTATGCCGCCGCTGTCAATCGTAGGAGAAGACGCTGCCGAATTTGTCCATGCGTTCGAGCGCCATGCCCGAGCCGCGCACGACGCACGTTAGCGGCTCTTCAGCGACGAGCACGGGCAGGCCGGTCTCTTCAGCAAGCAGGCGGTCGAGGTCTCGCAGCAGCGCACCGCCGCCCGCGAGCATGATGCCGCGTTCGGCGATGTCGGCGCCCAGTTCAGGGGGCGTGTTTTCGAGCGCGATTTTCACCGCTGAAATTATCTGGTTCAGCGGGTCGGAGAGGGCTTCGAGGATCTCATTGCTGGATACCGTGAAGCTACGCGGAATACCTTCGGACATGTTGCGGCCCCTCACGTCCATTTCCCTGACTTCGGAGCCAGGGAACGCGGAGCCGATCTCCTTCTTGATGGCTTCAGCCGTCTGCTCACCAATCAGCATGCCGTAGTTGCGACGAATATAGTTGACGATCGCGTCGTCGAATTTGTCGCCGCCAACGCGCACGGAACCCTTGTACACAATACCGCCAAGTGAAATGACGCCGACTTCCGTGGTGCCGCCGCCGATGTCGACCACCATTGAGCCGGTCGCCTCGGACACGGGCAGGCCGGCACCGGTCGCGGCAGCCATGGGTTCTTCGATCAGGTACACCTGCGACGCGCCGGCGCTATGCGCGGCTTCCTTGATCGCACGTCGTTCGACCTGAGTGGATCCGCAAGGAACGCACACAACGATCCGCGGCGATGGCGCCAACATGCGGGGTTCGTGCGCCATCCGGATAAAGTGCTTGATCATTTGCTCGGTAATGCTGAAGTCGGCGATCACACCGTCCTTCATCGGGCGGATAGCTTCAATGTTGCCGGGCACCTTGCCGAGCATCTGTTTGGCTTCCTTGCCCACGGCCAGAATAGTTTTTTTGCCATTCGGGCCGCCTTCCTGGCGAATCGACACGACCGAGGGTTCGTCGAGGACAATACCCTTGCCACGCATGTAGATCAGCGTATTTGAGGTGCCGAGATCAATGGCCAGATCGTTGGAAAAATAACTGCGTAGAAAACCGAACATTCAAAATCCTGTCTTGCTTGACGCCAAGCGCTTGGCCCCATCACGTGCGACCAGGTTGCGGTCGAGAATGGGGAAGAGTAACAGTTTCGGGGGAACGGAGCCCCAGCGCCGCAAGCACGTCGTTATCGACGAGGTGGGGAAGGCGGGGCTGGCCGTCCTCGAGTTCCGGCAAATCAGCGTAGCGGGGCTGCATTGGATCCGCCGTATGGCAGTAATCAGCCAGCAATCAGGGTTTCGTATCTTCCTGTCTGGAGCCCATGGTTGCGGCAAGGCGGCTTTGTGGCGCGACGAGCTGGTCATCCGTAGTCGCCACCAGCCACAGGCGTGCGTGCTGCGCGATCAGGCGATTGTGGTCCTTCAACGGGCCCATCGCACTAGCGGCCTTCCAGACAACCGGGCCGATCCGGCTTTTCCTGCCCGATACCGCGCCGACCAGCAGGCAATAAGGTCCCAGCGGAAGCGATACAAACGGAAGTCCCGGACTGACGCGCACACGCCAGTCGATGAAGGGCGTCTCGTTGATCAGCAGCGGCGTGGGCAAGCCGTAGAGCACACTGAAATCGTACAGCGCCAGTTGCTCCCGCATCCCGGTGTAGATACGCCGTATGTCAACGACCACCGCCGCGCGGATCTCGTCATCGAACATGGCCTCCTCTGCATAGCGGGCCAATGCTTCCCGAGCCTCGAGTTGATATGCGCTGAACAAGCCGAGTTCCACGCAATCCTGCACGGCGCGCTGAACCTCCGCGATAGAACCGGCTTCCTCCGGCGTGCCTAATTGCGCTGCCCGCAAAAACCGCGCAAGGCCCGCGTCCTGGATCGCAGGACCCTCTGCAGAGCCATCGTCTTTGGCGTCCTTATCGAGGGGTACGTAGATATATTCTTCGGCGGCGAAATGCGATTTCTTGCCTTCATCGAACTTGATTTCGCCGTCGACGAAGTCGAGATAGCGAGTCCCAATTCGCCCATGCTCCCAAACCCAATTTTTCAGGAACGGACGTAGTGGATGTAGTCGGTCGTGATCAGCCATTGAAACCTCCAGATGCCCCAGTATAGTTCCAAGTTGCCCGTTGTCCGGGGCAGGGCGTGGCGATCGATGAAACGGATGCGTGGGCTGTTTCCAATTATGTCGGGTGCAGTGCTGCTGGCTCAGAGGTGGCCCGCGCGATAGGCCACGATTGACCCGTTCTAGTCGATCAGCCTCTCCACGCTTTACTTGAACCTGAGACGCTTGGCATCGACTTTCCGCCTGTATGCCATTGCAATGACGCCAAGGTGTTTTTCAGGCTGATCCTTCGCCCTGGCCGATTGATCCCATTCGCCTAAATACGCAGCGGGAGGGCCGCAGCGAAAAAGTCAGTCGCGCGGCGCACGCGTGCCGGTACATACCGACGTTTTGGCCAGATGAGGCTTAGGTCTCTGACGTCGCTCATAAATTCTTCGAGAATCGTGATCACGTCCGGATGTCGGAGTTCGTCAGCAAGAGAGACCTTGGCAAACAGCCCAATTCCCACACCGGCAAGAACACCTGCCCGAATCGTTTCGACACTGTTGGATGAAAGATTTCCGCGAACGGACACGCTGAATCGACCCTTCGGTCCTACAAACGGCCAGTTCACTGACTCCATCAGGCCGCCATATAGAAGGCAGTTGTGGTCAACGAGCTCGGAGGGGGTCTTTGGTATTCCGCGTTGCTCGAAGTAGCGACGGGATCCGACGCATACGAGCGGGGTACTGGCCACGCGCCTGACAACCGCGTCAGGTTCGTTGACGGGGCCCACCCGGATCGCCAGGTCAATCCGATCCTCCACCATATCTCGAACGAAGTCCGAAAGAATGAGGTCTACCTGAAGGCCGGGATTCAGTGATAGCAGGTCGGGGATGAGCGGGAGAACGTGAAGCCGGCCAAAAGTAGAGGATGCGGCGATCCTGATCAGACCGGAGACATTGAGCGTACTGCTTGTGAGTTCGCTGTCGGCTTCATTCATCTCCTCAACCAGCGGTTTCGTCCGATCATAGTATTGCTGCCCCTGATCAGTCAGGGTGACGCTGCGCGTGCTCCGGTTAAACAGCACCACGCCAAGGCGTCTTTCCAGCGCGCCGATCGCCTTACTGACAGCGGACTGTGAGTCGCCGGTTCTACGCGCGGCGGCGGAAAAACCGCCCGCTTCGACCACGGCGATGAAGGCGTTCAATTCGTGAAAACGATCCATTTGTAGTCTTCTACAGATTTAATCATTAGCGATGATTGCTTGATTGTCAGTGGCCTTCGAACGCCCCTGATAGTACGCGACTCATTCTTTTGAAGAATAGATCTTATGAAAAATCTGCGCATTATCATTATTGGCGGCAGCAATTATCCTGTTCCTTTCAATCAAAAACAGACGGAAGGTTTCAATGTCCACTCTCGCAGGCAAGGTTGCCGTTATTAGCGGCGGCACGACCGGCATCGGTCTGGCGATCGCCCAGCGGTTTGTCGCCGAAGGCGCTCACGTCTTCATCTTCGGCCGTCGGCAAGCTCAGCTCGATGAAGCCGCCAAACTGATCGAACGCAACGTCACCGCACTCCAGGCTGACGTCACGAACCCCGATGACCTCGACCGTGTCGCAGCAGCGGTAAGGGACAAAAAGGGGGTTGTCGACATCATCGTGTCGAACGCGGGCTTAACGGAGCAGGCTTCGATCGACACCCTCACGCCCGCTCATTTCGACAAGACATTCAACCTCAACGCCCGCGCTCCCGTCTTCCTCGTGCAAAAGCTGTTGCCACTGATGACAGCGGGTGGATCGATCGTTTTGGTCTCGTCGGCCATGCACGTCATGGGCATTCCAGGACACACCACCTACGCCGCGACCAAGGCGGCGTTGCGTTCCTATGCCCGCACCTGGGCTGCGGAATTCAAGGATCGTGGCATCCGCGTCAACACGCTGAGCCCAGGTGTAACCGATACCCCGATCCTCGACTCTCAGGCCGCGACTCCCGAAGAGCGCGAGGCTCTGGTGAAGATGTACCTGAGCATGATCCCGCTCGGTCGACTCGCCCGCGCCGAGGAGATGGCCAGCGCCGCGCTCTTCCTGGCGTCCGACCAGAGTTCGTACATGACGGGTGCGGATCTGATGGACGACGGTGGCGTCGGCCAGATCTGAGGCCCGAAGGTTGCAAGAAGGAGGCCCGCAAATCCGGGTACAAATTTATGTATTAGTTAGATTTCCGAACTATTTACCGAGCCAAGGGAAAGACATGAGAAAACTACCAAACGACGGTTCAACTAGAGACTTCACTTCGATCACTCAGCGTTCGTGCGTCAAGCCACACCGCAGACCTAGGGTTCATCATCCCAGTAATCAAGGGAATTACCTTTTCGCTGAATAACGCGAAGGGGTGCCTCCTCCTTGCCGCGAACGATCGCCTGGTACTTCCCCGAGTCCGGATACTCAACGACTTCCGGGTCGTCTCGTGTGCTGATCGAGAGGTATTTGAGCGGGGCTTCCGATGAGTTAATGATCTGATGCGGATACTCAGGACCGGGGGGAATGAAAATGACATCGCCGGCTTTGATCGGGATCAATTCGTCTGCAACGCGGAGCGTTCCGTCCCCTTCGAGGATGACGAACATTTCCTCTTGCGCATGGTGAAAGTGGTACGGACATGAGCGCTTGCCCGCAGCGACAATATCAATCGATGCGCCGAGGTGTTTGGCCGATGTATTCGTTCCAAGCCGCGCGCTGAGCGTCTCGTATAGAGGCAAACGAACCTCCGCCGTCTTCTCGACTTCGTCAAAATTTCGTATGAGCTTCCTGACAAGTTCATCGGCCTTAGCGCTCATGCATTCTCCATAACAACGTTGATCGTCCTGGTTCGAATACCGCTTCAAGAGTCATGTCGGGGTGTCACGGGTGTCACCTACGACTGCCTCCAGGGTGAAACCGTCATGTTGATCGGAAAGTGCGCGGGCAGCTATGTACTGGCTACCAGCAGTTCCTCCGCATTGTTTGGCGGGCGCAGACCATCTGTTCTGTCGATGAAATAGCGCTGCGTAAGATCGGCCGCCGAGACGTGCCGTGCTTCCCTAAAGCCCGCTTCGCGGGCCAGCGCCTGAATCTCCGGTGGCGTGAAAAAGCTGAGGAACGGTGTTCCGCTGGCCCGCGCTCCCTTCTCCGCCATCTCAAGCCCGGGACGTACCTCGGGGTCTGCCAGTTCCAGCGGGAGCAGGAACGTCATGGCAAGCGTCGATCCCGGAGCCATTGCCGCGACCTGACGCAGCGTGGCCGCGTTCGCCTCCTTGGTGAGATACATGCTGACGCCCGTGGAGACCACGATTGCCGGCTTGCTATCATCGAAACCGGCAGTCACGAGCTCATCTCGCCAGGCCTCGCCCGCCTCGAAATCGACCGGCACGAAGCGCAACCAGTCCGGGACGCCGAGCCCGAGCTCGACCAGACGCTGACGCTTCCATGCCTGAGGACCTGGCTGGTCGATCTCAAACACCTTGAGGCGGGACGCGATCTCTGGCCTGCGCTGTGCGAAGCTGTCAAGCCCGGCGCCGAGGATGACATACTGACTCAGCCCGTGGCCCGTCTGTTCTACGACCAGATCCTCAATGAAGCGGGCGCGAGCCACGATTGAGGCGCGAAAGGGACGTGTGAACTGCGGGTCCATGTCTCCGCGGCTACGCCAGTCTTTGTCCGGGGCCAGCAGCTCAAGGCCGATTTGATCTTCAAGTACATGCGGCGGCGCGTCAGCCTCAATATGCAGAGCGCGCCACAAGGCGACTCGCGCTGCCGTGCTGTCGGGCGCTGCATCTGGCTTGTCGTTCATGATTTTCGATCCTGTTTGTTCGTCTTCGTGTTCGTCTGAAGCGGCGGGCTGCACGTTACTGCCCGGACCTTGACGCTGCCATTTAAACGCAACGGGCAATCATGAAGAAAACTGCTCACGAAGCGCGGCCAGATCGCGTCTTACCCAAGCGGCGTCCGCTTCGAATTTTTCAACTGACATTCCTGCTTGCCGAAACAACGTGAATGCCATCTCGGCTCCGGCACCATTTTGAAAGACGCGCAGCGGCACATAGACTTCCTCGCCGCTGGCGAGGTAAACGTAATGGTCCATCACGCCGAACGGATTGTGGCCAGTGAACCGGATAGTCACGCTTCCCCCCGGGCCGTGAGCTTTCCAGTGATCGCCACACGCTTCGAGCGTCGACTCTGATAGTCCCGATGCCCAAGTTTGAAATGCTTCAGGACGCCATATCGCGTTGTACAGGTCTTGCCAGTCACGATCGATGGAGACGGTTATTGTCATGACATCCAGCATCGATTTACTCCTCGAAATAAGCCGCAACCAGGCGAAATGCTCAGCGAATTACCCATGACAAGCCACCTACGCTGCCGTCCATTCGGCGAGCTTGGCCATGGTATTCATGTTGCGACCGGTTCCAGTCGCGGCACCCGGGATTTTCAGTTTTGAACGGGCTATTCCGTCTTTGTAGTGCACATAAATCTCACGCGTCCCGAGTGCGATTTCTTCCGTTTGCTGACCACTTACACTGTCCAGTACATCCGGGGGCGGCGGTGCGTCGAGAAAGATTGCGACGGTTCGATTCGGTGCCGCTGAGCTGAAGGGATTGTTGGCAAGAACCGCTGCTAGCTGAGCGCCCGTCCGCACGAGAACCCCTACCGGCTTTCCCGCATAAGTCTCAAGACAACGCTCCAGTTTTGCTTTCGCCGATGCCTCCGAAAGCTTGCTTTCGAACACGACGTTGCCACTGGCGATATACGTGCGCACATTGGAAAAGCCCAAGGACTCGCACATTGCGCGAAGTTCGGACATGGGAAGCTTGCCGGTGCCGCCAACATTCACGGCTCGCAAGAGAGCGGCGTAAGTAGTCATCCGACTATTCTATTGCCATTTCCACCTGCGTGGCTGTGTACCGTAGGCCGGCTAAACTGGATCTCGCGTTCGTAGCGCCGGCCGACTTTTCCTGCTCACGATGCCGTTTTTCCGAAAATGCCACGAATGGATCTTTCCAGAAGCCAGGCGAGCACACTAGTGCTGATGTTGAACCGCGGCAGATCCCTGATCAGACTTGCCCAGACGTATGCAAAACAGGCCCGCCACGGCCAGCGCCGCGGCCGCCGTCTCCAACGACCCCGAGAACGAATGATGCGGTGCGTACATCGCATTGGCCACAAGCGGTCCCACGATTTGCCCGATGCCAAAGCATGCGGTCATCACCGCGAGAATGCTC
>NZ_JAQGMM010000178.1 GCF_028292365.1 Caballeronia sp.
CGTGATGGTGCGGAGCCGAGAGATGCTCGTTCTGAAAACGCTCCTCGCAGGGGTAACAGTCAATCAATCATTAACTGCATAGTGACGCGATGAATCGCTCACGGAAACCTTAGGAAATCAAATGTCTGACTTAACTCAGAAAGTGGCACTCGTTACCGGTGGTTCACGCGGCATCGGTGCGGCAATTGTGCAACGTCTGGCCGCGGACGGAGCGAGCGTGGCCTCTACATATGCGAAGGACGCCAGCGCGGCTTCGGCCGTGGTCAAAGAGATTGAACTCAATGGCGGAAAGGCTATTGCGATCCAGGCGGACGCGACTGACGTCAACGCTGTCGAGGCTGCTGTCGAGAAAACTTTTGCGACCTTCGGGCGGCTGGATGTCCTGGTGAACAATGCCGGCACGGCCATTCCGAAACCGTTCGAAGACACGACGCTGGAAGAGATGGATAGAGTGATTGACATCAACATCCGCGGCGTATTTGCTACGACCAAGGCTGCGCTGAAGCACCTGAGTGACGGTGGCCGCATCATCAATATCGGTTCGGCGGTGGGGGAGCGTGCCATCGCGCCCGGGCTGGTGCCCTACGCAGCCACGAAGGCTGCCGTCAGGATGTTCACCCAGGCGCTGTCCAGAGAGTTGGGAAGCCGTGGCATCACGGTCAACAATGTCCAGCCGGGTCCGATCGATACAGACCTGAATCCCGCCTCAGGCGATTGGGCAGTGCCGCAGAAGGCCGCCACAGTACTCGGTCGCTATGGGCGCGTCGAGGAGATCGCCGCAATGGTAGCGTTCGTCGCCGGCCCGGAAGCCTCGTACATTACCGGAGCGAATCTTACCGTGGATGGCGGGATGAATGCCTGAGCCCGGGCACATATTCGGCCTACGGATTTGAAGGAGACTGACGTCTGTGCGGACGCGCCGGAGAGCCGATGAACTAAACGCCGTCGGCGCTCCGCCCTCCCATGCGGGGCCGCATCTCGGACGATAGTCCGAATCATCAAGTCGACCCGATGCGTTGAGAACTTGTGCTGCCGGTCACCGCCGAGCGGCCATCGATACGGCGAAGCTGTCTTCCAGCATCAGGAAGCTGGCGATCTTCGTGTCGGAGAAGGTCAGGACGATCGCAAACGCGCCGTCGATCAGTTTTCCGGTGGCCTTGATCCGTGTTTGCAGGTGGCCGAGGATAACCGCCCGATCGTTGCTCGCGAGAACATCCTGGATGTCGAAGCTGATGCGCTCGATCATGGTTTGCGTATCGCGAACGAAATTCGATATTGCCTCGCGGCCTGTCTTGTGGCCAACCCAGGGCAGCACGCCTGAGTCGCCCGGGATATTCCATTCCAGGTCGGGTGCGCACAAGGCCGAAATTTCGTCGGCGCTCGCGCCCAAGCTCATTTTTTCAAGAAACTGTTGGGCGAGGCGAAGGTTTTCTTGCGAAGACATGGTGTTTTCCTGTGTAGGTCGCACTCACTTCAGATTGAACGTGGTGCTGGAAACCGGTCCAATCTCAAACAGCCGAAGATTGAATGATGAAAGCAAGCGGTCATTCGCGGACGCACATCTCCGTGAAAAGTTTTCCAGCGCGGTGACTTCAAAACATCAAGTCAGCGTTTTTTCAAACCAGTTGTGGGCATAGGGTTCGGTGTTGAACGCCTCGACCTCCACGTATCCGGATCGCCATCCAGACGACAAGCCCTTGTCGTTCAAGTGAGACAAGGGTGCGGCTTAGATAACCTGGTTAAAGCCAACACGCCCGCCACGAGGTGTGGGCGCCGATCCCCGCTAGGCGCCAATCTTATAAGGGCGGGTCATCACCTCAAGGAAATGACCATCGGGATCGTCGAAATACAATCCCCGGCCGCCGTTGTGCAAATAGGTTTCGCCGGCACGCTGTTTGCCGGGATCGGCCCAGTACTGAAGCCCTCTGTCACGAATACGAGCGAAGACCCGGTCGAACTCGTCCTCACTGATCAGAAACGCGTAATGCTGCATGGAAATCGCGCTGTCGCTTTCGAAGAAGTCGAGCGAGACGCCATTTTCGAGTTGAACGACCAGCATCTGCCCGAACTCAATGGAACTCGGAAGCCCCAGGATGTCCATGAGAAACCTCGTCGACTTCTGCTTATCGGTGCACCAGACGATAGTGTGGTTTAGCTGTACGCCCATGTTGCGACCCTCACTGAATGCGGTCGAGTTGCCCGTCTGGCCAAGACGAGCTCTTGTCTCGCCATGGATCCAACATAGCCGGACGCCTGATGGCATTCAAGTGAAATGTAACTACTGCCGGCAGATGATCGCCGGTCTCTGCCTGCCGGTGATCGACGGCAAGGGGACCCTGATCTGCCGGCCACGAAGGTCTGCAATTGGGTAATCCAATTTGATTTGAGGCCGATCTATTGCCTGGATTATTTCGTTCGGGACACCGATTTGCCTAAACTTTGAGAAAGGAAGCAATTCAAGGATGTCGAATTGGCCCGATCTCGAACGTCAAGCAGGTGAACGCTGGGGTTGCATATCCGGCACTCAACGAGACTTCCAGAAAAGGAAAAATCACCATGAGCCCTCCACTGATCCCCGTTATCACGGTCTTTGAACGGTCGCCCGATCGCGGCAGGGGACTGGCGCGTGACATGCGTGTTCGCTGGGCGCTTGAAGAAGTGGGCCAACCTTACGAGGTTCGTCTTGTTTCGTTCGGGGCAATGAAAGAACCCGCGCATCGAGCGCTTCATCCTTTTGGGCAGATTCCGACCTATGAAGAAGGCGCTCTTGCCCTGTTCGAGTCGGGGGCGATCGTGCTCCATATCGCAGAGCGCCATGCAGGCCTGCTTCCTGACGATGCGAATGCCCGGGCACGCGCGATCACATGGATATTTGCCGCGCTCAACACGGTTGAGCCGCCGATCCTCGATCTCCAAACCACCAAGTTTCTGGAGGGCGACAGGACCTGGTACGAGCAGCGCTTGCCTATCGTCAAGGATCGCATCCGTGACCGGCTGGGCGAGCTTTCCGATCGCCTTGGCAACGCTGACTGGCTCGATGGTGCGTTCAGCGCGGGTGACCTGATGATGGTGGCGGTGCTACTCAGGTTGAAAGCATCGGGTCTGCTGGACGAATACTCGAACCTCTCCGCCTATGTCGCCCGCGGCGAAGCGCGGCCCGCCTACAAGCGTGCTTTCGACGCTCAATTGGCGGTTTTCGTCGCTAGCCAGGCACCGGCCGGCTGATGAAGGTCAGCTCTGCGCCAAACGCCGGCATTGGCCTTCGCCACGGCCTGCGCGGATACTTCGCGGTTATTGGTTATTGCACCGTGGACACGCATTTCCACCGCACATCGGTCCTTGCGAGTTGCTTCAAATCAAGCGGCGAATGTTGCCTGCGCCTGGCTGCATGGATCACGAAGGGAGTGACCCAACATGCGATTACCTGATTTCCTCATCTATGGCGTTCAGCACAATGTCGGTCAGTCTTTTTTCCGCCGCATGACACGGAAAGATCCACATTACTGGCGCGCCAACATTGGTTGTCTTGAAGGCACAGCCTCATCAGC
Organism: Caballeronia sp.; assembly: GCF_028292365.1. Lineage (GTDB taxonomy): Bacteria > Pseudomonadota > Gammaproteobacteria > Burkholderiales > Burkholderiaceae > Caballeronia. The sequence goes on from NZ_JAQGMM010000178.1 coordinate 3,549, forward strand.
ACTCGACTTCTCTCTGCTCGACGACGCAAGCACGCCCGTGGTCGACGATGCGTAATGGAATGAGTCGAATTCCAGGCTGAAACTTTCTGCTCCTGTCGCACCCGACTATCGAGCGTCGGTCGCTGTAATTCTTGATCCCAAAACGTTGTTATAGAAAACTTGAATCCGCTGTAACCAAGTCGTCCGTACGCACGAATCAACAAAGGCATGCCGCTTTCCGCCGGAACTTCCTGACGGTGGCGCCGCTTATGTTTTTACCGGTAAGGATTCTCGTATGGAAATGGTTTCGCAATTGTTCCGCTCGCTGACTTCACCTGACTCCACGCTCGCTGCGTCGCTCGCCCGCTGGGCACCCATTCCCCTGCGATTAATAGTCGGATACGGCTTTATCGCTCACGGCTATGCGAAGATCGTCAAGCATCCCGAGGTCTTTGCCATGATCCTGCAGGCACTCGGCGTTCCCGCTCCGCACCTTATGGCATGGGCGACCATCCTGATCGAACTCCTGGGCGGTCTCGCCATCCTCCTTGGCGCACTCGTGCCGCTTGCCAGCATACCCATGGCCGTTGTCTTGCTCGTCGCAATCTTCACCGTCCATCTCCCCTTCGGATTCACATCGATCAAGCTGATGGCGGTGACCGCGGCTGGGCCGCAGTTCGGGCCGCCCGGCTATGAAACGGACCTACTGTATCTGGCGTGTCTTGTGGCACTTGTCATAGGAGGATCGGGACCCTATGCGGTGGATGCCTTGATCAAGAGGAGCATTCAGCGCTTTACCGCCTGACGCGCTGGAGTCGGCCGATCTGTTCGAGGACGAGTGATGCTCCTGCGATTTTGACGTTGATGAAAGGCATGACGGGCTCCGTTCGATCAGCGGCTCGGGACCGCTATGGAGTACACAGATTACGTCGACAGGTCATTGTCGAAAATTTGAACGTGCCGAAGTCATACTTTCGCCAATTCGAACGATCACGCGCATGGCCTGAGACTCCTGCGTTCATTTTTTCGTCGCGTTCAGGCGCCGTGAATGACCAGCTGTTTTGAACACCTTCCCGACTCCGTTCAATTTTTTCTATTGTTCACGTATCGTGTACACTAGAAAAAATTGAACGGAGTTGCAGATGCGCGCTTCAGTCGCCGCCCCCGACCCACTCGTCACATCCGCCACGCAGGCATTCAGCGTCAGCGCGGGCGTGGCGACGTCGGTCATGCCGACGCCGGCCGGTACCGGCTACGACAGCACAGTCGAGTTCAAACTAGATCCGCCGGTGCGCCGCGTGGCCGTCGTAATACCCTCAATCGACCGCCAGGAACGGCTCTCCGCTCTGGCTGCCACGGGCGGCCTGTACGACGCCCAGCATGTTCTCATCGTGACATCGTATCTTTCACCCGCCCTTGTCAACGCCTGCCACCGCCTTGGCGTGAACGCGATCGACGAGTCTGGCAACGCATTCGTGAAAGACGGTAACACTCTGGTCCTGATTTCCGGTCGTCCGCGCGTCACCGAGTTGCGTCGACCCAGCATCTGGTCCAAGCGATCACTTCAGGTCGTCCTCGCGCTGCTCGTCAGGCCTGCGCTACTCCACGAAAGCAGACGCACGATCGCAATGTTCGCCGGCGTGAGCACCGGCACCGCACACGCCACCGTGCAAACGCTACTCCAGCGTAAGGACCTGGTCGAGCGCCGGGACGGCTTGGCTTTCACCAACTTCGACCGGTTGCTCGATGAATGGGTCACCCTGTATCCCTCGCTCCTAAGGGAATCACTGAAACTCGGACGATACCGCGCGACGGAGCCGAACTGGTGGACCGACATGCTGGCGTCGAACGACGAATGGATGTTGGGTGGTGAGTCGGCCGCTGCGCTCATGACGAATTATCTGAAACCGGCAGTCGTGACGGTGTACTGCACCAACGGGATCCCCACCCAGATGATCAGTCGCGGGCGGCTGCGGCCGGACCCTACGGGAAACGTTGAGTTTCTCAAGGCGCCCTTCAAGTTGAACCGCACCCCGGGGGTTCTCGACAACGTCGTCTATCCCGTGCTCGTGTATGCCGATCTCGTCGCGAGCGGGGACTCCCGCAACCTCGAAACCGCGCAGCTGATTCGTGACCAGTACATCCAACATGGCAATTAAGCTGCACGATGCCCATCCTTTCCCCGAGGTGTCAGTCGCCGTCCTGCGTGACGTCTCAATCGCGGCGAGTCAAGCTGGCGCAGCATGGTTTGTGGGCGGAGCGACCGCCCGCGACATCCTGACCACGCACCGCTTCGGGATCGAGCAGTCGCGGGCCACCGCCGACGTCGACATTGGCGTGTGCATCGAAAGCTGGCAAGGCGACAGGGAACTGCGCAACGCGCTCATTGGCACAGGAAGGTTCGAGCCCAGTGAGGAGGCTCAGCGGCTCTATTACACCGCGCCCGACTCAGGCGAAAGGATGTGGCTGGATATCGTTCCCTTCGGGGGACTCGAGCGCGAGGGCGACCGCGAGATTGAATGGCCAGGTGGCGCTTTCCGGATGAACGTCGCTGGCTTTGGCGAAGCGCTGGAGGCGGCCGTCGAAGTTGAACTGGCAGACGACGTAGTTGTCCTCGTTGCGTCCCTTCCGGCGCTCGCGATGCTCAAGATCCTCGCGTGGCGAGACAGGCACACCGCGCATGCAAGGGACGCGACAGACCTGCGGTTCCTGATGTCGAAATACGCAGACGCTGGTAACTACGATCGCCTCTACGACGGCGACGCTCTGGATCTTCTCGAAGCCCACGGATTCGATCCGGACGTCGCTGGGGCAGCACTGCTTGCAAGGGACATGGTGGCTCTCGTCGCACCAGCAGTCCGGCCGCTGATTCTGGAAGCGTTGGCACCGGGCGAAGCCTACCCGCCGTTGCTAAACCAGATGCTGGGCGGGGGCCACCGTATGCTACAGCTCGAAGGAGAAGGACCTGGTGTGATCGAGGGCCTGTTCAACGCATTTCGAACGACGCTCGAGCAGGAGTTTGCGGCCGGTATCTGAAAAATCTGACGGCTGAAAAGCCGTTCGACCAGGTTTCAGGAAGCGTACAGGTATTCATCCAGAGGACCTTTGGCGCGCCTGGGGATGGTGTCTGGTCGGACCAACTGTGCAGCCGCGGGTTACGCGTTTTTACACTACCTCATGCCACCTTGCCGTTGCGGCACACGGTTGCGTCGGGCTGGATCTGCGCCAGGTGTCGCAGCAGTTTTGTCACCATCCAGACCACACCGAACGCGAGGATCACGAAGAACACCGCGAGCGGCGTCAGGACCTGCACCGACAAGAAGCCGGCGAACCCCATCATCGCTGACGACACAAGCAGTAGTGCACACCCGAGGATCGCGCTCGTTAAGCCCGCGATGTGCGGGAACAGGGAATTGCCCTTGGCCATCAGCGTCGGATACATCGCGCCTGCGCAGAATCCCATGACGAGCACGGGTGTTGCGAGCGTCCATACGCGCAGACCGACCGTCAGCGCAAGCAACAGCATCGCAATCGACGTGGCCGCCATCAAGCGCGCCCCGATGTACAGCCGCTGTTCCGCGGTCGGCAGACGCGGGCCGTGCATACGGTTCGACAGGCCGCCCAGGAAATACATCATCCCGATGCCGAGCGCGAGGTAGCCGAAAAAGGTCGGCGGCTTGTGCAGCGTGTTCTGCACCATGAACGGTCCAACGATGTTGAATACGAGCAAGATGCTGTAACACAGGCCTTGAGCGAGAAAACAGCTCTGGAACACCGGGCTCGAGAGCACCTTGCCCGCATTGGTCATCAGCGTGCGCGGCTCCAGGCGCACCGGGCGCTGCAGCGTTTCACGATAACGCCAGATCACCGCCCACATCACCAGCGAATAGACGAGCAGGAAGACGAGGCAGGCCTGCCAGCCAAACCAGGTCTGCAAGTGGGCGCCAATCACGGGCGCCACAATCGGCGCAAGCCCCCACGCAATTGCCATATAGGTGAACGCATGGATCAGCGTCTGCCCGGAGAATGAGTCGGTGATGATCGCCTTCGCGAGCAGGTTCGTGGCGGCGATGCCGAAGCCCTGCAGACAGCGTGCGAGGAGGAACGTCTCCAGATTCGGCGCGGCGAGCGACAGCAGACAGCCGATCGTGAAAATGACGAGGCCGAAAGCCAGCACAGGCTTGCGCCCGTATGCATCGGCTACGGGTCCGAAGACGAGTTGGCCGAGCGCGTAGGCCGCCATGTAGCCGGAAACGCTTGACTGGATTGCCTGAGGCGAAGTCGCGAAAAAACGCGCCATCGCGGGTAGCGCGGGCACGTAGATATCGATCGCGAGCTGCCCGGCGGAGGCGAACAGGCAGATCAGAAACAGCAGGAAGCGCGGCGAGTTCGGTGTGAGCGCGGGAGGGACAGGACGGTCGAGAATAGTGGGGTTCATGAAAGCATCGAAAGGGCGAATTCGGTGATGCGGTATCGGCCCGTTCGACTATCGAACACGGCGCAGTCCGGCGGCATCGACGCGTATTGTGCCTGCCATCTCGAAATTCGACACGGTGCCCAATGCGAGTGCATGGTTTGGCAGCTGCGTCGCGCGCCCTTTTGTTGGGGGGACTGCCGCCCCACGCGGTCGGCCGTAGGCGACCCTCTTCTGCCGGCCAGCCGTTGCAAATCAACGGCCGTTTTACTGTCCGGTCCGTCCTTTCCGCGTGGATGCCGGCTTGCCGGCGTCTCTCCGTCTCGCACCTGATTTCACGGCGTCAGTGATAACTGCCGCGAGCCGCTCTGCGGCCTCCTTCATCTGTTCATTGCTGAATCCGCCGAATCCGAGGACCAGTCCGGGCCGGCCGTTCCCCGGCGAGAACATCGGCGACATCGCTCGTACCGCTACGCCGGCTCGCGCGGCCATCGCGACCACCTCGCGGTCGTCCAGGCTTTCCTTTAACCAGAGAACCAGATGCATGCCCTGATCGCCGGGCTGCACCCATGCCACCTCGGACGGCAGCAGCGAGCCGATTGCAGCAATAAGCTGTGACCGATGGTTCGCATACACATTGCGGACCCGCCTGATGTGCCGCTCAAGGTGCCCATCGGCCATGAACGCCGCGAGAACGTGCTGATCCGCATTCGGCGGGTGCCGGTCCATCAGGACACGCGCGCCACAAAATGCATCGGCCAAATCGTGCGGCACGATGACATAACCCAGCCGCAGCGAAGGAAACAGGATCTTGCTGAACGTACCAAGATAGACCACCCGGTCAGGCTCCGAGCTATGCAGCGACGGGAACGGATAACCCTCGTACCGGAATTCGCTGTCGTAGTCGTCTTCGACCACCCATGCGTCGTTAGTGCGTGCCCACGCCAGCAACGCACTGCGTCTGGCCGTGCTCAGCGGCATGCCGAGCGGATATTGATGCGAGGGCGTCACGAACGCCACTTTCGCGTGGGGCGCCTGGCGGATGCCTGCGTCAACATCGATGCCCTCATCGTCCACCGGCACCCGGATCATTACGCTGTCCCGGCCGTTATTCTCGAGCGTGGCAGTGATACCGCGGTACGCGGGATCTTCCACCCACGCCTGATCCTTCGCGCCCAGCAATACCTGGCTCGCGAGATACAACCCCTGCTGCGTTCCGCTAGTGATGATGACCTGGCCGACGTCACAATGCACCGACCGCGACTTGCGCGCGTACGCAACAATCGCTTCACGCAGCGGCAGCGCGCCTTTCGGATCGTCATAACCGGCGGGCGCGCCCGGGCCTTTGGCACGCACACGGTTGCCAAGCCGACGCCAGATATCGGCAGGCGCCGTCAGGCCAATCGGGACCGAGATGGCAAATGGCATCGGCGGTAATGGACTGAATTCGCGCGCCACCTGGGCAAAGCGCGCCGCCGGTTCAGGCAAACTGGTCCTCGACGCTTGCCCCCCGGTTGTTTGCGGTTTGCAAACCCGCGTCGCCGTCGCCGTTCCCGATAATGCCTCGGCAACGCGCGTGGCCGCACCCCGTCGCGACTCGAGAAAGCCCTCGGCAATCAATTGCTCGTAGGCTTCGACTACTGTCCCACGCGCGACCTGCAACGAAGCGGCGAGTAGCCGCGTGGACGGCAAAGCGTCACCCGGTCTGATTTCTCCCCTGTGTATTGCCTCGCGCAGCAGTTGCGCCAACTGGCCGGACAAGTTTCCCGCGCCTCGTTCGAGTGCGCCGAGCGCGGGAACGTCTAATACAAGGGGAGTTCGCGCCATGATTCTGGTTCAATGAAAATGATTCAAATTGGCTCTACAGGATAAACCAGTTTAGGCACACACTTGCATACAAGACGGCGCCCTTCACACAGGTGAAGGACAGAAACCTATTGGAGCCAAGCATGTATCTACCCGCGCATTTCAACGAGTCTCGCAAAGACGTGCTGCACGCACTCATCGCAGAAAATCCCTTTGGCAGCCTGATTTCCCATGGCAAAAGCGGCCTGGACGCCAATCACATTCCGTTTGAGCTTGCAGCTAACGAAGGCGACCTCGGTGTGCTGCACGCGCATGTCGCGCGGAGTAATCCCTTGTGGCAGGACGTCGTCGATGGCGACGAGGTTCTGGTCATCTTCCGTGCTGGTGATGCGTACATCTCGCCCACGTGGTATCCGAGCAAGCATGAAACGCACAGGCAGGTGCCGACCTGGAATTACATCGTCGTTCACGCCCATGGGCGCATCACAATTCGCGACGATGAGAAATATGTCCGTAGCGTGGTCGCCCGTCTTACCCGCACGCACGAGGCAACTGAGCCCCAACCGTGGAAAATGGGGGATGCGCCGAGAGATTACATCGACACCATGCTCAAATCGATTGTCGGTTTGCAAATCGATATCACCCGGCTCACGGGCAAGAGCAAGCTCGGCCAGAATAAGGAAGCCCGTGATATCCGAGGCGCGGGAGAAGCGCTCAAGGCACGCGGCAATGATCGCATTGGCGATGCAATGCTTGAACGCGCTGCGGAGAAGGAATGATAGACAGCGTTGTTTGACGACAAAGACATCTGGGCGAAATTCCAGGCCAGGAGAACGGCCATGACCGCGCGACAAAAAGCGAAGTTCACCTTCACCGACAGCAACACCGCCCCTTGGCAAGACTCGACATTGGCAGATGGCGTGACGGTGAAAAACCTCGGCAAGGCAAACGGGCGTGCTATGCAGATGGTGCGCTTCGAACCCGGCGCTGTCTTTCCGACTCATCAGCACGATGGACCGGAGTTCATCTTCATGCTGGAAGGGGAAGCCGTTCAGAACGGTCAGGTTTTGACCGCTGGCTGGGCCGGTGTCGCAGAACAAGGTACCGCCGATGTTCTGTTCCGTAGCGATAAAGGTTGCCTGTTTCTGCTCTGTTACGCGGTATAGCGCCCTTGCCCGATGTGCGTGGCAAATGCCTCATTCGGACGGGATTCGCCTGCGAGAGATTCGGCAGCCATCGGTTGCTCCTCGAATCATGGGGTCGAACGGTTCATCGCACATTGTCCGGCAGTAGCCTTCTAGCAGCCGAAACCCTAGCGCGTCACGGCCGGCGCGGTGTGGTCGGTCACCGACCCGGCATCAGGCTCTACGTGGGACAGCTTCATCGTGCGCGGCTGGAGCAGCAGCGCGACTAACCCGCTCCAGCCGGTCTGATGCGAAGCGCCGACGCCGCGTCCGTTGTCGCCGTGAAAGTACTCATGGAACAGTATGAGATCGTGAGAACGCGGGTCGGCTTGCAGCATCGGATAGGCCGCCATCACGGGCCGCACGCCTTCCGCATCCTTGAGAAAGAGCGTGGTGACGCGCCGTGCGAGGTCGTCGGCAATCTCGCTCAGCGAAAAACTGTTGCCCGATCCCGTCGGATAGTCGACGCGAAACTCATCCCCGTAGTAGCGATAGAACTCATACAGCGATTCGATCAACAGGTAATTGACCGGTATCCAGACCGGCCCTCGCCAGTTCGAATTTCCGCCGAAAGCACGCGAGCCCGATTCGGCTGGTTCGTATTTGATGCAGAAGTTCACGCCGTCATGGTCGAAGACGTACGGTGCATCGCGGTGCACTCGCGACAGCGCCCGCAAGCCGTGCCCGGAGAGAAATTCGTTTTCATCGAGCGCGCGGCGCAGCAGCGCTTTCATCCGGTGTCCGCGCAACAATGACAGCAGCGTGGTGTTGCCTTTTCCGGGTTCGGTCCAGCGCGACACCAGCTTTGCCAGATTTGGGCGATGATCAAGAAACCACGCCAGCCGTTCGCGCAATCCCGGCAAATGGCCGTACACCCGCTCCTCGAGCACGTGAACGGCGAAAAGCGGAATCAGCCCGACGATCGAACGAATGCGCATCGGCACACGAGTACCGTCCGGAAGGTGCAATACGTCGTAGAAGAATTCGCCGTGTTCGTCCCATAACCCTGTGCTGCAGCCTTCGTTGCAACTGACCGCTTCCGCGATATACAGAAAGTGCTCGAAGAACTTCACCGCGATTTCGACGTACGCGTTGTTCGTCATCGCCAGTTCGAGGCCAATCTGCATCAGGTCGAGCGCGTAGGAGGCCATCCATGCCGTGCCATCGGCCTGGTCGATGCGGCCACCGGTCGGTAGTGGCGAAGACCGATCGAAGATGCCCACGTTGTCGAGCCCAAGAAAACCACCCTGAAAGATGTTGCGGTCATCGGCGTCCTTGCGGTTGACCCACCATGAAAAATTTAGCAACAGCTTGTGGAACATGACTTCGAGAAATTCGTGATCGCCAACGCCTGTCACCTCGCGGTCGAGTTCGTAGACACGCCATGTTGCCCACGCATGAACCGGTGGATTCGCATCGCCGAACGCCCACTCGTAGGCGGGCAATTGCCCGTTCGGATGCATGTAGCGCTCCTTCACGAGCAGCAGCAATTGCTTCTTCGCGAAGTCGGGATCGATCATGGCGAACGCGGCCGCATGAAATGCGAGATCCCACGACGCGTACCATGGGTACTCCCACTTGTCTGGCATGGACACGATGTCGC
>NZ_JAQGMM010000190.1 GCF_028292365.1 Caballeronia sp.
GATACTTCGACGAACGATTCATTCATTGTCATTGCTTCGGGCAAGTCGACGCTACCGTTGATCGCTTCTACGGATTCGGCTGCCTATATTGCGTTGCGTGACGCAGTGACGTCGGTCGCGCAGGAACTGGCGCAACTGATCGTGCGCGATGGCGAAGGCGCGACCAAGTTCATGACGGTGACGGTGGAAGGCGGCACAAGCGAAGCCGAATGCCGTCTGATCGCGTATGCGATCGGTCATTCGCCGCTCGTGAAGACCGCGTTCTACGCGTCCGATCCTAATCTCGGCCGGATTCTCGCTGCTATCGGCTATGCGGGCGTGGCGGATCTCGACGTGAACAAGATCGACCTGTATCTCGACGACGTCCTGGTCGCGAAGAACGGCGGCCGCAATCCTGAGTATCGCGAGGAAGACGGCCAGCGCGTGATGAAGAAAAGCGAGATCGCGATTCGCGTGCTGCTAGGCCGCGGTCAGGCCGACGCTACCATCTGGACGTGCGATCTCTCGCACGATTACGTCAGCATCAACGCCGATTACCGGTCTTGAACCACCTACATTTCCCATGGACAAACTCGAACAATTTCTGACCCGCGCCGAAGCTGTCCTGGCGCGCGTAGAAGGGATGTTGCCGCCGGCTCCGCCCGAAATCGACTGGAACAGTGCCGTGGCATTTCGCTGGCGCAAGCGTCAGGGTCGCGGATTCCTGCAGCCGGTACCGAACCTGTCGCCGTTGTCGCTCGATGATCTTTGCAATATCGAGCGCCAAAAGGGGCTGATCGAGCAGAACACGCGGCAATTCGTGCGCAAGTCGCCTGCGAACAACGTTTTGCTGACGGGCGCGCGCGGTACCGGCAAGTCATCGCTGATCAAGGCATGCCTGAACAAGTACCACACGGAAGGGTTGCGGCTGATCGAAGTCGATAAAGACGATCTCCACGATCTCGGTGACATTGTCGATCTGATCTCCGCGCGGCCGGAACGGTTCATCGTTTTCTGCGACGACCTTTCGTTCGAAGAGGGTGAGTCGGGCTACAAGGCGCTGAAAGTAGCGCTCGACGGCTCGATCTCCGCGCAATCGGACAACGTGCTGATCTACGCGACGTCGAACCGACGCCATTTGTTGCCCGAATACATGAGCGACAACGAGACCTACAAACACACGTCCGACGGCGAAATTCATCCCGGCGAAGTGGTCGAAGAGAAGATTTCGCTGTCCGAGCGATTCGGCCTCTGGGTGAGCTTCTACCCGTTCAAGCAGGACGACTACTTGACGATCGTCGGGCATTGGCTGAAGCATTTCGGTTGCCAGGCGGAAGAGATTGCCGGTGCTCGCGGCGACGCCCTCGTATGGGCGCTGGAGCGTGGTTCGCGCTCGGGACGTGTGGCGTGGCAATTTGCCCGCGACTGGTCGGGCCGCAAGGTATGACGGCATCGACTTCTGCTACGAACGTTTCAAATACGGCGCCCGATGGGCGCCGAGTGACTGACGTCGCGGTCGGCGTGCTCGTGCAGCCGGACGGGCGTTATCTGCTGGCTCAGCGTCCGGAAGGCAAGCCGTATGAAGGTTACTGGGAGTTTCCCGGCGGCAAGCTGGAAGCGGGGGAAAGCGTTGAAGCAGCGCTCACGCGGGAATTGCATGAGGAATTGGGTATCGATGTGACCGCCTGCGAGCGCTGGCGGACGCTTGAGCACGACTATCCGCATGCTTACGTGCGGCTCTACTTCTGCAAGGTAACCGCGTGGAGCGGTGAGCCGGTCGGCCGCGAAGGCCAGGCGCTGGCCTGGCAGCATCTTCCCGCTAATGTCACGCCGTTGTTGCCCGCGGCCATTCCTGTGTTGGAGTGGCTCTCGGCTGAAGCGGTTTAGCTGGACGCTTTGTTACGCAGCGGTCCAGTGGCTTAGTTCAGGCCGCTGTGCGAGTCTTCATCGGGTGGCGTGTCTTGTTGACTGCCGCCGATCTTGTATTTCTCGGTCGCCCAGGCGCCGAGATCGATCTGCTTGCAACGGTCTGAACAAAACGGACGAAAGCGGCTTTCAGGAACCCAGCGGACATCCTTCTCGCAAGTCGGGCATTTAACGATAGTGGTCATTCTGCAGAGCGGATTTAAAGAGGTTGAGTTCAGTAAATGGGGTTTCTAAGCCCAACTTAAAGACTGCATAGCGTCAGGTGAAACGGGATGTCAGCGTCTACTGCACGGGGCCTCAGATCGCCGTCCTGAACCGTAAAGCGCACCCACAGCATGTACTTGTTCGCACTCGCCTCGGGAATCAGGCGCGTGTCGGACGGCACCCGCACCTGCATCAATTGATAAGTCCGACCCGAAAGCATCTGCTGATAGCTGCCTTGCATTGCCATGACTTTGGACGCCTGGCCCGACTCACGCGCGAGACGCAACACGATAGTGGCGGCGTCGCGTAACGGCAACATGGGCGTGACCCATTTCGCAATGTCTCCGCGGCGCTCCTCGGCTGGATTTTGCTGCCACGCGAAGTACGACGGCAGATCAAAGCGGCAGGTTCCACCCGGGATAATCGTACGGCTGCGAATGCTCGCGAGCCATTCGTTATCGGCCAGATGCTGGCCTGTCTTGCCCTGCATCTGCCCGAGGCCGGCCAATGTCTGCTCGATTTCGCCAAGCACCGACTCCAGCGCATCCTGCTCGATACCGGGATTGCCCCGGAACGGCGCGAGCGTCTGGCGTTGCCGCTCCAGTTCCTTCATCAGGTCCGCTTTCAGATCCGTGCGGCCCGCGACTTCGGCGATCTCGAACAACGTGGTCAACGCGGCGTGATGTTCGCGCGGGTCCTCTTGAGTCAGAAAGAAGGTGAAGCGCTCGAAAAGATCTTCGAGACGCAGCAGCGTTCTGATTCGCTCATTGAAGGGGTACTCGTAAAGGATCAAGCGCGCTCGCCTCGGCGTTGGTCGATGGATTCGATGGCAGAAAGTGAGGACATTCTAATGCCGCATCAAACCCCAGGCAAATCCACACATTTAATAGCGTCCGAAGCGCATTTTCAGCGCCGTTCCTGACGAGTTCCCATGCGTTGCGCGCACTTGTCAGGTATGCGGTTTGCTCGGCGCCGAAGCCATTGCTACGTAACGCATGTGCAGTGCGTCCACCTCGCGCTGCAGGGTTTCGAGTGTCGCGGCGTGATCGTTGACCACGACATCGTCGGCGGCCGCCAGACGCGCTTCACGCGTAGCCTGGCGCGCGATGATCGCCAGCACTTGATCGCGCGTGAAGCCGTTACGCTGCATCACGCGTTCAATCTGCGTCTCCACTGGGCAATCCACCACGAGAATGCGCT
>NZ_JAQGMM010000218.1 GCF_028292365.1 Caballeronia sp.
GCGACGACGGGCTTAAGCGCGTTTGCGGCGCGTCGTTGTCTTGCGTGCCGGTTTGGCCGCCGGTTCCGCGGCTTCGGCATCGGCCGTGTCATCCTCGCCGCTGCCGGTGCTTTTAGCGCCGCGTCTCGTCGGTTTGCCCTTCTTCAAACTGCGCTTCAACAGTTCGGACAAGTCGAGGATCTCCGCCGACGCCTTGCGCGGCGTGCCCTCTTCCACCTCCGACACTTCCTCCGTATTCCCTTCCTTCACCTTCTTGTTGACGAGCGCCATGATGTCTTCACGAAACGTGTCGTGATAGTCGTGCGGGTTCCACGTATCGCTCATGTCATCGATCAATCGCTGCGCCATCTCCAGCTCTTTCGGCGACACCCCCGCCTTCTTCGAATTTTCGTCCGGGAACTTGAAGTCATCGAATTCGCGCACTTCATCTGCCCAGCGCAACGTGTTGAGCGCCAGCGCAGGACCCACCGGAATCAGCGCGGCGAGATGCTGTTTGTTATGCAGCACCACGTTAGCTATCCCGACTTTTCCTGACGCTTTCAATGCGTCACGCAGCAACGCGTACACCTTCTCGCCCTTGCGATCAGGGGCAAGGTAATAAGGGGTATCGAGGGAGAGAAACGAGATTTCGGGCGCTTCGACGAACGCGAGAATGTCCACGGTCTGCGTCGATTCAGGATTGGCCGAGCGGATCTCGGCATCGCTCATCACGACGTATTTGCCCTTCTCGTACTCGAAGCCGCGCACGATGTTGTCGCGCGTAACGTCTTTACCCGTGTTCTTGTTGAATTGCTTATAGCCAATGGGGTCCATCGAGCGCTTGTCGAGCAGGTTAAAACCGACCTTCTCCGACTGCGTCGCTGGATAGAGCTGCACGGGGACGTGGACCAGCCCAAAGCTGATCGCGCCTTTCCAGATCATGTGTGGCATCGCGAATGACCTTTCCGAAAGCCGCTCTGACGGCGTGACGGGATGAACGGCAACAACGGTTAACACGCGCCGATAGACGCATGGTCGTTATGGCGTTGCAGAAAACGTGCCAGATGGGATCAGCGCGCGCCGGCTTGGGCGAGCGTTTTTCAACATAAGCAGCACGGTCTCGAACGCAAGGGGCAAACGCCAGCCTCAGCAGGCTCGCCCAGGCGAGACGCTACTTGCGGCTCGCGCTGATCGTGAGTTTCGTGCCGTCGCTGAGTGTGATGTCTTTGCCGGCGCCGCCGGTGGGCATCGTGAAATGGACTAGCTGGCTGAAGAAGTTATCGGTAGGACATTGAAGCTTTTTGCCGCCCACGGTCACCGCGGCGGCCGGGCGCGGCGCGTGGCCCTGGAAGCTCAACTGGACATCGGCGTCCCCGCTGCTCGCGACCACCGCCGCGAAACGGATCTTCACCTGACGCACAGTCGTGCCGCTTGCGTTGCGGATTGCGTCCACGTCCGGACACGCATCCGGAACATTCTGCGAACCACCGGCAGGCTTGCTTTGCCAGGTGAAATCATCGGTCTGGCCCGAACGGATCGTGCGCGTTTCCTGCGCGCTGCCCCAGTTCTTCGACGCCATCTTCACCGTATATTTGATCGGTCCGTCGTAGGCGACTTCCGACAGCACCTTGATGCTGGGTGTCGCATGAGCGGCTGGTCCAACCACGCAAGCCAGCAGTGCCATCGCAGCGCCTGCAACAACCACACGAGCTTGCGACGACCAGCCAACCTGAATAAAACCCGAACGATCGATCATGCGAAAAACCCCTCCGTTTGCAGCCGTCACGCCAGGCAACAGCAACGGCGCCGGGGTGGCCGCGCCGCGTGTGTGGCGCGATCAGTCTAGCGCGACGCGCACCACGGGTTTCTCATGGGAAACCCGTGGCGCGCGTGCAGCTTGCAACGGATTGGTCGATCGATACGCTAAGCGAGTGGCGAATCAGAAGCCCGTCAGCACCAGTTTGCCGATCGCACGCCCTTCTTCCAAAAGGCGGTGCGCTTCGCGCAGGTTCGTCGCGTTGATCTTGCCGAGGTCGCGGCCAAGTGTCGTCTTGATCGTGCCTGCGTCGATCAGTCGCGCCACTTCGGTCAGCAGTTTGTGTTGCTCGATCATGTCCGGCGTGCCGAACATCGAGCGCGTGAACATGAACTCCCAATGGAACGCGGCGCTTTTCGCCTTCAGCAATTCGACGGCAATCGGCTTGTCGTTTTCGACGATCGTGCAGATGCCCCCTTGCGGTGCAATGACAGCGGCGGCGGCCGGGAAATGTTTGTCCGTGTCATTGAAGATCAGCACGTAATCCACTTGCTCGAAACCAGCGTCCTTCAGTTGCTTCGGCATGTCACCGAAGTGATCGACGATATGATCCGCGCCCAACTCCGTCGCCCACTTCGCCGACTCCGGCCGCGATGCCGTCGCGATCACCTTCAGTTTCGCGACTTTTTTCGCAAGCTGAATGCCGATCGAACCCACGCCGCCCGCGCCGCCCACGATCAAGACGGACTTGCCTGCGTCGTGGCCTTCCGCCGACACCCCCAGCCGGTCGAACAGGGCTTCCCATGCAGTAATCGTCGTCAGCGGCAAGGCCGCCGCGTGCGAGAAATCGAGCGAGGCGGGCTTCACGCCGACGATGCGTTCATCGACCAGATGAAACTCACTGTTCGTTCCCGGCCGCGTGACGCTGCCGGCATAAAAGACGGGCTCGCCCACTTTAAACAGCGTCACGTCCGGGCCGACCGCTTCGACCACGCCCGATGCATCCCAGCCCAGGACACGCGGCGTTTCTTCGATCTTGTCCTTTGGTGCACGCACTTTTGTATCGACGGGGTTCACCCCGATCGCTTCAACCTTCACCAGCAGGTCACGGCCGGCAGGCGTGGGTTTGTCGATCTCCACGTCCATCAACGATTCCGGGTTCGAGATGGGCAGGTAACGGGTCAGGCCAATGGCTTTCATGAAATAGCTCCTTGAGGGGTTTTAAGCGTCGGATGTGCAATGGATGCATGGACCCGATGTTAAGGGCTTTCAGCTTCGCTTGAAACCGTCATAATCGTTGAAACATTTTATTGAAAATCACGAAGATGACGAAAATGGACGGTCTAAGCGAATTGCCCCATAAAGCACAGCTCGACTTGCTGGACGTCGCGTTGTTCGTGCGGTCGGCGGCTTTATCGAATCTGTCTGCGGCCGGACGGGAATTCGGGTTGTCCGCTGCTGTCGCGAGCGCCCGGCTCGCCCAACTCGAACGTCAGCTTGGCGCGCGGCTTTTGCATCGGACAACGCGTCGCATCAGCGTCACGCAGGAAGGCGAGATTTTTGCCCGGCACGCCCGCGCACTGCTCGACGCCGCCGATGCCGCCCGCGCTTCGGTTGGACGCGCATTCGAGCAACCGCAGGGGCGTTTGCGTGTGACCATGCCGTCTTCGCTCGGGCGGCAACATGTCTCGCCAGTCATTCCCGAATTCTTGCGCCGCTATCCGGGCGTGAGCCTGGACTTGCGTCTGACCGACCAGATAGTCGATCTCGTCGATAAAGGCATCGATCTGGCGGTGCGCATTGGCGCGTTAAAGGATTCGACGCTCGTCGCGAAAAAACTCGCCAGCAATCGGCGCGTGTTGTGTGCGTCGCCCGCGTATCTCGCTAAGCACGGCACGCCGCGCCACCCCGCCGATCTCGCGCAGCACGAGTGCGCGATTTTGTCAGGTCAACGGGACTGGGCGTTTGTCACGCCGACCGGGACTATCGATGTCCGCGTGTCCGGCCGGCTCGAGACGGATAACGGCGAAGTCATTCGAGATGCGTTGCTTGACGGGTTTGGCATCGGGTTGAAATCGACGTGGAGCGTGGCGCCGTTTCTTCACAGCGGCGAACTGGTGACCGTGCTCGATAGCTATCCGCTCGCGGAAACGGTGGCGATCTGGGCGGTGTACCCAAGCCGCGCATTCGTGCCGCCGAAAACGACCGCGTTCATCGAATTCCTGATTGAGCATTTCGGTGATCCGCCTTACTGGGACGTCGATCCGCAAAGGGTGATGCGGTAGACATCATCCCGAAAATGCAAACAGGAATTTACGTATTCTTAAAATTTTGGGCGAGCGGGATTATTGCAATGCAATGACGAATTGGAGCCGGCGCGCCCAGTCGTGTGCATTCTTCGGCAATTCATCTTGCTGTCCTCGTGTTCGTGGTTTTCCAGCCAACAGCACTTATAAATTTTGGGTGTACAAATAATCCTTGTACTTACCGTTATTTGGGGGTACATTATTCATGGGCATTTCTTATAACGTCCAAAAAAGTGAAGCAAATATCCAGGAGCGGGGTCTGTCATTCGAGGCAGTCCGCGAATTTGTCATGTCAAGTGCCTTGATTGTCGAAGATTGTGGTAACGCGTATACCGAACGCAGGTTTCAGGCTCTCGGTTTGATAGCCGACCGGCTACACATGTTGGTTTTCACGCCACGTGGCAATAAAATTCACGTTATTAGTTTACGAAAGGCGAACTCTCGCGAGGTAAAGCAGTATGAGCAAGCAGAACAAGGAAGAAGTGCTGGACGAGAACCCCGAATGGGGTGAGGCGGAATTCGCCCGTGCACGGCCGGCATCGGAAGTTTTGCCGGAGCTTTACGGGCACGAGCGAGCGGCGGAAATTCTACGTCCGCGCGGACGGCCGAAGCTGGAAAATCCGAAGTTACCCATCAAATTGCGCATTGATCCAGACGTGGTCGACGCCTATAAAGCACAAGGCGAAGGCTGGCAAACGCGAATGAATGCCGCGTTGCGCTACTATGCGAAATCGCACGGATTGATGCGTTGAATTATGAGTAAGTAACAGTAAAGGCGCGCCGTTCAGGGCGCCCTCGACCCTTTCTAAAGCATCTTCACCGACGCCTTCACAAATCCCCGAAACCGCGCCCGCGATGCACGCACCGGCTCCCCTGCAAGTCCGTAATCCGGGAACCGCGCAATAAACCGCCCGATCGCAATTCGCGCCTCCAGCCGCGCCAGCGACAACCCCGCGCACTGATGAATCCCGAACCCAAACGCAAGATGCCGGTTCGGCTCGCGAGCGATATCGAAGTGATCCGCTGCCTCGAACTGCTCCGGGTCGCGATTCGCCGCCCCAATGCACAACGTCACCGGCGTCCCGCGCGCCACCGGCA
Organism: Caballeronia sp.; assembly: GCF_028292365.1. Classification (GTDB taxonomy): domain Bacteria; phylum Pseudomonadota; class Gammaproteobacteria; order Burkholderiales; family Burkholderiaceae; genus Caballeronia. The sequence continues at coordinate 5,140 of NZ_JAQGMM010000218.1, forward strand.
TCCCGGCAATATGCGTATCCACGGTCGTGATCCGATTGCCAAGCTGATTCGAACTTTCGTAGCGCAAACATTCCTCGATTGCACTGTCGATCAACGCCGGATCGGCCAGTAACATCGCCCGCTGCTCTGGCCATTGCGCTAGTAGCACGACGCCGTTGCCGATCAGATTGGTCGTCGTCTCGTGTCCCGCGTTCAGGATAAAAATGCAGTTGTGCAGCAATTCAGCTTCGTCCAGTCGCTCTCCGTCGGCTTCGCTCTGAATCAGCCGCGTCAGCACATCATGTTGCGGATCGCCGGGATGCGCACGACGGCGCGCAACCAGCGTCACCAGATAATCGATGAAATCCGCTACCGCCCGATGACCCCGCGCTTCCTGCTCCGGGGTGAGCGCAGGCTCCAGTGCACCGAGAATCGCGAGCGACCAGTCGCGCAATGGCGCGCGTTCATCGTGCGGCACGTCGAGCAGGTTGCCGATCACTTCAACTGGAATCGCTGAAGCGAAATCATCGATTAAATCGATCTCGCCGAGTGCCGCAGCCTGGTCGAGAAGACCATCGATCAGACTCACAAGACCCGGTTCCGTTGCCGCAATCGCGCGCGCAGTCAGCGCGCCCGCGATCAGTTTGCGCACACGCGTGTGCCGCGGCGGATCGTTGAAGACGAGGCTTGTCGTGTGA
>NZ_JAQGMM010000242.1 GCF_028292365.1 Caballeronia sp.
GCAACGCACTGGTCTCAATGCTGCGCGCGCTCTGCCCGGCTAGCCGGTCCAGGTGCGCATACGAATAACTGCGCTCGAGATCACGGAACCGTTCCTTCTCGGCCAGCAAGCGCGCGGCGCTGCGCGAGTCACTGTTGAGAACTCCGCTCAGGCCGAGTGGCCAGGTCAGGCTCACGCGTGAATGCAGGTCCGCCAGTACGCCCAGACCCTCGGGCGAAAACGCGAGCCGGTGCGTAATCTTCTTCTCCAGAATGTTGGTCACCACGCGCTCGATGATGTCCCCCGCATGCTCGAGGTTGATCGTCAACGTGATGATGTCGGTCCAGCGGCGGCTATCCGCCTCGTCAAGCTGCTCACGCGAGATGCGCGCCAGATAGGTCTTCACCGCCGCATAGAGCTGATCGACGTCGTCGTCCATGCGGATGGTCGAGCGCGCCTTGACCGGGTCGTTGGCTCGCATCAGGTCGAGCAGGTTGTCGAGCATGGTACGGATGATGTCGCCAATCCGCAGCGCTTCGCGTGCAGCGTTCGCCAACGCGAGCGTGGGCGTGGAGAGCGCAACAGGATCAAGATACAGCGGCCGCAGTTCCGGGTTTTCTTCGGGCCGGTCCGGCAGCAGCCGGTTACACAGGCGCGAGACCGGATCGATCAGCGGCATGCACGCCACGCAGCGCACGAGGTTGTAGAGCAGATGAAATGTGATCACTGCCTCGCGCGGATACGGGATCAACGCGCCAATACCTTGCGCAATCCACGGGGCGAACGGTAGCACGATCAACGCGCCGGCCAGCTTGAACAGCACATTACCGAGCGCGAGACGGCGGCCGGCGGGGTTTTGTCCCAGCGTGCCGATCACGGCCAGGAGCCCACTACCCAGGTTAGCGCCGATGACGAGGCACACCGCCACCTTCAGCGAAATCACGCCCGAGGACGCCAGCGTCGCAGTCAGCAGGACTGCTGCAAGACTGGAGTAGGAGATCATGGCGAAGGCCGCGCCTACCAGCGTGTCGAGCATGGAGTCACCCGTCAGCGCGCCGAACATCACCTTCACGCCCTCGCCCTGCATCACGGGCTGCGCGGCCTCCACAATCAGGTGCAGCGCCAGCAGGATCAGCCCCAGCCCGATAACCGTGCGCCCTACCTGGCCCGTGCGAGTCTGTTTGAACGACAGGAACGCGATCACGCCGCCGAGCAGCAGGATGGGCGACAGCCATGAGAGATCGAGCGTGAGCACACGCGACATCAAAGCGGTGCCAACATCTGCGCCGAGCATGATCGCCAGTCCCGGTGCGAGCGGCAACAGGCCTTGCGCCGCAAACGACGAAGCCAGCACCGCGGTCGCGTTGCTGCTCTGGACCAGGCTTGTTACGCACAAGCCCGCGCCGAACGCCCGGAAGCGGCTGTTCGCGCTGCGCCCCAGCACGCGCCGCAATTCAGCGCCGAAGACGCGCAGGATGCCGGTCCGGACAATATGCGTGCCCCACACCAGCAACGCCACGCCCGACAAAATATTCAAGAGGATCAACATGTGGCTACGTCCATTGTTCGTTCCGACTGTACCGCCATTCGTGTCATGATGCCACGCAAATGAGTTGTACAATTTTGCATTGTTGTACTTTTGGGTATTTAAAGCTAGGATCGAATCGGCTTGGGTAACCTGCGCCGGGTGGCGTGGTCTGGTGTGCTTTTTACCCGCTGCTGACCCGCTATTTACCCGCTTTTTACCTGCAATCAAGGGCTATACGGATGAGTCGTACTCTGGCGTTGTTCGATCTGGATCACACATTGCTACCGCTGGATAGCGATCAGTCGTGGGCACGCTTCTACGCCACGCTGGGTTTCGAGGGGAGTGCCGACCACGCGGAGGAAATCGACGCGTACTATCAGCAATACGTCGCCGGCACGCTCAACATGGACGAGTATCTGGGCCTGACGCTCGCGCCGCTCGCGCGTCATCCGCGAGCGCAGCTTGACGCGTGGCATGCGGCATTCATGAAGACGGTGATCGAACCGGCTATCCGTCCTGAAGCGCTTGCGCTGCTGCGCCGTCATCTTGACGCGGGGCACTTGTGCTGCATCGTTACCGCGACCAATGTGTTCATCACCGCGCCCATTGCGAAGGCGCTTGGCGTTGAACATCTGCTGGCAATCGATCTGGGCACAGAAGGCGATGACCCGCTCGGACGTTACACCGGGCGCTCGGTGGGTGTGGTGACTTTCCGCGAAGGCAAGATTGTTCGCACCGAGCAATGGCTGGCTTCCCAAGGGCTGAAACTGGCCGATTTCGAAGCAAGCTATTTCTATAGTGATTCCGTCAACGACGTCCCGCTGATGGAGCGTGTCACGCATCCGGTTGCAACGAATCCCGATGCGAAATTGCGGGTGATTGCAGCCGAGCGCGACTGGCCGGTCATTGAGCTATTCGCGTAGGTTCTTGTCCGCTCCGGGGCTTCAAGGCGAGTTCCCGCAGACACCGCGTACACGAGTTTCCGTCCCATCCCGCCCTATTCTCTAAACGCTTCACATGGCGTAGCATCCGCCCATTCCTCTGATAAACATATAAACGAGACATGGCCCTGATCGCGCGCAATCTGCTTGGCATCGCCGTACTGCTGCTCATCGCTTTCATCTTCTCCACCAATCGACGCGGCATTCGCCTGCGCACCATCGTGCCTGCCCTGCTGGCGCAGGTCGGCATTGGCGCCCTCATCCTGTTCGTGCCCTTCGGCAAGAGCGTGCTCTCCGCTGCGGCAGCGGGCGTCGATCATGTACTCGGCTACGGCAATGCAGGCATCGAATTCCTGTTTGGCGGCCTCGTCCAGTCAAAGATGTTCGAACTGTTCGGCAACGGCGGTTTCGTCTTCGCCGTTCGCGTGCTGCCCGCCATTATTTTCGTGACCGCGTTGATCTCGGTGCTCTATTACCTCGGCATCATGCGCTGGATCGTGATCGTGCTCGGCACGATCTTCCAGAAGCTGCTCGGGGTCTCGAAGATTGAATCGTTCTCGGCCGTCACCACCATCTTCCTCGGCCAAAGCGAAATGCCCGCAGTCGTCAAGCCATTCGCGCGCGACATGACCAGCGCGGAATTGTTCGCCGTCATGTCGAGCGGCATGGCGGCAGTCGCGGGCTCGGTGCTCGCGGGTTATGCAGGTCTCGGCGTGAAGGTCGAATACCTGCTCGCGGCGTCGTTCATGGCCGTGCCCGGCGGACTGCTATTCGCCAAGATCATCCACCCCACGAGCGAAGCCAGCCGCGTCACCCTCGAAAACCTCAACTTCGACGAAAAACGCCCGGCGAACGTGATCGAAGCGGCCAGCTCCGGCGCAACTGTCGGCCTGAAGATCGCGGTCATGGTCGGCGCCATGCTGATTGCGTTCGTCAGCCTGATCGCGTTGCTCAACGGGATTGTGGGCGGTATAGGGGGATGGTTCGGCGACCCCAATGTATCGATGCAATCCGTGCTCGGCGCCGTGTTCGCACCGCTCGCGTACCTGATCGGTGTGCCTTGGGATCAGGCCGCGCTCGCCGGCAACTTCCTTGGTCAGAAACTCATTCTCAACGAGTTCGTGGCGTACGCGTCACTGTCTCCGTATTTGAAGGACTCCGCCAGCGTCGCCGCGGCTGGATTGCAGGTGCTTGATCCGCGTACCATAGCGATCTTGTCTTTCGCGCTGTGCGGCTTCGCGAACTTTTCGTCGATTGCGGTGCTTACCGGCGGCTTCAGCGCGGTTGCGCCGGAGCGGCGCGCGGAAGTGGCACGCTACGGCCTGCGCGTCGTGCTCGCCGCCACACTCTCGAACCTGATGAGCGCGACGATCGCGGGCATGTTCCTGACGCTGAACTGAGGAGAAAATCATGACCATGGACGAGTTGCTGGAACGCGCGAAGAACGCCCGCGAGCGCGCTTACGCACCCTATTCCAGGTTCAAGGTCGGCGCAGCCTTGCTCGCCAAAGATGGCGCCGTATTCGATGGCTGCAATGTCGAGAATGCATCGTACGGATTGTGCAATTGCGCGGAACGTACCGCGTTTTTCAGCGCAATTGCCGCAGGCTACACCCGCGACCAATTCGCAGCGCTCGCCGTGATCGGCGACACAGACGGGCCTATTGCGCCCTGCGGCGCATGCCGTCAGGTGATCATCGAACTGGGCGGCCCCGAGCTGACCATTCGCCTTGGCAACCTCAACGGCGCGATCCGCGACACCACTGCCCGCGAACAGCTCCCCGACGCGTTCTACCTATGACCATGCATAGAGTCATCTACGACACCGACCCGGGTGTCGACGACGCCATGGCGCTGGTGTTCCAGGCGCTGCATCCCGAGATCGAGCTCCTTGGAATCACGAGCGTGTTCGGCAACGCGACCATAGAAACGACCACGGCCAACGCGCTCTACCTGCGCTCGCGTTTTGCACCCGGCGTGCCGGTGGCACGCGGCGCGGCGGCGCCGTTGCATCGCGCACCGCCTGCACCGCTCGGCTGGATTCACGGCGACAACGGACTTGGCAATATCGAGCTGAACCAGCCCGCTGACACAACGCTCGATCCGCGTCCCGCGCATCAGTTCATGATCGATACGGTTCGCGCCTTTCCCGGTGAAGTGACGCTGATCGCGGTCGGCCCATTGACGAATCTTGCGCACGCACTGCAAGCCGCCCCGGACATTGCCGGGCTGGTGAAGCAGGTTGTCATCATGGGCGGTGCGTTTGGTACAGCCGGCGTGCTCGGCAACGTATCGCCGGCGGCCGAAGCCAACATCCTGGGCGACCCCGATGCGGCAGATCTTGTAGTTGGCGCAGCGTGGCCAGTCACGCTCGTTGGCCTGGACGTCACGCAAAACACGATCATGCCGAATCAATGGCTGGCATCGATTCGCGATGGCGCGGGTGAGGCCGGTCGTTTCGTGTGGGACGTATCAAGGCATTACGCGCAGTTCCATCATGACAGCGCCGGACTCGAAGGCATCTATGTCCATGATTCATCGGCGGTGGCGTACGTGCTGGCTCCGCATCTTTATACGGTGCGCCAGGGTCCTGTGCGGGTGCTGACCAATGGCATCGCGACCGGTCAGACGATACAGAAACCATCGACCATGCGCGTTCCCGCGCCGGACTGGGACGACCGTCCGGCGCAGTCGGTTTGCATCGGCGTGGATGCAGCGGGCATGCTCGAGTTGTATAAAAACACCTTGTTCAAGGCACTTTAACTTTAACCGGAGAGCCTTGCGCCTAACCACACGCGCAAGGCTTCGACTTCGTCGGCACAGACTGAATGCTGCATCGGGTAGGTATGCCATTCCAGCTTGCAACCGTGCTCGAGCGCGAAATCTCGGCCTTGAATGGCCAGTTCAACGGGCAGCACCGGGTCTTGCGTGCCATGTGCGGCGAAGATCGGCGTATCGCGATTCGCCTCGCTGAACGACGCATCAATCAAACCGGGTGACGGCACGTAACCAGACAGCACGACAAGTCCCGCCAGTTTCTCGGGATGGGTGAGCCCCGCCGTGTAGGTCATTGCCCCACCTTGCGAAAACCCGGCGAGGAAGATCTTCGAGGTCGGAATGCCACGCTCGTTCTCCCGCGCGATCAGTTCGCGAATCCGTTCACACGACGCCTTCAGGCCGGCTTCATCGACCCGGCGGTTCACGCCTTCGAACGACAAAATGTCGTACCACGCCCGCATCACATAACCGTTGTTGCCAGTAACCGGCATTTCGGTAGCGTTCGGAAAGACGAAACGCACGGCGGGCAAATCACCCAGGCGCAGCTCGGGCACCAGCGGGATGAAGTCGTTGGCGTCGGCGCCCAGGCCGTGCATCAGGATCACGGCGAACTCGGGATTCGGCGCAGTTTCCACGTCGATGGTGGTGAGCAAAGCGGTCATTGACTGGACTCCAGTTTCAGATCAGATGATAGGGACAAGAACAAGAATGATGCCGACAAGCGAGACCATCCATACGAGCGAGCGCAGGAACGGAATCCCTGCCGCATACAAAGGCAGGTAGACCACGCGCGCGACGATATACAACCACGCGCCATAAAGCGTCAGCGTGCCTTCGCGGCCGGCCAGGTGTGCGATAAAGATGGCGATGGCGAACACGGGCAAGGTCTCGAACAGGTTGTTCTGGGCGCGCATCAGACGACCAGTCACCTTACCGACGGGTGGCCCCGGCTGGTCGCGCGGTCCGCCGTTATGTCCCAGCCCGGTCTCGCGGCTGCGCACCACCGACGGCAGCAGCACCTGAATGAGGGCAAGCACAAGCGTCCAGGCAAGGATATGAAGTTCGGTTGTCATGGGAAATATCGGTTTGAATTAGTTTGATTGGAGGCGTTGTGCGAAACCGGAATCATCATGCCATCATTGAAGCACTGCGTAGCCTTGGGCGTAACTTATGCAAACACTTCCTGTGCGTCTGGTTCCCGGCGACGACCTGCGTGCCGCGCTCGAGGCAATCGCGCGAGACCAACACATGGAAGCCGCGTTCGTGATGCAGGGAATCGGCAGCCTGAGCGTGGCGAACCTGCGTTACGCGGGCCTCGACGAGCCAACACGGCTTGACGGTGACCTCGAAATCCTGACGCTGGCCGGCTCGCTTTCCGCCGACGGCGCACATCTTCACATGGCCGTCTCGAATGCCGAAGGCCGCGTGGTCGGCGGCCATGTATCCCCCGGATGCATTGTGCGGACGACGGCGGAAATCCTGATTGTTTGCCTGGAGGGCGTGCGCTTCTCACGCGACCTGGATCCGGGTACCGGCTTTCCCGAACTGTCGATACACCCTCAGGACTGACGCTGCGGCGAGCTCGGCCCGGACCTCGGCCTCGGCCTCGGCCAATACCTGCGTGTCAGCTCGATGCTCAAGATACATGCCACCAGCCAGAACGTTCCCAGTGCAAAGCCCGCCAGCACGTCGCTCGCGAAATGCACGCGCAGGAATACACGGCTGCTCGCCGTGGTGACCGCGATGAACGTAGCCACGATGATCGTTGGCAAACGCCAGCCGTCCGGTAAGACCCGCACGAGCACATACGCAATGATGCCGTAGGTGACAAGTGACCCCGATGAATGGCCGCTCGGGAAACTCCATCCGGCGGCGGTGGCGATTGATTGGTCATGCACGGGCCGTACGCGTTCGAAAATGTGTTTGATGATGCTGTTGAGCAGGCCGTTGCCGACTATCGCGAGCGTAAAGCCAATCGCGAGTGCGTACCGTCGCCGTACCGTCAGGATGGCTGCGCCGAGCACGCACCAGACAGCAAGAACCCATGTGTCGCCCAGATGGGTGACCAGTGCGAACGCGCGGATCACACCGATGGGAACAGCGCTCGCTATGCCGTCGGCGAAAGCTTGGTCCAAGCGGCCGAGTGTCTCGCCTGCGCCGATCTCATCCGCGATCGCAGCGAACAAGGCAGCCGCACCGACGATGATCGCGAAGCTCACCGTCAAATGCACGATCAGCAGGACCTTGGGCGACAAGCCGCCGTTTTCCCGCGGGAAACCGTAACGTTGAACGAGTTGCCACACACTGAGTACCACGACCATCGCGAGAATCAGGGACACCGCAAACACCATCAGTGCGTGCTCACCGGCTACGTGCGCTACTTCAAACAAGCCGATGTACTGCCCATCGATCTGTTTCATAAAAGCGTCGCTAATGGAGTCATGAGCGACTCGTTATCCAGGTCGAGTTGGTGTTGCATATCCGGTTCAAACGATGCGATCACCCGATTGAAATCCCAGCGCGTAACAACTACACGGCGCGCGCCTTTAGTAGATCCATCGTAGTCAATCACGTTGACCGAATTGGGCACCTTCCCACGCACGCGTGAAGACAACGAGGTTCCCGCCTGTACCGCCCACATCCGACGCGGCAAGTCCTTATACGCCACGTGCAGCGGCGATACATACGGGAGATGGATATGGCCGCCCAGGATCAGGTCCACGCCCGCTTGCGACCAGCGTTCAAGCGCATGTTCGCGGCCGTGCAACAGATTCCTGATGTCGTTGGCACGCGCCGCCACCACAGGCTGATGCGTGACGACAACCCGCAGTTGACGCGGCGTCGCATGGTCGAGGCGGCACACCACGCGCTCCACTTGCTGCGCAGATATTTCGCCATCCTTACGACGATACGCGCGTGTCGTATTCACACCGATCACCATGAGCTCGGCCGATTCGAACACGGGGTCGAGATCGTCTCCGAACACGCGCTGGTAATTGGCATACGGATGGGCAATGCGCGCGAAGAGGTTATACAGCGGGATGTCGTGATTGCCCGGCACGATAACCAAGGGCGTTTTACCCAACGTATCGACGAACGCCCGCGCTGCACTGAATTGTGCGCGTCTGGCGCGCTGCGTGATATCGCCGGACATGACAACGAGATCGGGCTGCAGCGTATTAGCGAGACGCAGCAACGCTGCCACGACCAGCGGTTGTTCGGTGCCAAAATGCGGATCAGAAATCTGGAGCAACAGGGTCATGAGCGATTGGCATTGGCGACGTCGGCCTCGGGCTTGAGCAGGAACAGCGGCTCCGGGGCAACGCGAAATTCGAGCGGCATAGTGATCCAGTTTATCTCGCCATCGGTCGCGACCTTGACGGGTCGGTGACGTTTGGACGGATGCGTCACCGTGATGCGCTTGAACGCGAAACTGATCACGTTGTCTGCGTCGCTCATCCGGCCTGCCGCGCCCCGCAGCGTGAGGCCGAGTTGCGCGAGGCGTCCGATTGCCCGCGGCGCAATCGCAACGAGCAAGCCGCGTTCCAGTTGCGGTGCCTCTGCGATGCCGATCTGTTCAAGCTGCAAGCGATTGTTGCCGACAAAAAGCGTGGATGTCCGGACCTCATGCATTGTGCCATCGTGCTGGATGTGAAGACGCAAATGACGATGCGGGCGTAGCAGCGTCACGGCTGCGGACCACAGTGCGATCAGCCGGCTGCGGCCAAACTGCCGCTTGTAGATCTCCCGGTCTTCCAGCAGCTTCGGGTACAAACCGAGACTCGCGTTGACGAGAAACATGCGCTCGTTCACGAATCCGACCTGGACCGGAAACGCTCGCGCGTTGAGCAGGAGAGCAACGGACTTTGTTGGGTCGGCGGGAATGCCATGGTCGCGGCTGAAGTAGTTGAACGTGCCACGCGGCAGCACCGCGAACGCACAACCGCTGCCGAGGACCGCCTGCGCCACGGCACACAGCGTGCCGTCGCCGCCCGCACCCACCACCACGGCGTTTTGCGCTTTCGCATCGCGTACCGCCTGGCGAGCGGTATCGGCGAGTTGGGAAGGATCGGCGACCACGCGAAGCTCGAACTTGCGCCCAGCCCGTCCGAGGATATCGTCGAGCGCAGCGCGCGTTTCATCGCTTTGCTTGCGCCCCGAACCCGCGTTCATCACGATAATAAACGGGGCGTCCGCAGCCATGACGCGCGGCGCAGAGTTGGGGTTGGGGTGGGGGGAATCCGCAACCGAAGGCCTGGAAAGTTCGGGGGGCGTCATGAACGGCGCTCCTCTAAGGTCAGGGCCGAGCGCAACTCGGCGAGGGAACAGGCGCGTGAATGTCAGCCCCATGCGATCAGGCCGATGCGCGGCACCCGAGAATTATAACAATTAGCTTACAACTAGATTGACCGAACGAAACCGCCGCAGCGGGTCTTGACGGAAAGGAAGGAAGGCGGACTGCGCAAAATAACACGACCTGCGTCAGCACGATGCGTACGCAGCGGTAACAACATTACACCAGCAATAAAAACGCAGCGCGGCGTCTTCACGCCGCGCTGCGTCCCTCCCGGGCAAGCTACATGTGCTCGCCTCGTATGTATCCCTCAAGCTGGTGAATGGTGAGTTCCTGCTCGGACATGATATTTTTCACCAGATCACCGATCGAAATCATGCCGACCAGCTTCTCGCCATCGATCACTGGCAAATGCCGCATGCGACGCTCGGTCATCAGGGCCATGCAGTCGTCCGTGGTCTGGTCTGGACGCACGAAGCGCACTTGCGATGTCATGATTTCGCGCACCGGAGTCTGTCGTGAAACACGGTCCATCAGCACGACTTTGCGGGCATAGTCACGCTCGGTCATGATGCCGACGATCGCTTCGCCATGGGTCACGATCAACGCGCCAATGTGCTTCTCCGCCATCATGGCGATAGCCTCGTAGACCGATGCCGTGTCGGCGATCGTGAAGATGGTGTGATCGGGTTTTGAATTAAGAACTTGTGCGACTGTTGCCATCGAACGCCTCCGTTGAACCGCGCGACGCCTGCCGGCTGGCGGGCGTTTCACATGGGTGGACAACTGGCATCCGGATCGCACGACGCGTTTCACGAGTCTGCAGAAACCCGCTGCGTTGGATTAATCGTCTTGCATCCCGCGTCTTGCATCCAACGCTTCACATCCGGCGCCTTACATCCATATTACCCAGCCCATTAAAAAAGTATAGGCCAGAGACCTGCTCCGTGAACGCTGGAAAACACTGCTTTTTATGCGTTCAAGGGTCTATCCCGATGCAGCCGCACGCGCGACCGGACTGGCGTGAAACGGTCCCGTCACAAAGCATCGAAAAGTGCTTCAGTTTCCCCCCACCGCGCCGCTAATCAAGAACCGGCTATTTAGAAGCACGGCATAAATCGATCAGGAGAACCACCTTGAGCAGTTCACAACACGACATCGAACAGCGGGTTCGGCTCGCGGGCAACAACATGTTCGAACTGCTCCTGTTTCGCCTGGGCGAAGCGCCGGACTCCGAACAACGCGAGCTATATGGCATCAACGTGTTCAAGGTGCGCGAGATCCTCGCGATGCCGCCGATCACCGTGGTCGCTGGCGCAAACCCGGAGATTCTTGGCGTAGCCGATATCCGCGGCCAGATCATCCCGGTGATCGATTTGGCGCAGGTCACGGGCTGCCAACCGAAGAACGGTCTCAAGATCCTGCTCGTCACCGAATTCGCGCGCACGACACAAGGTTTTGCCGTCGAGGAAGTCGATGACATCGTGCGGCTGGAGTGGAATCAGGTTTTGTCTGCGGAATCGCATTCGAGCGGGCGGACGGTGACCAGTTTCGCGCGCCTCGACGGCAACGTGGACGGCTCCCGGCTCGCGCAAGTACTCGACGTCGAACAGATCTTGCGCGACGTGCTGCCGTCGACGGAAGTGGAGATCAATGAGTCGAGCACTGGCCGGATCATCCTGAAACCGGGTACCAAGGTGCTGGCCGCCGACGACTCCGGCGTCGCGCGCAGCCTGATCGAACAAAGCCTGACCGCGATGGGCGTGCAGTTCATCATGACCAAGAGCGGCCAGGAAGCGTGGAACGTACTGGAAGACTTGCAGAGCAAGGCGGAAAAACATGGCCGGTGTGCCGCGGACGAAATCGCGCTCGTCCTGACCGACCTCGAAATGCCGGAAATGGACGGATTCACGCTGACGCGCCGTATCAAGGCGAACGCCGGCATGCAGGCCATTCCGGTCGTGATCCACTCGTCATTGTCCGGGTCAGCGAACGAGGAGCACGTGCGCAAGGTAGGCGCGAACGCCTATGTGGCCAAGTTTGCCGCGGGAGAACTGGCGGCGGTGATGCGCGATGCGCTCAAGATGACAGGCACCTGAACGGTCATTCCGCACGGACACTCACAAACACAAACGCCCGCTGAACTTTCGTTCAGCGGGCGTTTGTGCATTTCTGTATTTCTGTCCTATCCAGCCGTCAAGCTTGGCGCGATCACGACGGCATCCGTAGTGCCGGCCGTGCGCGTAGGAGCCTGAAAACTACCGAATTACTGACCGAAGAAAACAGATTGCGCGTTGCTCGTACGTTCGTGGCTCGAACCCGATTGCGTCACCGAGCTGCGTGCGCCACCGTAGGAATTCGATTCAGCGTTGTTTTGTGCAGCGATAGTTTGCGTGTTCATGCCTTGTTGCGAAACCGGAGCGCCAACCGACGGGCGATACGAAGGTGCCGGACCGTAGCCGCTGGCAAATGCCGGAACAGCGATAGAAGCAGTGGCGGCGATGAGTAACGATGCGAGAAGATTCTTTTTCATGGTGAGCTCCGATATACGTTGGACTTTCGACTGGTTCAGAAAGGCGTCGCAGCGGTCAAACTTTGTTTCGGTGGCTGCTTCGTCGATGAAATGCAGTGTATACCCCTACTATCGGATTTTTATCCCCATAAACTTCAATACACTTTTCGGGATACGCCAATAATCGGAGAAGGTTCGGAGCGCAAAAAACGGACGCGAGCGAGCCTGGAAAAGGCTCACCGGAAAGTTGAGGTAAGTAAGATTTTTAGGGTCTGGATCTCTCGAAACCCATCGAAAACCGAAAAAATTTCGATGGGTACGGTTTCGAGCACCCAGTTGAACGCCTGGTTGAACACTCAGCGAGCGCTGTTCAGTGAACCTGGACTAGCCGGCTGATCAGATCGACCAGGACACCTGGCGCATTGCCCTTCTGACAATAACCGTCGAACCCTGCGTGCAGTCCTTTTGAGCGCACGTAATCCTCGCCGAGCGCCGTAAATGCAATGATTCCAGCATTTCGAGTCGGAGAAATCCTGCGAAGAACACGTGCAGTCGCGAAGCCATCGTGCTCCGGCATGCTGATGTCGAGTATCACGACGTGCGGCACCCAGCCGTCAATAGCCTGCAGCGCGTCAACGCCGCTCAGCACATAACGCGCATCACAACCGTCCGCGCTCAGCGCCGCGGCAAGGCCTTCGGCGCTTGCCGCATTGTCGTCGACGACCAGGATTCGCCAGCGTTCGGCGTCCGCATCGACGTTCCGATCGGTCCATAACACGCAGCTTGAAGTAGAGGAGACTGAAACCATGACCGCTCAGATTTATGCATGTGCAGCAAACGCAGCATTTTCCGCGCCAAGCTGCCGATCTGCCGCGAGCGGTTTGTGTCGATGTAATGAAAAATCCGCCAAAACTCTTGTCCGATAAAGCCAGACGGGCTTAAAACCGGCGCCATTCAGGTTTCACGACGCGCCGGCGAGCCCCGGCTTCAGGATTTGGTCTTGGCCTTTTTGCTGGAAGATTCGTCCGTGGAGCGTAGTTTTGCGTTTGCCGACACCAACAGATTTGCGTCGACCTGACGCACCGCGTGTTCAAGTCCGTCCAGCGCGTCACGCAAACTGCGTTTTTGAGCCTTGTTCAGTGGTTGCGGCCCGAACTCCTCCACCTGCTTCGCTTCTTTTTCCAGACGTTTGAGCAATTTGGCTCCCAGACGGCTGTCGATGGCTTGCTCGCCCAGCAATTCGACGATGCTCGTCGCGAGCCGCGTCAGTCCATCTGCCGTGGTTTGCGTAGGTTCGTCCTGCTCGACGCGATCTTCCATTTGTGTTTCCCCGATGACGCGAAAAGGGTCGGGCTGCGCCCGACGGCCCTCTTGCACCGCGCGAGTCTACCCATAGGGCGTGACAACCATAAGTACTTTCTGTGTCACGCGGCATTTGCCCAACAATAACGCAAATCCGGTGAACGTTGCTTGATTCGAAATGCGCGGCAGGGACAATCGAAGGCCGAATGACTTATCAATTGCCGCTGCCAATGACGATCACCCTGACTGAATCTCGATGACTGAATTACGAACCAACGCCCTACCCTACGCCTCCGATTTCTCCGGCATCGTGTGCGGCTTTCGTTTCGCGCAGGACGTGGCCGGCGTGCCCATCGACTCCGGCGGTGCGCTCGATTGGCTGGCGCAATCCAGCGCCGAGCGCGCTTCGGGCGACTTCGTCTGGCTGCACTTCGACCTCGCGAACAGCGCAAGCGAACGCTGGATGCGCACGCATCTCGACCTGCCCGACGCCTTCTTCGAGAACCTGCGCGACGGCTCGCATTCGACGCGAATAGAACATCAGGAGGGCGCGCTGCTCGCCGTCATCAACGACGTGATGTTCAACTTCGACGTAACGCCCTCCGAAATCGCCACGTTATGGGTCTACACGCGCGAAAAACTGCTCATCACCGCGCGGCTGAAACCGCTGCGCTCCATCGATACCCTGCGGGAATGTGTACGCAACGGCGAGGTCTTCCGGTCGACAGCCGAACTGCTTATTCATCTATTGCGCGACCAGGCGGACCTGCTGGTACAAATCGTCCGAAAAACTAGCATTGATATCGACCAGATAGAAGACCGTTTCCTTTCGATGCGGTCCCCCGCCACTCGCTCGGAACTCGGCGCGTCGCGACGCGTGCTGGTCAGGTTGCAGCGTTTGCTCGCGCCTGAACCGGGGTCGATTTTCCGGCTGCTGGCGCGGCCGCCTCGCTGGCTGGAGACGCTCGACCTTCAGGACCTGCGTGATGCCACCGAGGAATTTTCGCTGGTGCTGGGCGATCTGGCCGGACTGGTCGAACGCATCAAGCTGCTGCAGGAAGAGATCGCCGCACGCATGGACGAGCAAAGCAACCGCACGCTGTTCACGCTGACGCTGGTCACCGTGCTGGCGCTGCCGATCAACATAGTCGCGGGGATTTTCGGCATGAACGTGGGTGGCGTACCGCTCGCCGAAAACAAGCACGGTTTCTGGGTGATGGTGGCGATCGTTGCAACCTTCACCGTGCTGGCGGGATGGTGGACCTTTTACCGGCGACGCGGCCGGTAAAAGGCCGGCAGTGGATCGATGCATCGGTCTTCACAAGCACTAAAGACCTGGCAGGAGACGGACAGCCACGCTGCGCCGGCCACGCCTCAATCAGAAACCCAGGTCGCTCAAGCCAGGATGGTCGTCGGGACGGCGACCCAGCGGCCAATGATATTTGCGCTCAGACTCCTTGATCGGCAAGTCGTTGATGCACGCATGCCGGTGCGTCATCAAGCCGGCTTCGTTGAACTCCCAGTTCTCGTTGCCGTAACTGCGGAACCAGTTTTTGGAATCATCGTGCCACTCGTAAGCGAAACGCACCGCGATCCGTGATCCGGTGAACGCCCACAACTCCTTGATCAACCGGTAATCCAGTTCACGCGCCCACTTGCGCGTGAGGAATGCCTCCACCTCAGCACGTCCCGACACAAATTCTGCGCGGTTGCGCCAGCGCGTGTCTTCGCTATAG
The DNA here is from genome assembly GCF_028292365.1 of Caballeronia sp. Taxonomy (GTDB): domain Bacteria; phylum Pseudomonadota; class Gammaproteobacteria; order Burkholderiales; family Burkholderiaceae; genus Caballeronia. Next base: position 15,070 of record NZ_JAQGMM010000242.1, read on the forward strand.
GCGAGCGCGACCCGCTTTGGGTCACGTGAATTCCAGCCGTCTTCCGCGAGACGGACCTTTTGCCGGGCGGTATCGGCATCGAATGGCGGGAACGGCGGTTTGCTTTCCATGGCGCTTCCTTTTGATCTGGAGGGTTGATCGGCATTGACTGACGATATGGCGGCTAGCGGTAAGCTTATCCGGAAGTAGACAGGTCTGTCTACCTTCTCACTCTAGCGCAGGGAGACAGACCTGTCTACAATCAGCCGATATGAACAATCAATCATCAAATACAGAGCTTTCGAGCGACCTCCCGCCCGCCCAGCGCATTCTCGTGACGGCTCACGCGCTGTTCTATCGGGACGGCATTCGTGCGACCGGAATCGATCGTGTGATCGCGGAATCGGGCGTCGCGAAGAAGACGTTTTATCGCTACTATCCGGCGAAAAACGATCTGATTGTCGCGTTCCTGGAGTATAGGCACCGTAACTGGATGATGTGGTTCGAAGACGCCGTGAAGCGCCATGGCGCTGACGCGGATGCGTTGGTCCCGGCGCTGGCGGAATGGTTCGAGAGCGATGCGTATCGCGGCTGTGCGTTCATCAACGCGGTGGTGGAAGTGGGCGAGACCTTGCCCGAAGCGGTCGATATCTCACGACGCCACAAGCTCGATATGGCAGCGGTTATCAGGACGCTGCTGCCGGCATCGTCGAGAACCGCGAAAGCCGACGCGCGGGCGTTGGCCATGGCCGTTGATGGCGCCATAGTGGGCGCGCAGTTTGAAGAATCGCCTGACCTGGCGTTGAAATCGCTGGCGCGCGTAGTGAAAGCAATCACCGATACTGCCAAGGGGTAGCGCAACGCTGCGGCGGAATTCACGCATCGCACATAAAACAAGGCCGGTCCAAAACGCGAGTTTGGACCGGCCTTGTTTTATGTAGACGAACCTGACTCTCGGTCAGGTTCGCTACCCGGGCGTTACCCGGCTAAGCGGCAAGTAAGCGGGAAGTAAGGGAGAAGTAAGCGCTTAGTGCCCGTTGCTCAGCACGATCTGCGCGATCACACCGGTCGCGACTGCGGCTAGCACGTAATCACCGTTCACACCCACCCAGTGGTAACCGCGTGGGGGCTGCTGCAAACCATAGCCGCGATAATCGTCGACCACGTACTGGCGATCACGATAGTCGTTCGGCAAGCGGTCGCCGCGATGCCAGTCATGCGGTCCTTCTCCGCGTGCGCCGCCAGGGCCGCCGCGCTCCGGACCGTTGTCCGCATGCATTGGCACAGGCGGACGGCCATTGTTGTGGTTTTGTGCACCGGGGCCGCCTTGCGGGCCGTGGTTTTGATCCTGATGACCACCATTGTTATGGCCTTGCATGGCGGGACCACCCGAACGCTCTTGCGGCCCGCCTTGATGGCCTTCACCAGGCCCAGGGCCGTTTTGGGCAAACGCCGTGGCCGTCAGGCCCAAGCTTGTAAACAGTACCGCAGCAACAATATGACTTTTCTTCACGAACACCTCGTTCAACGTTTTAAGTATGTACCGAGTATGGGCCACGCAAGCGGCGTTCCACCGCTTGGGGCGAAACTTGACACCTTACGCAATCCATACAAAACAACGAGGCCGGCGTTGTCCCGCATGCAAGGCTCTCGCTAAAACAGGACGCTATCGCCCTCATTAAAACGTTCAATGAAGCGTGAACAGCGTTTGCGCCGCACCGCAATATCGGGCAAAGCCTTATTGCATAACGCGTTGTTGTGATTATTCGCGCTAACAAGACAGTGTATTCACCTTAATGGTATTTATCCGAGCAGGCTGATTGCGTAAGTTCGACCATGAACCATGCCAGGAACGAACCATGACAGCGTTAGCGAGAAGCGCGGACCCGTGGCTGCAAACGGTCCGCTCATTGACAGCGACCCACAACCGCGCGGCAGCACCTGCCCCGCAGCAAAAGGCCGCGCACCCGTTTTTAGAGCGGCTCACGCGAGCGTGGGAGCGTGATCATCCGCGCGTCGCGTCGCCATCGCCGCAATCGTCGAGACCGTTTCCCGAGGCCGTCGTGCGCGTGATCGAACGGCCGAGCAGCGCGACCGCGATCGTATATTGGTCCGACGCGGGAACTTGCCACTACGGATACCAGGGATGGCGTGTGACCACGGCCACGTCAGACGGTGCCTGCGCACTGACCGGTGCACCCATTCATCGAGGCGACTCGGTGTACCGGCCGTCACAGCGCGATCCGAAGCCACAGAACGCATCGGCGATGATTCTTGCGGCTTCCATGCCACATGACGAGACCAGCGATGCCGATTTGCAGGACCAGCACGCCTGAAAGCGTCGCCGGTTCAGTTGAATGGCCTGAAAGCACGACCGCATCATGCGGTCGCGCTTTGCGCCATGTGGAACGAATAGAGCAAACACGCCGATTCTGAGAAACAGCTTTAACTGTTTCAATTGACGGCAATGCGCACGCGGATAAGTGCGGCTCCCTACTGTTCCAGACAGCCTTTCCAGACATCGGCTGGCTGCGCCAGCGTCTCTCCCGGCCCCTCGCAAACGCTTGCGTTAATTGCAAGTTTCAAGCCCAAAGCCGCGCTGCATTGCTGATAGTGCCGGCATCGTTCCATAAGCCAGAAGTACGAATCCCGCTTCGCAACGCCATTAAACTGTAGAGCCGCGCTTTCATTGCAGGGTGCGCAACACGGCCAGGGGCAAGCGGTCCGCCCCCGTTCCAGTTGTGCACCTGGAAGCATCGAGCGTCGTCAATCTGTCATGGCAGTTCCGTAGGATCGCAGTCTCCCGCCGCTCCATCACTGCAAGGAGTTCATCGTGAAGAGTTATCAAGCGCAGCGCGTCGAAGCCAGAGACACTATTCGTTCAGGTGACACAGCTTACGAATCGCCGGCACGCCGCGAATCGCAAGAAGTGCGTGTACAAGCGGATCAGGACGTCTATGGTGATTCACTCGACATCCCGCTGAACTACGGCGGCATGATGGACGCCGTCCGAGACGCAGTCAGGGCCAACCTATAAACAGAAGCATGAAAAGCGGCGCCTCAGAAATGAGAGCGCCGTTTTTTTTGTTCCGCTTTTACGTTGTTCCGGTTGTACGCGTTGCGTATTGCGTGCCGCAGCACGCGCTCAGCGCTTCGTTCCTGCCGCAGGACCCAGCCTTTCGATCACGGCCTCGTGCTGCGGATACGCTTTTGTCAAAGCGGTCACATCGGCAAGTTCGAACTCGCTGAACTCGAACCCGGGCGCGACCGTGCAGCCCACCAGCGCGAACGCCGCCGGATCACATAACTCTGCGGCAAACCACTGCCCTGCTGGTACGACCGCCTGGAATACGGCGTCGTGTTGCGTCAGCGCGTTACCCAGGCGATGCGTGAGCAATTGCCCGGCGATATCGATGACATGAACATCGATTGGCTCTCCTGCATAGAAGTGCCACACCTCGTCCGAGCGGATTCGATGCCATGCCGAATGCGCGCCATCGCAAAGCATGTAGTAGATCGCCGTTGATGCCGAGCGCGTCTCGCCCGGTGAAAGCTCGCGCACTACCCTGTCCGCGCCGCGAAACGTCTCGCGGAAATAGCCGCCTTCAGGGTGCGGCTGGAGTCCGAACCGTTCGATCAGCACATCACGCATCAGAAACGCTCCTTATGCTTTCAGCCTGTAGCCCGTCTTGAAGATCCAAGCGACCACGCCAATAAACACCGCGAGGAACACCAGCGTCATGATGAGGCTGATCTCGACGCTGACATCGGCGGTACCGTAGAAACTCCAGCGAAACCCGCTGATCAGATAAACCACCGGGTTGAACAGCGCGACGGCTTTCCAGAACGGCGGCAGGATATCGATGGAATAAAAGCTTCCGCCGAGGAAGGTCAGCGGCGTGATGATCAGCAACGGGATCACCTGCAACTTCTCGAACCCGTCCGCCCAGATGCCGATGATAAAACCCAACAGGCTGAACGTCACCGCGGTCAGCAGCAGGAACACGATCATCCAGAACGGGTGATCGACATGCAACGGCACGAACAACCGCGCGGTCGCAAGAATGATGAGGCCGAGGATGATCGACTTGGTGGCGGCCGCACCAACGTAGCTCAGCACGATCTCCATATACGAGACCGGCGCCGACAGCAATTCATAGATGGTCCCGGTGAACCTTGGAAAGTAGATCCCGAACGACGCGTTGGACACGCTTTGCGTGAGCAGTGACAACATCACGAGCCCCGGCACGATGAACGCGCCGTAACTCACTCCATTCACTTCGGGAATGCGCGAGCCGATCGCGGCGCCGAACACGACGAAATACAGCGAGGTGGAAATAACCGGCGAGATGATGCTGCCCATGATGGTGCGCCACGTGCGCGCCATTTCGAATACATAGATTGCGCGGACTGCGTGAATATTCATTTTTTCTCTCCGACCAGGCTCACGAAAATATCTTCAAGCGAGCTTTGCGTCGTTTGCAGGTCCTTGAACTTGACGCCGTTATCGGCCAGGTCTTTTAGCAGCGTGATGATGCGACCCGGTTCATCCTGCGCGTCGTAGGTGTAGGTCAGCTCACTCCGGTCGGCGGACAGGTCGAGCCGGTAAGCACTCAGGCCGGCGGGAATGGTGTCGATCTCGTCCTCCAGTTGCAGCACGAGTTTCTTCTGGCCGAGCTTGCGCATCAGTTCGGCCTTTTCCTCGACCAGAATGATTTCGCCGCCGTTGATCACACCAATCCGGTCTGCCATTTCCTCGGCTTCATCAATGTAGTGCGTCGTCAGGATGATCGTCACGCCGTTCGCTTTCAGGCCGCGCACGAGATTCCACATATCGCGGCGCAGTTCGACGTCAACACCTGCCGTCGGTTCGTCCAGGAACAGGATTTCCGGTTCGTGCGAGAGCGCCTTGGCAATCAGCACGCGGCGTTTCATGCCGCCGGACAGCGTGACCAGCTTGTTGTCCTTCTTGTCCCATAGCGACAGCGACTTCAGCACTTTTTCTATATGCGCAGGATTCGGCGGCTTGCCGAACAGGCCGCGGCTGAATGAAACGGTCGCCCAGACGGACTCGAAAGCGTCGGTGGTCAGCTCCTGCGGCACGAGACCGATCATCGCGCGGGAGGCGCGGTAGTCGGAGATAATGCCGTGACCGTTGACCCGGACCGTGCCTTCCGTGGCATTCACGATGCCGCACACAATGCTGATCAGGGTCGTTTTACCGGCACCGTTCGGCCCGAGCAGTGCGAAGATTTCGCCACGGCGGATACTCAGCGTGACGTTTTTGAGCGCCTTGAAGCCCGACGCATAGCTCTTCGACAGATTCGAAATTTCGATGATGTTTTGCATGGCCGTGAAGATATCAGAAAGCGGAATATCGTTCGCAAATGGCCGGGATTGGATTGGGGGCCACGTGGCCGCATGACCACGAAAAGCGCCGGGAATGGGGTTTGCGGTCAGGTTTGAGGTTTATTTCGCGGCAGTATTCCAGGAAGACCCCGGAGGTTCGCATGACCGATCCCGCTCTTTTTGACCTGCAGCGTTTTATCGATGCCCAGGATCCGGTGCTCCAGACCGTCACGGCCGAGCTCGAGGCGGGCAAGAAACGCACGCACTGGATGTGGTTCGTGTTTCCGCAAATCCAGGGGTTGGGTCATAGCGAAATGGCGCGCCGGTACGCAATTTCATCGGTGGACGAGGCGCGAGCCTACCTCGATCATCCCGTGCTGGGTGAGCGCCTGGTGATCCTCACCCAGATCGTGAACGCGCTCGAGGGGCGCTCGGTGGAGCAAATTTTCGGTTACCCCGACGACCTGAAATTCCATTCGTCGATGACCCTCTTCGCCCACGCCGCGCGCGACAAGACGCCGTTCGAACTGGCGCTGAACACCTATTTCGGCGGCGAGCCGGACGCAGGAACGGTCGCGCGGCTGAGGTGAGCGCGACCTCCGCTCCAGCGGATCTCTTCCGACGAAACGCTACAATTCGCGTCGACGCACATTTACCACCTGCCGGTCCCACGAGGACTCGTGGCGGATTGCGTCACTGGCCGCATCTATCGATGGCACGGTCAGCCAAGCCTGGAACACCCTTCTGTTCGCTTCGCTTTATCGTTATTCGCCCAGCGCGGTGCACGCCGGCGCTCAGGGCGACGCCCCTATTAATCAGCCAGGATCGCCTCTCCATGCTTTCGCGCGTCACCCGCTTGTTCCCTCTTTGGGCCGTTCTTATTTCGGTCGTCGCGTACTTCTCGCCGGCAACATTCACAGGCATCGCGCCGCACGTCACTACGTTGCTCACCATCATCATGTTCGCGATGGGCGTGACCCTTTCATTCGCCGATTTCCGGCGCGTTTTCACCCGGCCGGCGCCAGTTGTCGCGGGGATCGGCCTGCATTACCTGGTAATGCCGCTCGCAGCCTGGGTAATAGCCCACCTGCTGCGCATGCCGCCCGACCTGACGGCGGGCATGGTGCTGGTCGGCAGCGTTGCCAGCGGCACGGCGTCGAACGTGATGATCTATCTCGCGCGCGGCGACGTAGCGCTGTCCGTCACGATCAGCGCGCTGTCCACGCTGGTCGGCGTGTTCGCTACACCGCTGCTGACGCGCCTTTACGTGGATGCGTCGATTGCCGTCGATGTCCACGGCATGCTCATGAGCATTCTGCAGATTGTCGCGTTGCCTATTGTGGCGGGGCTGATCATCAACCACTTGTTCCACAAGACCGTGCGCGCAGTCGAACCTGCGTTGCCGATCATTTCCATGATCGCGATCCTGCTGATCATCTCGGCCGTGGTAGCCGGCACGCAGAAAAGTATTGCGTCGGTCGGCTTGCTGGTGATGCTGGGCGTGATCCTGCATAACGGTATCGGCTTGCTTGGCGGATATTGGGGCGGCCGCCTGCTTGGTTTCGATGAAGCCGTGTGCCGCACGCTGGCAATCGAGGTCGGCATGCAGAATTCAGGACTGGCTGCCACGCTGGGCAAGCTGTACTTCACGCCGATCGCAGCACTTCCGGGCGCGCTGTTTTCGGTGTGGCACAACTTGTCGGGATCGTTGCTGGCGGGGTACTGGGCTGGACGGCCGGCGAAAGGGTCGACGCGTGATCTTGAGGCGCGCGAGCTGGCGCAAGGTTCGCGGCTGGAAAGCTGACGCTAAGCCTCCCCTACGCCGTGTCGTTTCAACCTATATTAGTGAGTGAATCAAGACCGGCTAGAAGGGGAACGATCATGGAACGCGACGATTTCATCGAAATGCTCGCGCGCGAGGGTTTTCAGACCACCGTGCTGGTGGAGCGCGAAGCCGGCGCGTCTCTTGACGACCACGCGCATGCGTTCGAAGCCAAGGCGCTGATTCTCGAAGGTGAGCTGACACTGCGCATCGACGATAAAGACACGCGCTATCAGCCAGGCGACATGTTCCACTTGAGAGCAAACGAAACGCATAGCGAGCGTTATGGTCCCGAAGGCGTCTGCTATCTGGTGGGCAGGAAATAGCAATAAATAGCAAGGCGGCCGGACGAACGCCGGCCATTCCTTCATTGGAAAGCCAAGCGAAGCCAACGAACACATCGGCCTCGCCGCATCACATGGTCACTCCTTCAGGACCGAACCAAACGGCATGTCCGCGACCGCTGATGCATGCTTCTCCTTGTGAGCCTGCCGCATCGGCTTGAGCACGAACAGCGCCAGCAACGCCGACGCCGCTGCCATTCCCGATGCCAGCATGAACACCGCGTGCCAACTGCCGGTCGCGGCCGTTATCACGCTGCTGAACGGCACGAGCAAAGCCGCCGTCCCCTTCGCCGTGTAGAGCAGACCCGCATTGGTGGCTGCAAACTTTGGCCCGAATGTATCGCCGCAAGTGGCGGGAAAGAGGCTGTAGATCTCACCCCAGGCGAAGAAGACAATACCCGTCAGCACGACGAACGCCACCGGACTCTGTCCATATTTCGACAGCATCAAGATGCCGACCGCCTCGATCGCAAACGCCATGAACATGGTGTTCTCGCGGCCGATGCGATCCGAGATCCAGCCGAAGAAAGGCCGGGTCAAGCCGTTGAGAACCCGGTCGATCGTCAGCGCGAACGTGAGCGCGGGCAACGTCAGGCCAAGCAGCGAGACAGGCGAATCATGCAGGCCAAAGTCCTTCGCAATAGGACCCAACTGAGCGGTTGCCATCAAGCCGCCCGCTGCCATCATCACGAACATCAGGTACATCACCCAAAAGATCGGTGAGCTAACGACCTGCCTCGGTGTCGCGTTATAAACGGCGCTCTTCAGCGCACTTTTGACCGATGCAAGCAGGCTTGCAGGCGGCGCATACAGCGCCATGCCGAGCAGGAACACGACCAGTCCCTGGCCGAGGCCGAACCACAGGAAGGTGGCCTCGTAGCCGCTGCTCTTGATCATGTGCGCGATCGGCACGACGGTTGCGGCCGATCCCGCCCCAAAGCCGGCCGCGGTGATGCCAGCTGCCAGACCACGCCGGGTGGGGAACCACTTCAATGCATTGCCAACGCACGTGCCATACACGGCCCCCGCGCCGACGCCGCCCACGGCCGCCGCGAAATACAGCAACGGCAGCGATGAAGCCACCGAGTTGAGCGCCCACGCAATCGCACACAGCAGACCACCCGCAACCACAACCGGACGCGGGCCGTACTTGTCGACGAGATAACCTTCGATCGGGACCAGCCAGGTTTCCGTGACCACAAAGATCGTGAACGCTACCTGAATCGCCGCTCGACCCCAGTGATGCTTTTCATCGATCGGATTCACAAACAAGGTCCAGCCGTACTGCATATTCGCGATCATGGCCATGCAGATCACGCCAAACACGAGCTGCATCCATGGCGACGCTAGCCGCGACGCACCTTCCTGGCGATTCGATTCCATCACTGTCTCCTTGGCGTTTGCTGCCTTGTATTCGGGACGCCGAATGGACGTCTCCGTCATCGCCTGACCTACGTTTCGATAGCGATGGAATACACAATATGTAATATATCAAGTAAGTACAATGAAAGAATTCACAGGGTTTTTACCAGATCGGGTTAATACTGAAAGAAATATGAAAGCGTATTTCCGATTGTTTTGCGCGACAAAAAAAGGCCCGCAGGCAAGCCTGGCGGGCCGAGACATGGTGCGCGACATGGCAGTCCGCAACACGTACGACAGTTATAGTAGAAAGTTAAATGTAATGTAAAGGCTTTTTATTCAAAAACTGAAAATGTCTGTCAGCGGAGGGTGAGGTCAGGCGACCTAAGCGTCCTACGCATTGAACAGTTCGCTGCGCGCTGTGCTCATGATCGACGATATGGCGGGATGGCTGATCCGCCGTTCAATGGAGATGGCGAAGAACTCCTCAACAATCGTTTCGATATGTCCAACCGCAATCAAACCGTGCTCTCGTTTGAGTTGTGCCGCGAGAACCGTCGGTGCAAACAGCACCCCTCTTCCCTCACGGCCGAACGCGAGCGTCAGCGCGCTGTCGTCGAACTCTCCCACCACGCGCGGCGAGATCGTGCGTGATTTGAGCCAGTGATCAAGCTTCCTTCGGACTGCTGACTCAATGCCGGGCAACAATACCGGCATGTCGCCGAGCGATGCGGGGAAGGCTTTTGCTGCGCGTGCCGCCAAGGCTTTGGATGCGAAGCAACTGAGCGTCGAACGGCCAAGCGAATGGTTGAACGCCTTGACGTTCACATCGGGCGGGATGGGTGCATCGGCAATGATCAGGTCCAGTCTATGCACGGCTAATTGTGAAAGCAGCGCATGCAGCTTGCCTTCATGACAGATCAGCCGCAGCGAGTCCGAGAGGTTCAATGCGGGCTCGAGCAGGCGATACGCCACTGTCTTCGGAACCGAATCTGCCACGCCCACGCGCAGTTGCGCCCGTGCGGCCTCCTTCTCCTGCCTGACCGCGCTTTCCAGCTCGGCGCCGAGCGAGAAGATTTCATCGGCGTAATCGAGTGCAAGCCGGCCCGCATCCGTCAGCTCCAGGTTGCGGCCGCTCTTTTTGAAGAGCTTTTTGTTCAGTGCGTCCTCAAGCAGCTTGATCTGGCCGCTCAGCGTTTGAGGCGTGATATGCAGCTGCGTGCCGGCACGTGCAATGCCGCCCGCATGCGCCGCGGCCCAAAAATAATACAAATGCTTGAAGTTCATTCATGCCTCCACGGCGATGCTGGATACATCGGTTTTCTCGACGTATCGACGTCAAAAATACGAATTTTACATTAAGCCTACATCCGCTACATTGAGGCTTCGCTAGGGTGTTTGACGAAGGAGGCAAGGTAATGAAATGTCCAGTGTGCAAGACGCCGGATCTGCTGATGGCGGACCGCCAGGGAATTGAAGTCGATTATTGCGCGACCTGCCGCGGCGTGTGGCTGGATCGCGGTGAACTCGACAAACTGATCGAACGCTCCGCTGACGAAGCTGTCGCGCAAGGGCAGGCGCCAGCGGCAAGCGCGCCGGTCGCGCGCCGGCATGACGAAGGACGTCATTACAACGACCACGATCGACGCAACGGTTACCGCGACGACGAGTATGGCGACCGGCGTTATCCGTACAAAAAGAAGAAGTCGTTACTCGGCGATCTCTTCGACTTCGGCTGAAGAATTCGGAGAACAACGCGGACAACCGCGCAACATGAGCAGCAGCTCAAACCTATTTCTTGATTGAGGCACATGATGGCAACTGTCGCACAATTGCTGAGTTCGAAAACCGATCAGTCGTTTCACACGATCGAAGCGTCCGCGAGTGTCTTCGACGCCATCAAGCTGATGGCACATAAACAAATTGGCGCACTTGTTGTCACGTCCGGAGAGCACATCACCGGTATCGTGACAGAGCGCGACTATGCCCGGAAAATCGTATTGCACGACAGGTTGTCAAAACAGACGCCCGTGGGCGATGTCATGTCGAAAGCCATCCGATACGTTCGTCTCAATCAGACGACGGACGAATGCATGACGATCATGACCGAAAACCGGATACGTCATCTTCCGGTGATTGACGGCGGTCTGCTGATCGGCATGGTATCGATCGGCGATCTCGTCAGGAACCGGATCGCCGAGCAACAATTCACTATCCACCAGTTGGAGCACTACATTCAAGGCAACAGTCATGCAGCAGAGCTGGAGGCCGAAACGCGGTAGTCAGTGGCTGCGCTCATAACGAGTCATTCCCCTGGCGAGGTCGCGGTGCAAGAGGCGCGAGAACGACCCCGCGCCCTCGTCTGAATTTTAAACCTTTAGGTTTCCTACCTTCATGCAATAGCACGGGTGAAGTTTCGCGCGCTGCACCGTCATTTCCGGCCTGTGCCTGGCCACTCGCGGGAACGCTTTGCATACGACATCATTAGTCACCGGAGTAACGGCGCGCTCAAGCAACTGAATATCTGCTTCGTGCTGGCGCGCAACGTGTGGGTCCTCAAAAACGAACAGGCGATCACAAAACCGCTCGAATATCAGATTGGCGATTCGCGCATCGCCGCCCATAGGACCGTTCCGACAACACTCAGTCCCAGGCTGCCTTGTGGCCCGCCTCGTTGCCCACGCCGGCTCGTTGAGATCCTTGCCGGTTGCGTATGTCGAGACAGGACAAGCAAACTGCAACGCCCGTTCTCTGCCATAATGGCGTTTCACCGTTTGCCACTTTTTGCCATCAAACGCCTTACCTTGCCACGGACGATGTCACCTTCGCCGTCACCCTTCCCGCGGTCCTGATGCAGCCTTTCATCGTCTTGCTTGTCCTGTTCTCCGCGCTGCTGCACGCCACGTGGAACGCCTTCCTGCACACCAGCGGCGACCGGGTCTGGCAGTTCGGCATGATGTCTTTCCCCTATCTCGTGTGTTCGGCAATCGTGTTGCTGTTCGTGCCTGCGCCGGCTCGCGAGAGCTGGCCTTACATCGCGGCATCGGCAGCTTTGCAGCTCGGTTATTGCGTGGCCTTGTCGAAGGCCTACAACGCGGGTGACTTCGGGCAGATCTATCCGATTGCACGTGGTCTTTCGCCACTGCTGGTGTTCGCGGGCGCGTTCGTTTTCGCGGGCGAACACCTTCGACCGCTTGCGCTGGCGGGCGTCACGCTGGTGTCGGTCGGCATCATTTCCCTGGCATTCCGCAAGCGCCGTTTCGCCACCGCAAGCGTGCCGGCGGCACTCGTGACGGGCGCGTTCATCGCCGCCTACACAATCGTGGATGGAATCGGCGTGCGTATGGCCGGCAGCGGCTTCGGCTATATCGCCTGGGCGTACATCCTCTTCAACGTACCGCTCGCCGGGATGGCCTTTTATCGATACGGCGGCCCGCGCCGCCTGTTCCTCGACGACCCCCGACGCTCGCTGCAAGGCTTGGCCGGCGGTGCTATTGCGATGGTCGCGTACACCATTGTGATCATTGCATTTCGTTACCTGCCCATTGCAATGGTTTCGGCGTTGCGCGAGCTCAGTTCCATCTTCGCGGTTCTGATCGGCTGGCTGTTCATGCGTGAAAAGCTGACCGCGCGGCGCGTGCTCGCGTGTGCGCTCGTTACGGCCGGCGCGGTCTTGATCCGCATTTAAGCGACAATTATCCGACTCTCAATCGACTCCACGCATTATTTCGCCGTGGGAGTGACTTCGACTGCGGTGGCTGAAATCAACACCGCGTGCACGGTGTCACCCTTCTTCAATTTATATGCGGCTATTTCAGAGCTTAAATCGAACGTCTCGGTATGCCACGGACCACGCAGCGTGATTGTTTTATTCTTGCTATTAATACTCTGCACCGTTGCGACAATCTCAGTTTCATGGACGGCGCCAAAACCTTGGGAACCAGATGCGGGGGCATAAACGTCAGTATCAACACGTTTTCGCAATTCGTCGCCCTTCACTGACGCTTTCACTGCCCTGATCAGCAGTGCGTCCCTGACTTGCACATCCACGCGGTCGCCAATCTTCAAGGTATCGAAATTCGTGACCTCTCGGCCGACAGCCACCGGTATCACGACGCCCTTCGCGCCCTTTAGCGTCAAGGTCCTGGTGCCTGTGTCGATACCGACAATCTGCGCATGAAGCTGCTTCGGCGGGGCGTTCAGCGCGGATTGAATCGCGGCGCTGGAAAGTTGCTGATCGGTTTGCGCGCCGACATGCGCAGCCGCCGTTAATAAGGCAAGCGATAAAGCCACAGTCCATTTTGCGTTCATGCAGTTTCTCCGGGCGAAAGGGAATTAAATCGCGAACCGAATCGAATGGTTTATTCGATTACGAAGCGCCAGCGCATTAATTTGCGAATGTTATTTATACAGCGGACACCGGAGTTCTGTCCACGAGACCAGGTTAATTACAGGCTATCATGTAATCGGGTGGAGTATTTAACAGATCGAATTTATTATAATTATTATATTTATAACAAACGAATCGATTCAACAGAAAGACGACGCAAGACCGGCATCCTTTCAGGACACCGGCCAAAGCTTGAATGGTTGAAGGTGGCTGATACTT
>NZ_JAQGMM010000254.1 GCF_028292365.1 Caballeronia sp.
GCGAGAAACAGGAGTCGCTACAAGACGCGATTCACGCGCACTATCAGGCGCTCTTTGCGCTGGCGGAACAAAAGCGCCTGGAGCTTGGCGTGCATTTGCCGATCATCGCGACCGGTCATTTGACGACGGTCGGCGCGAGCGCGAGTGAATCGGTGCGTGAGATTTATGTGGGCGCGCTGGAAGCCTTTCCGACGAGCGCATTTCCGGCCGCCGATTACATCGCGCTCGGGCATATTCATCGGCCGCAGAAAGTAGGCGGGTTCGAGCACATCCGCTATAGCGGATCGCCAATACCACTCAGCTTCGACGAAGCCCGGCAACAGAAAGAGATGCTGCTTGTGGATGTTTCCGAGGACGGCCTTGAACGCGTGACCGTGCTCAATGTGCCGTGCTTCCAACAGTTATTGTCGGTGAAAGGATCGTTGAAAGAGCTCGAGGCTGCGGTCTCGGCGGCTGCGTCCCAGGTCGTTCAAGGCGAGATGGTGTGGCTTGAAATCGTGGTCTCCGCCGATGACTATCTCAGCGATCTCCAGTCGCGTATCCAGAAGATCACTGAAGACCTTCCGGTCGAAGTACTGCGCATTCGTCGCGAGCGTTCTTCTGCTGCCAGCACGCTGCAATCTCAAGCCAAGGAAACCCTGAACGAGCTCACGCCCGACGATGTATTCGCGCGCCGCCTGCAAACGGAGACGATCGGCGAGGAAACGCGCGTGCAGCTTTTATCGATGTATCGCGAGGTCGTGGCGCAGATTGGCGAGGCGGATGAAGCATGAAGATCCTGTCGTTGCGTTTGCGGAATCTGAATTCGCTGAAGGGCGAGTGGAAGATCGATTTCAGCCAGCCGCCGTTTCGTGACAACGGCCTATTCGCGATCACCGGTCCGACCGGCGCGGGCAAAACCACGTTGCTCGATGCAATCTGTCTCGCGCTCTATCACCGCACGCCGCGCATGGACACCATCTCGCAAGGAACGAACGAGCTGATGACACGGCACACGTTCGAATGCCTCGCGGAAGTGGAGTTCGAGGTGAAGGGCGAAGGGTATCGGGCGTTCTGGAGCCAACGTCGCGCACGCGATAAAGCAGACGGTAATCTGCAAGCGCCCAAGGTCGAACTCGCGCGTCTCGATGGCACGATCATGACCGAGCGGATCGTGGACAAGCTTCGGCTTGTGGAAAGCATCACCGGACTGGATTTCGGCCGCTTCACCAAGTCGATGATGCTCGCGCAAGGTGGCTTCGCCGCGTTCCTTGAAGCGAAGGCGAACGAACGCGCCGAGTTGCTGGAAGAACTCACCGGCACCGATATCTACGGCACGATCTCGCAGAACGTCTTCGAGCGGACGCGCAATGAGAAGCTTGCGCTGGATACGCTTCTGGTGCGCGCCGACGGTGTCCAGTTGCTGACTGATGAGCAGCGGACCGAATTGCAGCAGGAGTGCATTGGACTTGCCGCGCAGGAAACCGCACTTGCTAAGCAGGTCGAGACGACACGCGCGATGCAGACGTGGCGGCTCGCGTTATCGGAAGCGGAAACGCAGCTTGAACAGGCGCGGGCCAATCAACGGCAAGCAGACGTAAAGATCGCCGATGCCAAGCCTTCGCTCGACCGTCTCGCCGCGAGCGAGCCCGCCGAAAAGCTGCGCGCCGATCATACAGCGATGCTTTTAGCGCGCGAGAGACTCGCGGATACGTCGCGACAACTGGCGCTTTCGAAAGACGAAAAGCGCGCCGCTTCGCTCGATGCAGCGCGTGGTCTGCGTTCCGCATCAGTGACCAGTCGACGAATCGTGGAGCTCCGGCAAGATGCGCTAAATCGCGTGTTACTGGAAAGCAGGACCGTTCAGTCCGCACTCGATGAACATCCGCATCGACGCAAACTCGGTGAGCAGATCGTGCTGTGGCAACAGCACTTCGCTGCGCGCCGGCAGACGCTAGATGACATCGAGACAAATGCCGCAAAGCAGAAAGACTTGAGCGGTCTGATCGATAAGCTGGCGGTCGATATCTCTGCCAAACAGCTTGCCGTGCACGGCGCTGTGGCAGCAGCGGAACTCGCACGCAAGACGGAAGGCGAGCAACGCGCGAAGCTTTCGACCACGCTGGGCAGCGAGAGTGAAGCTGCGTTGAAAGCGCGTTGCCAGCTTCTTAACGAGCAGCATCATTTGTTTCGCAAGCTGGGGGATATCCGCGAAACGGTTGCACGCGGGACCAAGCAAGCCGCGCTGGATCGTAATGAGCGGACTCGGAAAAATGCATCGCTCGCCTCATTGAACGAGCAACGCGATCGACTTGCGAAAGACGTGGCGACGCTTGCTGAGCAAGTCGAGGACAAACGCAAGTTGCTGCATCAGGAGCAGCGCATTCTCGATCTCGCCGGACATCGCGCCGCGTTGCAACCCGGCGAAGCGTGTCCGTTATGCGGATCGACGGAGCATCCGTCCATCACTACCTATGCCGCGCTCGACGTCTCGGCGACCGAGCACGCATTGAAGGACAAACAGCTCGCGTTGCAGGGCAAAAATAAGGAAGCCTCGGCGACCGATGTCGCTATAGCGGCGTTGACTGCGGAGATCAAGGCGCTTGGGACGCGTATCGATGCATGGCTTGAAGACGAAGCCCGTCAAGCGGAGAACTGGCGAAAGCTGTGCGTCGATCTTGGACTCGAAGCCGTTGACCATGACGGACTCGAAACGCTCATGCAGGCGCACGTCGCAACGTTGAAACTTGCGCTGGACACGACCGTCGCGGTCGATCAGCAGGTATCGCTGATCAAGCAGCACGAAACTTCGCGGCATGCCGCGGAGCGCGCAGCGCTAGACCACCAGCACGCACTGAAGCTGCTCGAAGAGAGACAAATCGCTGAGCGGAAATCCTTGAAAGATGTCGCTGATCAAGCCGACCTCTTGCGAGCCGCGTCGCTCAAGAGAGAGCAGACGCTTGATGAATCGGTGACGTCCGTTGGTTATGCACGACCGGATTCCTGGACGCATTGGCAGCAATGGCTCACCGAGCGCGATGCAGAATGGAAGGCATGGCAGAAGGCATCGGAGCAGATTCGCACGTTGACGCAGCAAGCCGATCGGGCGAAGCACGCGGTTGAAGCCGCATCGGGCGAAGCCGCGAAGTGGTCCACGCGATGGGCCGATTGCGAGAAGGATTATGCGGAGTTGGAAACCGAAGCCGGCGTTGCCACGACCGCAGATCCCGATGCTGCGTTTTTATCGGCGATACAACGCTACGAAATTGCGCGCGACAAAGCTAACCTCGTCGAAGGCACCGAGCGCACGTTGACGCTGCAGCTGAGCGAAGACAAGGGACGCGCGGAGAAAACATCGGCGACATGGACAGTTGCGTTAAGCAAAAGCATCTTCGCCAATGAACAGGCGTTCTCCGAAGCGCTGCTGCCGAATGAAGAACGCGAGCGCCTGCAAACGCTGAAGCGCGAACTCGATGAACTGCTCACGAAGGTTCACACGCTGCGCACGACGGCGGAAAACCGTCGCGCGGAATTGTTGAAAGAGCCGAAGACCGAACTGGACGCTGATGCCTTGCAACGGTCGCTTGACGACATGCTCGCAACCTCGAAAGGCTTAAGCGAGAAACAAGGCGAACTCCGTGCGACGCTGAAAAACGACGACCGCTTGCGCGTGGAGAAGCAGGCGCTGTATCAACAGATCGACGCTCAACGCGCGCACCACGACTTGTGGCAACGCTTGAGCAGTCTGATCGGTTCCGCCGATGGCGCGAAGTATCGAAAGTTTGCGCAGGGCCTGACGCTCGATCATTTGATCTATCTCGCGAATCGGCAACTCACGCAATTGCATGGGCGTTATCAGTTGAACCGCAAGCTTGGCGGGGATCTGGAAATGGAAGTGCTCGATATGTGGCAAGGCGACGTTGCCCGGGACACACGCACGTTATCGGGAGGTGAAAGCTTCCTGGTGAGTCTTGCGTTGGCGCTGGCTTTATCGGATCTGGTGAGTTTCAAGACTTCCATCGACTCCCTGTTTCTCGATGAGGGGTTCGGCACGCTCGACGGCGAGACACTGGAGATTGCGCTCAACGCACTCGATTCGTTGAACGCGAGCGGCAAGATGATCGGTGTAATCAGTCATGTGGAAGCGCTCAAGGAGCGCATTCCGTTGCAGATCAGAGTGGCGAAAAGCGTGGGGATTGGCTTCTCGACGGTAGAAGTAGTGGGCGCTTGACGGGCGCGTAGTGGTCGCTTATTCGTCGCGGTGGATCACGATTTCCTGTGACGTGATCTTCTCAATTACGAAGAACGGCATGTCAAGACGCCATTCGCCGTTTTGCACGGTTGTCTGGTAGTCGAACAATGGCTTGCCTTCTGCCGAGTTAAAAATCAGTCTTTGCGTCGCGCCATCCGGCAGCGCGCTTTCGCCGCCAATTGCCTGATAGCTTGTATTGCTGCCGACGTGAAACTTGTCGGTATTCCATCGGTTTGGCGCATGCGGCGGGAACGGTTTGGCGTCGTGGAAACCGAACAGATCGTCGTGAGACAGGACACTTTTGCGCAATGTCGGCCACACGTTTTCACGCAGATAATGCTGGTCGATGAAACGGCCGCTATCCGCGTTCGTCGCAGCGAATCGCTGCATCGATTCAACCGCGTTGTGCAAGACGCCTGCGCATCCGCCCCATAAGCCCGCGAGAATCAATTCCGTGTGGGTGAAGTAGTCGCGGATGATGTGGAAGTAATACGGGCTTTCGACCCACTCCTGTACTGCCGCATATTCGCGCTCTGAGAGGAGCGCGTCGGCATCGCGGAGAAGGAAGCGTTTGACGCTGGAATCGTCGATAACCAGGAAGCGCCACATCAGCGGATGAACGCCTGAAGCGCGGTCCATGAAAACGACTTCGGCGCCCGCGTCTTTGAGTCTGCGTTGAACATGCTCGGGCACGGTTGCGTCGAGATATACGCGACATGTCCAGCCTTTGAAAACGTCGCGTGTTATCTCGGCGTTCATAACGGCGGGCTCGCAATATCGCGGATTCGATCCGAACAGCGAGTAAGCGATCACGTTTTCCGCGGGGTTCGCGGCGTTGAACGCGGGCGGTGGGGAATCAGGAATTGGCTCGCTCGGATCTGCGCCGCATTTTGCATCGGAAGCGCGTAAGGAGCGCAGTCCGTACTCGCGCATTTCTTCGGTTTTGCCCAACCAGCCGCAGACTTCCACCAAACCATCAAGCCAGGTCGCCGACGCCAGCTTGCGCTGGCTCGCTGGTGCATTGTGAATGCTCATGTATATCTTGTACGCATGATCGTAGGCTCCGGTGCGCATCAGGCACAACGCGTAGTCCGGCAGGATGGACATGTTACCGGGCGTGATCTGAAGCGCTTCTTCCGCGAATTTCGCACCGCTTTGATAATCTCCAGCCACGTACGCCGCCTGGAATTGTTCGGCAATTTTGGCTAAGCGCGCCTGCATAGCCGCAGGAGACTGGCGCATAGCGCCTGATTGTTTCGCTTGTTGAGAATTAGGTCGGGCCATGAGGCTTTATCGGTGGTTATCGAGCAGGCATGGTTCGTACGCGCGTTAGTGCAACAGCGACAAACCGCTCCCAGGTAACCGTGGACTTTAAACGGCGCAATGCCCGTTGCCGACGCTTGAGATCGTTTTTCACAATTTCGCGGGGTGAAATTGGGGGGCGCGGGTAGTTGCGGATGGCCTGGCTTTTGGTGGTCGAGCAGAAACCAACGCGCATCGAAGCAGCCGACCCGCGAATCGCCCCTAACCTCGTCATAAGAAAATCTGAGCGAAAGCGTCCGATACTTGACGGAGATAAGCACTACATGGCGCTACTGTCGGAAGCAGGCCCGTGTAGCCGTGTGCGTGCCGCACCGCGAACAACGTCAGTGACTGTGCGCGCACGCCGTGAAAGCCAGGCTGCCGGGCGATGCGCTCAAGCGTTTCAGTCAACGCCGCGCAGTGTCCCGAAGTGACATTCGCGAAATCCTCCCGAATCGCGGATTCTGTCTCCCTGCGTCGAAAAATCCGTTCTTGGCTCGTGAAATTTTCACGACACTAGGATTTTTTCGCTTGTTCCTCGAAAAACATGCAGATTTTCGGATGCGCTCGGCAAGCGTCCGCGGGTTGGCTGCGAATCAGGGGGAGTCGGCGTCCGCAGCGTCGACTGAACCGCCGCCTGTGGCGTCGGGAAAAGATTCCCTGACCACTTCCTCAATGCGAGCGATAACGCTCTCGGGCAGGAAATAGTATTGCTTGCGCTTGTTTGCCGAGAGCTTTCCATTGTTGGACTTCACCATGCGAATGAGGGCCGACAGGTCCGACTGCCTCAGGTCGAACTCCGCGTCCAACTGCCTGAAAGCTTCGTCGTAGCCGCTGAGCCAGCGGAGCTTCTCCGGCAGTTCTGTCCGGATGGCCTCCACCAGCATCTCGTGCAAGAAACGCACTTCCCGACTGGCGTCAAAGAAACGATACGGACGGCCTCCCGGATTCCGGGTCACTAGCGGAACTGGGTCGCTCATCACGTAGTCCCACAACCGGGTGGTTGGGACCGAAAAGCCTTTGAGAACTTCAGCGTATTCTGCTTCGTGACGAAGGATGACAGCTGAAACCGGAACGATGGCTCCGCCACGCAGGCGTCGCGCGCCGTTAAGCACATGGTGGATGATGAAGCGATGAATCCGGCCATTGCCATCCAGGAAGGGGTGCAGGTAGACGAATCCGAAAGCGGCGCATGCGGCTCTTACCAGGGTATTCGGGCAGCGAAGGCCGATTTCGTTGATGAAATGCTCCCAGCCTGTCATTGCCCGCGGAAGGTCTTCAGGAGGAGGCGGAAAGAAGGTGACGCGGCGCGTGCCATCCTCGAGCCAGTTCTGCTTCGTCCGATAGGACGCCTCCTGGCTGAACACCTCGCGAACGATGATGTTCTGCAGGCTGACCAGCCAATCCTCTGTCACCAGCTTCTCTTCGCCAGCGTGAGCCAGGAGCTGAACAAACCGTTCAGCCTTGTCCGCGCTGGGTTTTTCTCGTTCGATGCTGAAACTGCTCCGCGTCTCCGACAGGTAGAGGTAGCTGACAGCCCGGGCATAAAGCGTCGGGTCCGTCAGGCTGTCCAGTGTCTCGGACGCTTCGTTGAGAAGCTCATCGAGCGTCGGGCTTTCTGGTAGGGCCGAACGGCGCACGAGTGGGCAGAAGGCAGGGGTACCTGGCAGATTATCCCGGACGCGAAACTTCGAATTGTTCGCCGGGCGTTCGGCAGTGAAATACTCATCTTTTGGAAGCGCGTCGACGTATGGGCCTGTCGGTGTGGCTTCAACGGACAGGTTTTTGCCGGTTAGCCATTCCCACAGGAAGCAGGCCCGGCGGATGTGCGCCCCATTGGGCGACTCTGTGAGGCGGCGAACGAGCTCTGTGTCGGACACGTGCTCGAACACGGCGTCGATGACTTCGAGGTTCACACCCTCGTGGCGCAGGGCGAACTCAAGATGACCCACCGGCGTCGATTCGAGCGCGACGTTGCGTGGGAACCAGAATCCATTGTGCGCAGGTACTCGCCGATTCACTGAGCCGCTAATGAAGCAGGGGTGCGTGAGCGGCCGGACAGGCAGGTTAAAGGTTCGGATCAGGTGCTCGTAACCGACAGGTTCCAGACTGGCCATGGACTCGAGATTTTTTCACTTGATTCGAAATTTTATCACTCAAAGGTATTTTTCTAGGTTTTTATCGAGAATTATTCACGACAGGCCAGATTTGGAGAGACCGCATCTACCGACAAGACGCGCATTCGCTAGAGAAGCAAACCGGGCCACTCTTACTACGATGCTCTGGCGCCCAAGAAGTCGCTGTGCGTGAGCTGGCCGATGCGGTCTCTGGCAAAATCGCTTTCACTACACTGGGCTGAAGCGCAAGCGAGACCGCAGACCAGCGCAGACAGCAGAAGTCGGGCTGAGAAGCCCCTCCCTGATTGTTGTCCAGACTGAAAAACGACGGCCACCTCGATGAGGTGGCCGTCGTTCTCGGAGCTGTGACTTTATTCGCGCAGCTGTGACTTTAATTAGGTACCACCAAACTGAGTCATCGGAGCTCATCCATCAAAAAATTTTCAGTGGATGGGTCGCAAAATCTCAGGCTATGGTTCCCGCTACAGATAATCACGATCTCAAACATCAATATTCCCCGCCCGCAACGCGTTCGATTCAATAAACGCGCGACGCGGTTCAACGTCATCACCCATCAACGTCGTGAAGATGCCATCGGCTGCAATTGCGTCTTCGATCTGAACCCGCAACAAACGGCGCACGGTCGGGTCCATCGTCGTTTCCCACACCTGCGATGGGTTCATCTCGCCCAAGCCCTTATACCGCTGCTTGGTCACGTTGCGCTCCGCATCCGCAATCAACCACTTCATCGCGCTCTTGAAATCGGTCACCGCCATCGACCGCTCGCCGCGCTTGATCACCGCACCCGGCCCGATCAAGCCCTTGAACGTATTCGCGGTCGTCTGCAGTTGCTTGTAATCCGCGGTCAACTGGAAGTCTTCGTCGATCACCGACGTCTTCACGTTCCCATGATGCCGGCGATTGATATGCAGCGACCGGACTTCGCGCACCGTGTCATAAGCCGGCACAACAGTCACTTCCGGCTTCAACGGATCGGCACGCAACGCAGCCTGCAAAGCGGCGGCCGAAGCGACGGTGGATTCTTGCGTCGATAAATCCAGCTCGATGCCATCCATCACTGCGCCAAGTGCATTGACGTCGTAGAACCGGCTGAGACGATCCACCACCGCTTGCGCGAGCAAATAAGCGCGCGCCAACTCACCGAGCGCGTCGCCGGTGATCGGCGTGGCGCCTTCAGCCGCGGTCAGCTCCGAGCCCTGCAACGCCAGCTTCAACATATGCTGATTCAGTTCGTGCGTGTCCTTCAAATACCGCTCGTCTTTGCCCGCCTTGATCTTGTAAAGCGGCGGTTGTGCGATGTAGATAAACCCGCGCTCCACAATCTCCGGCATCTGCCGATAAAAGAACGTCAACAGCAGCGTACGAATGTGCGCACCGTCCACGTCCGCGTCGGTCATGATGATGATGCGGTGATAACGCAGCTTCTCAAGGTTGTAATCGTCCTTGCCGAGTCCAGTCCCGAGCGCGGTGACCAGCGTCACGATCTGCTCCGATGAAATCAGCTTGTCGAAACGCGCGCGCTCCACGTTCAGCACCTTGCCGCGCAAGGGCAAAATGGCCTGGAACTTCCGATCACGCCCTTGCTTCGCCGATCCACCTGCAGAGTCACCCTCGACGATATAAATCTCGGACTTCGCCGGATCCTTTTCCTGGCAATCAGCCAGCTTGCCCGGCAAACCAACGCCGTCCAGCACGCCTTTACGCCGCGTCATTTCGCGCGCTTTACGTGCGGCGTCGCGAGCCCGCGCTGCATCGATAATCTTGTTCGTGATGATCTTCGCGTCGTTCGGCGTTTCCTGCAGGAACTCCTCAAGCGCCTTGGCGACCACGTCTTCCACCGGCGCGCGCACTTCCGACGACACCAGCTTGTCCTTCGTCTGCGAGCTGAATTTCGGCTCCGGCACTTTCACTGACAGCACGCACGACAAACCTTCGCGCATGTCGTCGCCGCTCGTCTCGATCTTCGCCTTCTTCGCGATATCGTGGTCGGTGATGTACTTGTTCAGCACCCGCGTCATGGCCGCGCGCAGGCCGGTCAAGTGCGTGCCGCCATCGCGCTGCGGAATGTTGTTCGTAAAGCACAGCACGCTTTCGTTGTAGCTGTCGTTCCACTGCATGGCCACTTCGACCGTGACGTTGTCCTTCTCGCCAATCGCGTGGAATACGTTCGGATGCAGCACTTGCTTCGCTTTGTTGATGTATTCAACAAAGCCCTTTACGCCGCCGATGAACGCGAAATCATCTTCCTTGCCGTCACGCTGATCGGTCAGACGAATCCGCACACCGTTATTCAGGAACGACAATTCGCGCATGCGCTTGGCGAGAATGTCGTAGTGGAATTCCACGTTGCCGAAAATGGTGATGTCGGGCATGAAATGCACTTCGGTACCGCGATTTTCGGTGTCGCCAACAACAGGCATAGGCGAGTACGTAATGCCGTCCTCGGTCACGAGTTCGCGGTTTTGCACCACGCCCTGGCGAAACTCCATGAAGTGCTTCTTGCCGTCGCGGCGCACGGTGAGGCGCAGCCATTCAGACAGGCCGTTCACGCACGACACGCCCACGCCGTGCAAACCGCCCGACACCTTGTAGCTGTTCTGGTCGAACTTGCCGCCGGCGTGCAACTCGGTCATCACGATTTCGGCGGCACTGCGCTTCGGATCATGCTTGTCGTCGAGCTTCAGGCCTGTCGGCACACCGCGGCCGTTGTCAGTCACGGAGATGGAGTTATCGGCGTGAATGGTGACGTGGATGTCGTTGCAATGGCCGGCGAGCGCTTCGTCGATGGAGTTGTCCAGCACTTCGAAAACGAGGTGGTGCAGACCCGTGCCATCCGACGTATCGCCGATATACATCCCTGGCCTCTTGCGGACCGCCTCCAGACCCTCGAGGATCTGAATGGAGGATGCGCCGTAAGCGTTGTCGGGTTGCGAAATTGGGTTTTCAGTCATGGGTTTTTTTCCGGTTCTGCGTCACTACGGGGTCGTTACTGGGTCACTACGCGGTCACTGCGGGGTTGCTGCGCGGTCGCTGCATGAGACTTTTCGAAACGCCTTAAAAATGCCAAAGGGGCAATGCGCCCCTTGGAAGTTTTTAGTTTTGGCCGCGTCAGATGCGCATTGGCATCACCACATATTTGAACTCGTCGTTCTCGGGAATCGTGATCAAGGCGCTTGAGCTAGCGTCGCCGAGACTCACTTGCAGCATGTCGATCTTCAGGTTCGCGAGCACGTCGAGCAAATACGTGACGTTGAAGCCGATGTCCACGCTGTCGCCTTGATACGCGATTTCCAGCTCTTCCTGCGCTTCTTCCTGGTCGGCGTTGGTCGACATGATCTTCAACTGGCCCGGCTCGATCAGGCAACGCACGCCTTTGAACTTGTCCGACGTCAAAATGGCGGCTCGCTGCAGCGAACGCTGCAATTCTTCGCGCCCAATCAGGAACGTGTTCTTGTGCGACTTCGGGATCACGCGCTGGAAGTCCGGGAATTTGCCTTCCACGAGCTTCGACACGAGTTCGACCTGGCCGAACGTGAACTTGACCTGGCTTGCCGCAATGTCGATCACCAGCAAGTCGTCAATGTCTTCAAGCAGGCGCTGCAATTCAAGGATGGTCTTGCGCGGGATGATCACTTCCTGGCGCGGGAACGATCCCTCGATTTTCATCGATGAAAACGCGAGCCGGTGGCCGTCCGTTGCAACTGCCATCAACTGGTCGCCGTCGACCACCAGCAGCATGCCGTTCAGGTAATAGCGGATGTCCTGCTGCGCCATGGCGAAGTGGACCATGCCGAGTAATTGCCGGAAGGTCTTTTGCGGAACCGACAGGCTCGCGCCAAACTCCGTAGCCTGGTTGACGGTCGGGAACTCATCGGCAGCAAGCGTCTGCAGCGCAAAGCGGCTTTTGCCGGAGCGCACGGTCAGCTTCTTGTCGGTGAGATCGAGCGACACTTCTCCCGGCGGCATGGCGCGCAGGATGTCGAGCAGCTTGCGCGCGGCTACGGTGGTGGCGACCTGATCGCTGCCGGTGCCGAAATCGGCACGCGTGGTGATCTGAAGTTCTAGATCGGTCGAGAGGAACGACACGTCGGCGCCAGTCTTGGTAATCAGCAAATTGGCGAGGATCGGCAACGTATGACGGCGTTCGACGATTCCGCTCACGGTTTGCAGCGGCCTTAGGAGATTATCTCGTTCGGTCTTGACCAGTTGCATAGAGTTCCTTCGTTGATGTGACGGCCGTCCGCCGCGTGTGTCCCCCGCTTTTGCCACCGCTTTTTGAGAAGCGTTTGCCACCGCATGGATGACCTTCGGACGGTCTCGTGTCACGCGCTTGCAGCGATTGCCACCCGCACGTGCCAGGCTTGCGCCAAAACGCCGCCCAGCGCCGCTGGACGGTCAAACCCGTATTGTGCCTCAAAACCTGACCGCCCCCTGAAAATGGGGGCAATTTCGTCAATAAACAGGCCCATTTTTTGACGCTTTTTGTGGCGCTTTTGGGCGCAGGCGGCAAACGACCGTGCGCATCATCATCAGCGGCCGTTCGAAGCGTTTTCGGCGCCCGCATGCCCCCTGCTGATTCGGCGTTGGCTTGGGGCCATTTATCGTCGGCTGCCCGGGACAGCGGCCGCTTTCCCGCATTTCCAACGCTTTTAGCGTCCGCCCTGCCGCCCGGAACGCTCAACCTTTCAGCGTTTGCTCGAGCACGTGCAGTTCGTGGTTCAACTGGGCGTCCGTACCCCGTTCCGCCGAGATTTTCCGCACGGCGTGCAGCACCGTGGTGTGGTCGCGCCCGCCGAACAGTTCGCCGATCTCCGGCAAGCTCTTCTGCGTGAGTTCCTTCGCCAGATACATGGCGATCTGACGCGGCCGCGCGATGTTCGCCGGCCGCTTCTTGGAATACATGTCGGCGACCTTGATGTTGTAGAAGTCCGCCGCCGTCTTCTGGATGTTTTCCACCGATATCTGCCGGTTCTGTACCGTCAGCAGGTCTTTCAGCGCTTCCTTCGTCAACTCGATCGAAATCTCGCGGCCGTGGAATCGCGAGAAAGCCAGGATCTTGCGCAACGCGCCTTCCAGCTCACGCACATTCGAGCGCAAATGTTTCGCGACAAAAAATGCCACATCCTCGGACAAACTCACGCCTTCCGATTGCGCTTTGCGCATCAGGATGGCCACGCGCATTTCAAGCTCCGGCGGTTCGATCGCGACCGTGAGTCCGGAGTCGAAGCGCGAAATCAGCCGGTCATCGATACCCGAAATCTCCTTCGGGTACGTATCGCTCGTGATAATCACCTGCGCCTTGTTCGCCACCAGCGCCTCGAACGCGTAGAAGAACTCTTCCTGCGTCCGCGATTTACCCGAAAAGAATTGAATATCGTCGATCAGCAGCAGGTCGAGCGAATGGTAATAACGCTTGAAATCGTCGAAAGCCTTGCGCTGGTAGGCCTTCACCACGTCCGACACGTATTGCTCCGCATGGATGTAGCGAATGCGCGCGCCGGCCTTGTCCTGCAACAACTGATTGCCGATTGCGTGAATCAGGTGAGTCTTGCCCAGGCCCACACCGCCGTACAGGAACAACGGGTTGTACGAGATGCCGGGGTTATCGGCGACCTGGATCGCGGCAGCACGGGCGAGCTGATTCGCCTTGCCGGTCACGAAGTTGTCGAAGGTAAGAACAGGGTTGAGCTTCGAACGCTCGTAAGCCGTATCGTTTTCCCCATTCGACGACGCCGTGCCGCCCGGCCGCCATGTCCGGCGCGCCGCGGCAGCTTCGTTGGCGTCGAGGCTCGGCAGGTCGAGATCACCGTTGTCGGACTGATCGTTATGTTGCAGGGTTTGCGCGTGCTGAGCGGCTTCTGCTGCGAGCGCGTTGATGTGGGCGCTCGCGTTCGCGTGGCCGCCGTTGCTTCTTTCAGCGGGCTGAAACGCGGGACGGTGCACAGGCGGGGAAGCAGGCGCACCGGCGGTAACAGACGAAACCGGCGGCACGGGTGCGCCGCCCATCGCTTTGCGCGCAGTCGCTTTTGGGTCCAGAACGAACTGGATATCTACAGGCACGTGCCAGAATTCCCGGGCCATGTCTGCGATACGGCCAGAAAACTGACTTTTCACCCAGTCGAGCTTGAACCGATTGGGCGCGGCGATGCGCAGCGTGCTCGCATCGGCATCGAAGTCGACCAGGGCCAGCGGTTTGATCCATGTGACGTACTGCTGCGGCGTGAGTTCGCGCTCCAGCAATGCGGAACAGTGTTGCCAAAAATCGTTCATCGAATGCAGTCGTTAGGGTTTACCGCGGGTCCTGCCGCCGCCCTTGCCGCCACTCGGCGACGAGGCCCGGTGCGCGCGGGCAAGCGTGCCCCAAAGCCTTGTCCACCATGCTTTTGCAGGCGGTACAGCGGACCGGGACAACGCGCGGTTACGTCGGATTGAGCGGAGATTCTAACGCCAAATGCAACCGCGGCGCGAGTTATCCACAGGGACGGACCATGCGGCCTATTGAATCGCCAAGCCTGTGGACTTCTTCGAAAACCGCTCGCCATGCCCCATAACCTATTGACGGTCAATAGGAAAACGGTTTAAATAGCGGGTTCCGCAAAACCCGAATTCTTGTACCACCGGCCGGTACGTCGCCTTTTTGTCGCTTACGTATGGCCGGCGGTCCGTTTTTACCCAAGTGAGACCAACATGAAACGCACTTACCAACCTTCCGTTACCCGCCGCAAGCGTACCCATGGCTTTCGCGTCCGTATGAAGACGGCCGGCGGCCGCAAGGTGATCAACGCACGTCGCGCGAAGGGCCGCAAGCGCCTGGCTGTTTAAGGTCGCTGTTGACGGCGCGCCCCGGCACTCGCCCAGACGCGTGCGACGGCCAGGTGCGCAGCACGACCAGCTCCGGACAGGAAACCAGTCAGTTGCGAGCGAGTGCCGCGTTCCCCAAGGCCGCAAGGCTGCTGAAAACGGATGAATACTCATCCGTTTTTCGTTTGCGCCCCTGGCGCCGGTCTCCGCATTTTGTCCTGTATGGCAAGCCGACCGGCAATGAGGCGCGACTGGGCCTGGTTATTGGCAAGAAGTTTGCGCCGCGTGCGGTGACGCGTAACCTGATCAAGCGGTTGGCGCGCGAGGCATTCCGGCTTCGGCGTGCAGAGCTTGGCGGCTGGGATATCCTGCTGCGGCTGCATGCGAAAATTGACCGCAAGGCCATGCCGAGCGCGAAATCGCCGCCGCTGCGTACGTTGTTTCGCGAAGAGATCGACGGCCTGCTTGACCGTGCAGTGCGCGAAGCCGCTCGACGTACTGAAAGCGTGGGTGAGCAGGGTGCATCGCCCATCGTCAACGACCCACCCGCGCCTGCGGGCTCATGAGCCGCTTCAGGCGCACACCGGCTTGGTCCGGCGTCGACCCGAGCGCGAATTCTATGCAGACGGCACGAATGGCAGAAACGGCGTTGATCGCCTTATTACGCTTCTACAAGGTTGCGGTGAGCCCCATGCTCGGCAACCGGTGCCGCTTTTACCCATCGTGTTCTGACTACGCGCGCGAAGCAATCCAGTATCATGGCGCCGCGCGTGGCTCATTCCTCGCAGCAAAACGTCTGTGCCGCTGCCATCCTTTTTCGGCTGGCGGCATCGATCTGGTCCCCGTGCCTCCGTCCGCCGCCGGCTGCGTTCAGCAGGATGGCGCGTCAGCGGCCGACCCAGTCGACGACTCTGCCCCGAGCTCATCGGATTCGCCAAATCCTTCGCCGGATCCGGCAAATTCAGTGAGTTCAAACCCCCACGGCGCCAATAACGCGCTCTTCGATCGACACTGAGACAACGCATGGATATCAAACGTACCGTCCTATGGGTCATCTTTTTCATGTCGGCTGTCATGCTGTTCGACAACTGGCAACGTGACCATGGGCGCCCGTCGATGTTCTTCCCGAGCGCCGTCCCGACCAAGACGGTCGGCAGCGCTGCACCGGGAACCACGACGCCGGGCACGCAAGCCGCCGATTTGCCAGCAACCCCTGGCGTACCCGGCGCACCGGTCGCGCCTGGTTCGAATGCACCCGCATCCGCCGCAGACCAGCTCGTGAATTTCTCCACGGACGTCTACTCCGGCCAGATCGATACGCGCGGCGGCACGCTTTCGAAGCTGTCGCTCGTGAAGGAAGGCGACGGCAAGCAGCCGGATCTGTACATCACGCTCTTCGATCGCACCGCGACACACACGTATCTCGCGCGCACCGGCCTGCTCGGCGGCGACTTCCCGAACCACAACGACGTCTACACGCTCGTGCCGGGCAGCCAGACGACGATGGGTGACGGCAAGACGATGTCGATCTCCTTCGAGTCGCCGGTCAAGGGTGGCGTGAAGGTCATCAAGACCTACACGTTCACGCGCGGCAGCTATGTGATCGGTGTCGACACGAAGGTTCAGAACGTCGGCACTGCGCCGGTTACGCCGCGCCTTTATATGGAACTCGTGCGTGACGATTCGCCGGTGGAAACGCCGCGCTTCTCGCACACGTTCATTGGGCCGGCTGTTTATACCGAGCAGCATCACTTCCAGAAGATGACGTTCAGCGACATCGACAAGGGCAAGGAAGATTTCGCGACCTCTGCGGATAACGGCTGGGTTGCGATGGTGCAGCATTACTTTGCGTCGGCGTGGATTCCGCAGCAGGGCGTGAAGCGCGATATCTACGTGCAGAAGATCGATCCCGCGCTGTATCGCGTAGGCGTGCAGCAGCCGTTGGCGACTATTGCGCCCGGGCAGACGATTGACGTGCAATCGCGGCTTTTTGCTGGTCCTGAAGAAGAGCGGATGTTGGAAGGCGTCGCGCCGGGTCTTGAGCTCGTGAAGGACTACGGCATGGTGACGATCATCGCCAAGCCGCTGTTCTGGCTGCTTGAGAAGATCCATAGCTATGTGGGCAACTGGGGCTGGTCGATCATCCTGCTCACATTGTTGATCAAGGCCGTGTTCTTCCCGTTGTCAGCGGCAAGCTACAAGTCGATGGCACGGATGAAGACCATCACGCCGCGGATGACGCAATTGCGTGAACGGTATAAGGGCGATCCGCAGAAGATGAATTCGGAGCTGATGGCGCTCTATAAAACCGAGAAGGTGAATCCGTTCGGCGGCTGTCTGCCGGTCGTTGTGCAGATTCCGGTGTTCATCTCGCTGTATTGGGTGTTGCTGTCGTCTGTGGAAATGCGCGGTGCGCCGTGGGTCTTGTGGATTCACGACTTGTCGCAGGCCGATCCGTTCTACATCCTGCCGGTGCTGATGGCTGTTTCCATGTTCCTGCAAACGCGGTTGAATCCCACGCCGCCGGACCCGGTTCAGGCCAAGATGATGATGTTCATGCCGTTGGCGTTCTCGGTGATGTTCTTCTTCTTCCCGTCAGGACTGGTGCTGTATTACGTCGTGAATAACGTTCTTTCCATTGCGCAGCAGTATTACATCACGCGCATGATGGGACAGAAGAAGGTGGCGAAGGCTTAATGGTTTGACCTTCGGTTGGATTGAAAACACCCGGCTTGCCGGGTGTTTTTGTTTCTGTGAAATGTTACGTTCGGTTTGCGTATGCGTTTTACCGTTTCCCGCCCGCCCCATAAAACTGGTCGATCAGCTCTTCCAGCAAATACCGGTGGTGCGGCGAAAGCGCCTCGATCTTCGAAGCCAGTTCGAGCGTCTCCTCCGATGCCGGATACTTTTCATCGTGCGTAATCGGCTTCGGCGAATTTTGCGGATTCCCGCTTGGCGGTGGTCCGTAGTGAAGCCAGTGCTGCTCGACCTTGAACCATTCAGCGAGTGTCGCCAGTTTGTCGGTAGTGGGAATTGAACGCGCGGTCAGCCACTTGTGCGTGGTTTGCGGCGACACGGGTTCGCCGTGATAACGCAAATTGAAATGCAAAGCGAGATCGGTTGCACCGCGCATTTTCTCGGGCGCGCGTGTCATCGAAAATTTGAGCCGATCCGAAAAATCGGTTTTCTCTTTGGGTGTTGGCATGGTCGCGATTGTGCGAGGCAAACGCTGTGACGGAGTCAACCGCCTACGCTAGATATGGCGCATCTTTCTCATTTTTAGCGCGCTCAGGAAAAATAACTCAAGAATGCAGCCATGACCTATTGATAGGTGTGACCCAATACCGATCACATTTGCACTCAATGAAACGATGCATCCCGACAGTTATTCCTATGGTCGATCATATCTCACATAAGATAAATTGAGAATCGTCCTAACAACTCGTGCGGACCAGCGAAACGAAGGCGCCACGCTACAATGCCGCCACTCGTTCACTCGCGTTCCGCTGGAAACAACCATGTCCAATAACGACACCGATCCGATTGTCGCGATCGCCACCGCGCCGGGGCGTGGGGGTATCGGCGTGATCCGGCTGTCGTTCGGGCGAGCGGGTGAAGCCGCGGCAAGGCACGCAATGCTGGCGCTGTGCGGCCAGTTGCTCGACGCGCGGCACGCGAGCTATGTGCCGTTTATCGATGCACGTGGTGAGGCGATCGATCGCGGGATTGCACTGTATTTCCCAGCGCCGCACTCCTACACCGGCGAACATGTGCTCGAGTTGCAGGGGCACGGCGGTCCGATCGTGCTGCAACTGCTGTTGCAGCGTGCTATTGATACCGGTCGTGAATTCGGCGTGCGGCTGGCCGAACCAGGTGAGTTCACACGTCGCGCCTTCCTCAACGACAAGCTCGATCTGGCACAGGCCGAGGCTGTAGCGGATCTGATCGAGGCGAGCACGGAAGCCGCGGCGCGCTCCGCGGGCCGCTCACTCGATGGCGCTTTCTCGCGCGAAATCCATGCGCTGGTGGAAGACGTGATCACGTTGCGCATGCTGGTTGAAGCGACGCTCGATTTCCCCGAGGAGGAGATCGATTTCCTGGAGGCCGCCGATGCTCGCGGCAAGCTCGCCCGCATCCGGGCCTTGCTCGACAAAGTGCTCGCCGACGCTCGTCAGGGCGCGCTGCTGCGCGAGGGGTTATCGGTCGTGCTGGCGGGGCAGCCGAACGTGGGCAAATCGTCGTTGCTGAACGCGTTGGCCGGCGCGGAACTCGCCATTGTCACGCCGATTGCCGGCACCACGCGCGACAAGGTCACGCAGACTATTCAGATTGAAGGCATTCCACTGCATGTAATCGATACCGCCGGCCTGCGCGAAACTGAAGACGAGGTGGAGCGGATCGGCATCGAGCGGACATGGGGGGAAATCGGCCGCGCGGATGTCGTCCTGCATCTCCTGGACGCGCGCGAGGCGCTGAGCGCCGACGATGCAGCAATCTCGGCGCGTTTTCCGACGGGCGTGCCGGTCGTGCGTGTGCTGAACAAGGCGGATCTGGCGGGC
>NZ_JAQGMM010000259.1 GCF_028292365.1 Caballeronia sp.
ATGCGGACAGGCGCTGGTCGTCCACCGCACCACCGACGGTGAAGTGATACAGGCTTTGCCAGGCGTGACCCTCCACTCCGAGCAGTGTGTGCATTTCATCATCGAAAAAACAGCCAATCCCCGTGGCGCGTACGCCGGCGGCTTCGGCTTCAAGATAGAGCGCTTGGCCGAGAACGCCACATTCCCAGAAGAGGTGGCGATAACGCCATGGTTGCTTCAACGCGATGTCGAATGTCGCGATCATCCCCAGTGCAAAGCAGGAATCGGCGCCGATATCCTGATGGCAGCAGATCAACTTTGCCGCGGCACGCAAATCGTAAGGCAGCAAAAAATAAAGTGGCAGATGGTCCGGACCCGCCTTCTGCCACAGCCATTCTGGACGCATAGTTTGCTTGAGATTCGGCAGCGCTCCCGGATTTCTCACGAACATATACAGGCCCGGCTCCAGGCCATCGACGTGATGCACCAATAGCGCCGCATGCACCGCGGCAGGAGACAGCAGTGCATTCCACGGTGGCGTGTTACGGCGTACCAACAGGCACGCCAGCATGCTAAAAAAGGCTGCGGCGGTGATGCGCGTCACGCCATCGAAATTCACAGCGCTGCGACGCTGCCGGGCGATCCGGGCAAAGCTGAGATCGACGGCAGGCATCTCGGGCGACGGACATTGAGCCGGCGTCAGCAGGCTCGGCTCGCAAGTACGGGACTTATGGGTGACGCGATGAATCGAATCGATATCCGGCCACGTCACATGTCCCGAGCTTAGCTGATTCGCGCAACCGCGCCACTGCGCCTTATCCAAAGCAGTCAGCATGCGCTCAAGATCAGGTCGTAGTTCGGGCTTGCCGATCCAAAGCAGGACATCTGGCGCCTCTCTTTCGGCCGCGCCGAAATCTTCGCTGCGGTCCAATCCAAGCAAGCCGGCCACAGCATCATCCGCCGCCACCTCCACCAGCCGCGTCTGCCAGCCGAGCGCTGCCGCTGCATAAGTTACCGCTGCGATGACATGGCCGCAATCCTGCTGGCAGTAGCGCCAGGCGCGCATGCCGTATTTCCACGCCTCGCGCCAGTGGATCGAACTTATGCCGACCAGAACACCGCCGTTCGAGAATGCCTCGGTCCATCGCGGATCATCCACTGCAGCGCGATGTTCAAATACATGGTCTCGGCTCAGGTAGTGGTAGACCCCTGCGGACAACCCGGACAGAGGCGGACACAGAAGATAGCTTTCCGTTGGATGCAGATTCCCGCTCGACGGGTTGCAGCGCAGCGCCCACCGCTGGGCGTCATAGGCTTTCCAAGCCGACAGGCCCAGCGAGAGTTCGAACAGGATTGCCAGATTGGAAAGATCAAATCTGCGCGGCGGTGGCAGGGCGCCGCGGCGCAGCTCGTTGTAGCGTGTAGAGAGCGTATCTGCGGCTAAGGGCAGACCGATGCGCGGTGCGCCGCGAAACACCCGGAACGGATCCGGCTGGTTTGTCCAGTCAAGTCCCCTGGGACCAGGAGCGTAGTGGTCGAGGCGATGCTTACTGCGTTCGTGATATTCAAGCAGCTCATGTTGTAACCGATCCATATTCCCCTCGGCTTAGGAGTCTCCGGATATGTTGTGCGCGTTGCCCTGGGTGTCTCGTCTCGAGTGTCTTCTCAGACGTGACAAAATAGGCACATCGCAGACGAAAGCGATCTTTTGTGCTGCAGCACGCCACCGCGAGGTGGCATGCGGTGCGCAGCGCGCTGCCTATCCGATTCACCAGGAGGTCCGTCATGTCCGTCAGCCAATGCCCAACTTGCGGCGCCATCGTGCCGCAGTACGACACCGTCAACACAGTCAGCGAGGGACACGGCGACCGATTGTTGTGCACCGCCTGCTTCAACCGAGAAATGGCTCGCCACACCGGCCTTGATGATTTCGGTGAGGTCAAGTTTAAACCGGTCCACCTGTC
The DNA here is from genome assembly GCF_028292365.1 of Caballeronia sp. GTDB lineage: Bacteria > Pseudomonadota > Gammaproteobacteria > Burkholderiales > Burkholderiaceae > Caballeronia. The sequence continues at coordinate 1,944 of NZ_JAQGMM010000259.1, forward strand.
CGATGCCAATGGAACCGTCCACGAATTCCATTTTCGAAGTCTTTTGTTTGGCGACAAACTTTCTCTGGAGGCATTCGACTCGACGAGCGAGGAAGAACCATCGGGATATCGCTTTCAGATCCTCGGCGATCCGCTATCGGATCAATTCGTTTTGCTGGGAAAGCTGATTGAAAAGATGCGCCGTTTGCTTGCGGTCGTCCACATAAGGGATGGCGATCTCGGATTGAAGATTGTCGACGAAACCGTCCGCGGCAGAATCGAATGGGACGGTGGCGTGAATTCACGTAGGCCATGCGTCGTCATAGATGGTCGCCGCGTCGAGTGGGACCAACTCGGACGCATGCTGATGCCGTTTGAAGGATGGCAGTTCAAGCTGGAAGTGCGCGATCCGAGTGACGAAATTTGAAGTGTGGTGGCCGCAATCAAGTTCGATGTACTGCCGCGCAGTTTCGGCCGGTGACGCAATGCGGATCCAACTGAACCTGAGAGCCTGTGGGCCGAACAAGTACGCGCCTAAAACCGGATTTGGGATGGTTTGAAGTTCATCCACTTGTCAAGCCTTGAACGCGTCTACGAAATAAGTCATGAGCGAATATCAATACTATGAGTTTGCCGCGGTTGATCAACTACTGACGGAGCAAGCTCAATCCGAATTGAGAAGCCGCTCCACACGAGCGACGATCACGCCATCGGGCTTTATCAACGAATATCACTGGGGCAATCTGAAGGGTGAACCGCTTGACTGGGTCGAGCGGTTTTTCGACGCTCATGTCTATTCCTCGAGTTGGGGAAATTGCCGCCTGCTGCTCCGTATCCCACGGGACGTCATCGACGCGAAGCTCATACTCGACTGCGTAGGTTCCCCGACTCTCTCGGCGAGCGCTTCCATGCCGACGGCTTTTGAGGTAAATCAAACGGCTCAGCACTCGATTCTTGACTGGTCGTTCAACGACGATTCCGGCGAACACGCCAGATTCTATGAACAGGCAGACGGTCCGGGTTGGATGGCAAGGCTGTTGCCTTTGCGTGATGAACTACTAAGAGGCGACACACGCCCCCTGTACCTCGGCTGGCTCGCCCGGCTAGGCAATGGCGAACTCCGCGACAGCGACCGTGAACCCCCGTTGCCGAACGGGCTGCAAACACTGACGCCTGCGCAGGCATCATTGGCAGAGTTCA
>NZ_JAQGMM010000282.1 GCF_028292365.1 Caballeronia sp.
GCTCGGGCCGCCCAGGCGCACTGCCCTTCAAGCTGAACGATTGCCTGCGCAACGCCCGCGCCATAGGCAGGATCTGCGTGGGCACAGTGTTCAATATGCAATTGCTGCACTGGCTTCGATACGCCGTTCAGTGCTCGTGCGGTGTTATCGAACAGGGTCTGCTGCTGCTCTGCTGTCATCTTGCGGAACAATGCACCCGGCTGCGAATAGTAATCGTCGTCGACACGATGATTCCAGTGATCCGCCATGCCTTCGATCGACAAAGGCGGTTCGCGATGTTCGGGCTGCTGCTGCCATTCACCCCGCGTGTTCGGCTCATAAGGCGTGGCACCGGCCGTATTGGCATCGACACGCAACCGCCCATCGCGGTGGTAGCTGTGGACGTACTTCGCTCCACGCGGCGCATTCACCGGCACCTGATGGTAGTTAACGCTCAGGCGGTAGCGCTGCGCGTCTCCATAGGAAAACAGGCGGCCTTGAAGCATCTTGTCGGGCGAGAAACTAATGCCGGGCACGACGTTGGCAGGAGCAAAAGCCGCCTGCTCCACATCGGCAAAATGATTTTCCGGGTTTCGGTTCAACTCCACCACGCCCACTTCGATCAGCGGATAATCGCTCTTCGGCCAGACCTTGGTCAGGTCGAACGGATTGATCGGATAGCTACCCGCTTCCTTCTCCGGCATGATCTGCACGGACATGGTCCAGCGCGGAAACTGCTGGCGTTCAATCGCTTCGTACAGGTCGCGATGATGCGTCTCGCGATCGCGGCCAACGAGTGCTTCGACTTGCGTGTCCGTCAAATTTTCGATTCCCTGTTGCGAGCGGAAATGGAACTCCACCCAGAAGCGTTCCAGCGCGCCATTGATGAAACTGAAGGTGTGACTGCCGAACCCATGCATGTGCCGGAACGTCTTCGGAATACCGCGATCGCTCATCACGATCGTAATCTGATGGAGCGCTTCCGAGAGTTGCGTCCAAAAGTCCCAGTTGCTCTCTGCGCTGCGCAGGCCCGTGCGCGGATCGCGCTTGATCGCATGATTCAGGTCAGGGAACTTCAGTGGATCGCGCAGGAAGAACACTGGCGTATTGTTACCGACCAGATCCCAGTTACCTTCTTCAGTGTAGAACTTCAACGCGAAGCCGCGGATGTCCCGCTCTGCGTCGGCTGCGCCGCGTTCGCCCGCAACGGTTGAAAAGCGCGCGAACATCTCAGTCTTCTTGCCGACTTCGGAGAAAATCGCTGCACGCGTATATCTCGTAATGTCATGGGTGACCGTGAAGGTGCCGAATGCGCCGGATCCTTTCGCGTGCATGCGACGTTCAGGAATCACTTCACGGTCGAAGTGGGCGAGCTTTTCGAGAAACCATACATCTTCAAGCAGTGCCGGGCCGCGTGGACCGGCGGTTCGGATGTTCTGGTTATCGACGACGGGAGCACCGAAAACGGTAGTCAGTTTTTTCATGAGAGATCCTCTAATTAGTTGCTTTGAACCGCTGCGCCGCCGTTGCACGTGCAGCCAGCGTGGTGAACGTTGCCATCGTCCCAGGCGGAGCCGAGGATGATCTGGCAAAAGTTCAGGCGCTTGTACGACGGATCACGAAGCGCAAGCACGTCAGCCTTGACATTGCCGAATGTCGTATCGGGTTTCCTGATCGTGCCTTTCGCAAACGCATCGATGATGCCGCTCTTGAACGTCTTCTCGCGCGGATGCGCAGCAACAACCTGATTTCGTTGCTCATCGCTGAATTCGTAGTAGGGCAGACCCAGCACGTCCATCTCGACCCCTGCTGTGACGAGCGCGACCACCGGCTTCATGTGTTCGGGCACGCCCAGCGTGGTATGCAGCGCGATGGAAATCCACACCTGTTCGATGTCGTACTCGTTCATAGCGTACTGCATCATGAAGTCGCGCGCTGCATTGGCGCCGTCCACTTCAAAGCGATAACTCTCGCTGCTATACGCTTGCATGAGGCCCATGTCGTGAAACATCGCGCCGAGGTACAACAGTTGCGAGTCGTACTTCAGGCCCTTGCGCTCTCCGGTCAGGGCTCCGAACAGGAACACCCGCCGGGAATGGTTGTACAGCAGGTCCGTTTCGGTATCGCGTACCAGTTCGGTGGCCGCGCGTGCGACTGCGCTGTCGGGTATCTTGATGCCTGCGATGATCGTGCCGGTCATTTCAGCTCCTTAGCTGATTAGGGTGCGGAGGACGCGAGGTCTTCCAGGTTTACTGCGACTCGAGTGCGTCAAGTCGCACTTGCGCGATCTCGCGCGGATGTTGGCAGTGGTAGGTGTCGAACAGTTGCGAGCACAACTGGGCAAGTGAAGCAAGGCCCAGAGCCTGGTCTGCGCTCTCAATTTCGCCTGCGCCGAGGATGTCATCGAGAATCGGGGCGAGACGGCGCAGTCGCACAAACGCGATAGCTTCTAGTTTCATGTTGCACCTCCAGTGGCCAGACGACGGAGCGCATTCCGAGTTGGCCAACTCTCAGGCAATGTTTCACTAGTGAGTTTGAACCGACAACTCCAGCGCGAGTTAAAGTTAGACGCTTGTGCGGACCTTGACCATTTCGCTGGCTAGAATCACTGCATCGAGGTTCAGTGGTTTGGCCCGTGCGCGGGTTTGGGGACGGTAGACCGAGTCGCCCCGGTTGATATGTTTGCCGGATAGGGCGCAACGCCCTAGCGAGCGAGCGCGACTCGGCACCCAGACCTGCTCTCCGTAGTAACAAAGCGTGGGGTCATGCCAGCGTAGCGCGAAGAGAGAATTGGGCAGTTCCTCCACCACCGTCACACTAAAGGTGCGCGGGTCGTGGTCGTCCGTCCCCCGCGGACGGAGCTGCGCTCCAGCAGAGGCGGGGCGGCCCAACAGGTCCGGAGAATTCCACATCGGATCTGGCGGGGAAGAAAATTTGCGGATAGCTGCGAGCGTCGTTGCCCATGGGTCCGGACCCTTCGGCGACGCAGTGCCGTAAGCGGACTTTGACTGGGTGAGCCGGCCCGGCCGATGCGGCGACGGATGACGGCTTGAGGGTAGCGTGGAGGCAATAGACGTATCGTGAGGGCCATTCTCTGACAGGATGTCCGAAGTCGTATCGGGTTCGGCGTTCAACATCGTGTTCCTCTCTTTAGCAAAGAGTGACGCAGTTATCGAACAAATGGTAGAGGTCGAATAACCCCTCACTTGCGGCTACTGGATGCATATTGCGGAAAGGTCGACGGTACGGGGATAGATGCTCCTGCCAAGCCACGGCACGAACGTGTACTCCGCGTACGCGTTGCTTCCGATATATATCCAGGTACGGAGTACAGACTGCACGATGACTCCTTGAAGACGGTATAAAAGGGAACCGATCGGGCGGGCAGTCCAAAAGGCGATGTTGTCGTCGGGCCGAACCGCGAGCTTTACGCTCTCATAACGGCGAGCGCTATCTTGATGAGAGAAGAGTAGGGTTTGCCGCGCGGCATATCTACTCTACTGTTGGATATACCAATGCCGCGTTAGGGTAACTGGCTTATACAGGTGTATAGCCGCGTTGAAAGGACCTAACGAGTTGTGTCGACTGCGGTAAACCACGTCCGTCGACCACTATCTGAAGATGACGAACAAAATAGTTGGAAGGGTCGAGATACCCGGCCCTGGACGTTTTAGGGACCCTTAGTTTTGATCACGCGGCCATGCGAGAGGACTTGTCAGAATCCGGCGCGGGGACAGTCGCGGCGCTACCGTGCTGATGCTCGACCTCGATCATTTCAAGTCGCTCAACGACAGCTGGGGCGTGCGCTCGGTGACCGCGCGCTCAGCCACTTCGCTGAACTGCTGCGCTTGGAGGCGCGCGCGGGCGACATCGTAGGGAGGCTCGGCGGCGAAGAATTCGCGGCCGTACTCCCCGACACGGCACTGAGGCAGCGATCTCATTCGGGCGGCGCGTGCAGCGGCGCCCTGCTGAAACACCTTTGATTTACGGCGACAATCGATCACGGTGCCACAGCGGCTTCCGCGCGATGCTAGAGATTGAGAACCAGGTAGGGATGCTTGGGCGTCTCCTTCCAGGCGTTGAGGAGACCCTCGAGGACGGCATTCCATTGGCTGCTTCGGGTCGACTTCTGGCCGACGCGGACCGATCAATCGCGGTGCTCCGTCAGTTCAACGTCGGACCGGGCTCGGCCACCTACGGCCGTTCGACCGCGCCCTCAGGTGGACATTCGAGCGTCCCCTCCGACTGGACAACGGACGTTCCTCCGACGGTCACCCTTGTCAAGTCATCGGTCAAAGCCGATGTTCGGGCGCCCGCGAGTCAGGGTCTCCTATAGTCGCCTAAAAGCTGTCCCATTCTCCAGCGCCGGCGGTTTCCGCGATCCGAACGGGCCGCGGTGGGGACCATTTCAGGCCAGTGTGGCCCGCACGTTGGCGCGCGCCGGAGTCGCCGTCGTGTGCGTTTGCGCGACAGGGTGGCTGACCTCGGCGTCGCCTGATGCGTCTAGCCTGAACATCGCGACGGACGCTTTCAGATCGTTCAACTGCGACTCGAGCGAGCTGGCGGCCGCCGCCGCCTGTTCGACCAGCGCTGCGTTCTGCTGCGTGACTTCGTCCATTTGGGTGACAGCCTGGTTGACCTGGCCGATGCCCTTGCTCTGCTCATGCGACGCGGCGGTGATTTCACCCATGATGTCGGTCACGCGTCTGATTTCGTGAGTAATCTCGCGCATCTTCGCACCCGCTTCCCGTACATGGCCCGCACCTGCCTGCACGCGCTCCACGGAATCGTGGATCAGCTCCTTGATTTCCTTGGACGCCGCCGAGGAGCGCTGCGCCAGCGAACGCACTTCCGAGGCCACCACTGCAAAGCCGCGACCCTGCTCGCCCGCCCGCGCCGCTTCGACCGCCGCATTTAGCGCGAGGATATTGGTCTGGAAAGCGATGCCTTCGATGATGCCGACAATATTCGCAATCTTATCCGAGCTAGCGTTGATGCCATCCATGGTTTCGACCACGCGTGACACCACGGCGCCGCCCTCTTCCGCCACCCGGGCGGCCTGCGCGGCGAGCTGGTTGGCCTGACTGGCGTTGTCAGCGTTCTGGTTGACCGTGGAGGTCAGCTGCTCCATGCTGGCGGCGGTTTCCTGGAGCGAGGCGGCCTGCTCTTCGGTGCGCTGCGACAGGTCCTGGTTGCCTGCGGCAATCTGGTGCGTCGCCGTGGCAATCGAGTCGGCCGAGATCTTGATCGTGCCGATCGTCTGCGTGAGCTGCTCCTGCATGCGCTTCATCGAAAACAGCAGACTTGAGCGGTCGTCCGGCGCCGTCTTCACCTCGGCAGTCAGATCGTTTCTGGCAATCTGGTTGGCAATTTCGGCGGCATAGGACGGCTCACCGCCCAGTGAGCGGAGGATGCCGCGGTTAAGCAGCATCACGACAGCCGATAACGCACCGGCCAGCACCAGAAAAATCCCGAGGCTCTGGTATAGCGTCGAGCGGAATGCCGCATCGAGGTCATCGACATAGACACCCGTCAGGACAATCCAGTCCCACGGCTGATAAGTCTCCTCGTAAGCGATCTTCGGGGCAGCTTCGGCCGTCCCCGGTTTCGCAAACGAAAATGCGGTAAAGCCGCTGCCGTCGCGCTTGCTGACAGCGACCGTTTCCCTGATGTAGTAAATCCCGTTCGAATCCTTGTAGTCTCTAGCGTCCTTGTCATTTAATTCCGGCTGTATCGGGTTCATTAGAATCGTCCCGTTCGAATTGAAGATCGCAAAATATCCGCCTTCGCCGTACCGCATGTTCCGGATGCTGTCCATGGCGCGCTTCTGTGCTTCTGCCACGGGCATGGAGCCGGCGGCCACTTGGTCGCCAAAGGTCTTGACGACACTCAGGGCGAGTTCCGTCGCGTGTGTCAGATCCGCCTTACGCTCATCCAGACGCGTTTCTTTCGTCCGGTAAGCTTGGTAGGTCGTTATTCCGGCGAGACACAGGAGACTCAGGATGAGCGGCAGCCAAAGCTTCTGCACGAAAGACAGTTTCATATGTTCAAGAACCATTTTAGATCGTGGCGACGGGTGGGCAACATCCTCAAAAAAGACGAAGCAGCGGAGCTTCCGCTACTTCGGCTTGACCTTCCGTTTCTGGCATCAGAAGAAATGCACGATACCGAGCTGGACGCCCGCAGGGCTATAACCCGGGTGGGACAACGGCAAGCCCGCGACAGCGGCGCCCATCATGGTGAAAGCGGCATTGTTGTGGTTATCGATCCGCGAAGCGGTGGCGTAAAGCAAAGTGCGCTTGGACAACGTGTGCCGGACCATCAAGCTGACCTCACCGGCGTCGTTGCCTGCCGAGGTCCGGTCGTACGCGAAAGCGTAGCCGGCAGACACGATATCGAAAGGGGTGAGGTTGGACGCGCTGGATACCGAGTACACGTCCTTATCGTAGAGATGCGCCGTATCTTGTGCGTGATGATATGCAGCGAACAACTTGATCGTGCCGAAGTCGTACGATCCGCCGAAGAAGCCATCGCTTTGCACGTCGTTTGCCGTTGCGCTGGTGATCCGTTCGTAGTTCGCACCCAGATACACGGGGCCGTGTGCATATTCGGCACCCACGTGAATATTGCCGTGTCCATTCTGCGGCGTCGTGCTCTGACTCAAGCCGTAGAGAATCTGGGCCTTGATGCCGGCAATGGTGGGCGTCTGATAGCTGACCGAATTGCTGACGCGAAACGTGTAAGTAGCCAGATTGTCGAGGCCCGATGCCATGGTGGCGCCGCCGAACGCGTCAAGGCGGCTGATCATCAGAAACTGCGGCGTGTTCTGGCGGCCAATACGCAGCTCTCCCCAGTTGCCCGACATGCCTACCCACGCTTGCCGGTTAAACGCCGCCGTGGGGTCCGCGGCCGTGCCGTTGTTGGTATTGATGCCGTCTTCAAGCGTGAAGTTGACACGATTTCCTCCACCAATATCCTCACTGCCACGCAAGCCGATGCGCGACGCGTAAAGACCGCTGGATGCCATTCGCGTCGTCATACCCTGACCCGAATTGGTCACTTCAACGAAGGTATCGAACAGGCCGTAAAGCGTGATTGACGAATCTTGGGCGTGCGCATGGGTCGCAGCTAACGAGCACAGCATGCCGGAGACGATCAGCTTGATGGCAATGAACGGAATGCGTTGGATGTGCTGATTCATTT
>NZ_JAQGMM010000291.1 GCF_028292365.1 Caballeronia sp.
TCAGAATGCGCGCCACCATCAGCATCCAGTAACCCGGTGCAATGGCGCACAGCAGATTGCCGACGATAAACACGCCCATCAGGCTCATCAGCGCTTTCTTGCGCGGCATTTTCGCGGTGACGATAGCCAGAATGGGCGCGCCGATAGTCACGCCCAGCGCATAGCCCGACACAAGCATGCCGGCCGCGGGGATGGACACCCCGAGATCCCGCGCGACGTTGGGCAACAGGCCCATGATGACGAATTCGGTCGTGCCGATACCGAACGCGGCAATGGCGAGGGCGAGAAGGGGCAGAGGCATGGGGTGAGCGGTGACTGAGTGCTGGCCGGTCGCGCGCTATCGGGGTGAAGAACGCTGGCTCGGGCGAGCTGAAGGGATCAAATTGTACCGAACGTTGTTGGGTTTGCTTGGTGAAAACCCTGAGAGTTGTGCAGTTGATTCAACGAGTTGCGTTTTCAGCCTTGCGCGGGCCGATCGGTGTTGCTTTTTGCCATCGGGCGGACTAGGTTGCGGGTTCCTGCTGTTCAACCAAGGACCTTCATGACCGCGCTACGGCATTTTTTTCCGTTGATGGTTGCCGCGCTGCTGACATTCGCGGTCGTGCCGGGGGCGTTTGCTCAGGAAGCCGACGCGAGTGCGGGGCCTATCCGCACCACGGGCGGCAGCGTGGCCTTCGTTCAACAGGGAGCCATTATCGAAGCCCAAATCGATGGCAAACCGTTCGATAAGCTGAACGCTCGCCGCATTGTGCATTTCGAGGAGCCGTCGGGAGCGCGGATGATTGTCGAGGCATTCGATACCGGCGCACCCGAACTCGTTCTCTACGATTTCACCAAGCGCCCGCCTGCGGTAGAGCGCATGACGAAGCGCATGAAACTCACCGGGGTTTTCTGGCAGCGAGATGAAGTGGTGCTGAGAAGTGCAGACGGCTGGTACAGGTTCCAGCGCGGCACGCTGACGAAACTGACGTCATCGAAAACGACTTACCACTGAGTCCGCACCGCCATCACGCGTTCGCCCGCGACCACGAAAATCCGCTCGCCGCGGGCGCTTTCGTTCACTTCGAAGCCGCCGGTAAAACCGCCGAACGCGGGCAGCACGCCAGCATCGGCACCAAAACGAAAACACGGCAATCTCGCGCTATCGAACCGCGTGGCGACGCGGTACACCGGATGTTCATGCCCCGCCAACGCATACGCACCCGCCACGCGCTGCGGGTAATGGCACAGCGCCCAAGGCCCGAGCCTGTACGGCTCTTCGACCACGTCGACCGCGAGCATGTCGGGCGGCCCGCCGGCATGGCGATCATGATTGCCTTCCACGAGAATCAGCCGCATGCCGGCATGCCGCTCGCGCCACTCGGTCAGCGCACCGAGCGTACTTGACGCATGCGACTCGCGCGCATGCAACAGGTCGCCGAGAAACACGATCGTCACCGGCCGATGCATCAGGATCAGGGCGTCCAGACGCGCAAGCGTTTCCCCCGTCGAGCCTTCCGGCACCGGAATGCCTCGGGCGCGAAACACAGCGTCCTTGCCGATATGCGCATCGGCGACGAACAATACTTGCCGCACCGGATCGAACGCCGCCCGCGCCGCCGACAACACCAGCGCATGTCCGCCAACATCCACCGTCAACGCCTCGAGCATCATGCGCGCGCCGCCTTTTCCAGATCGGCAAGCATGCGTGCGACACGATCGGACATCTTCTCCGTGCTCACCTTCTCCCGCAACCGCGCGATGATCAGCGGAAACGCAAACGGCGTCGGCTTCTTCGGGCGCGTCAGCGCGAGCCGGCTCGCGCTCATGCTCTTGAGCGCGGCCCGTATTCTGTCAAGTTCGAGTTCCTGCAACATGACCTCTTCCTCAGCCTGCGCAAGCAGCAGGTTGCCGCTGTCGTGCCGGCGAAAAACTTCATAGAAAAGTCCGCTCGATGCCTGCAGTTGCCGCGCGCTTTTTTGTTGCCCCGGATGGCCCTGGAAGATCAGCCCGGACACCCGCGCGATCTCGCGAAAACGCCGTGCCGCAAGCTCGGACGAATTGAGGCTGGCGAGAATGTCGTGTTCCAGATTATCGGGCGAAAAAAGTCCGTCCTGTATGAACGTCTCCCAGTCGAAGGGTTGTGCTGACAACAACTCGAAGCCGTAATCGTTCATCGATATGGAGAACGTACTCGGTCGATCGCGCGCCACGCGCCAGCCGATCAGAGACCCAAGCCCGACGTGCGCCATCCGTCCCGCAAACGGATAACAGAACAAGTGATGCCCCTCGCGCGAACGAATCAGCTCGACCAGCAACACACCGGGCTCGGGCAGCGCCGACCACTTCGCCTGCAGTTCGAGCAGCGGCCGCACGGCTTGCATCTCCGGTTCGTCGTAGATGCCGTTCACGGCGCGCGCGAGCATCATCAGCGTGGCATCGGCGAGTTCGGAAGAGAGCGGCATCTTGCTGCCGGCCCATTGCGGCATCGCGCCGCGTGAGGACGTCGCGCGTTTTACGTACGCCGTCATCTCGCGCACGCGCACGAGTTCAAGCGCGCGGCCGCCGAACGTGAATACGTCGCCGGGCTTCAGACGCGAGACGAACGACTCTTCCATCGCACCAATCCGGCCACCCGTCATATATGCAATGTTGATGGTCGCGTTCGCCACGATCGTGCCCACGTTGTTGCGGTGACGCCGGACCAGATCCTCGCGCGGCACGCGATACACACCATCAGCATCGAGCGTCACGCGATGAAAGTCGGGATACGCTGCGAGTGAGGTACCGCCGCGTTCGACGAACGTCAGCGCCCAGTCGAATTCCTGCTGCGTCAGGTCGCGATACGCGTATGTCGTGCGTACTTCATCGAAGAGTTCGTGCGCCTTGAAGCCGCCGCCTATCGCGATGGTCACAAGATGCTGGACGAGCACATCGAGAGGCTTGTCGGGCATCTCGCGGCCTTCTATGCGGCGTTGCTCGACGGCCCAGCGTGCCGCCGCTGCTTCCACGAGTTCGAGCGCGTGCGTCGGTACGATGGTCACCCGCGATGCCCGTCCCGGCGCATGTCCCGAGCGTCCGGCGCGCTGCATCAAGCGCGCGACGCCTTTGGGCGAACCGATCTGGAATACGCGATCGACTGGCAGGAAGTCGACGCCTAGATCGAGGCTCGACGTACAGACCACCGCTTTCAACTGGCCATTTTTAAGGCCGAGTTCGACCCACTCGCGGACTTCGTGATCGAGCGACCCGTGATGCAATGCGATCAAACCCGCCCAGTCGGGACGCGCTTCAAGCAGCGCCTGATACCAGACTTCGGCTTGCGAACGCGTATTGGTGAAGACGAGCGAACTGCGCGCATGGTCGATCTCGGCAGCGACAGGTCCAACCTGACGCGTGCCGAGATGACCACCCCATGGAAAACGTTCGATGGTGTCGGGAATCAGCGTATCGACGAGCAGCGTTTTCGGCTGTGCGCCGCGCACCACGACACGCGGCGTTTTCACCGGCGCGAGCAACGCGTCGCGGGCGAGATCGAGATTGCCAAGCGTCGCCGATAACCCCCACACCTGTAAATCGGGCCGCCAGTGCGCAAGACGAGCGAGGGCGAGTTGCGTTTGCGTGCCGCGTTTATTCCCAAGCAGCTCATGCCACTCATCGACCACAACCAGCCGCACGTGCTTCATCTCGTCTGCGCCGTTTGCACGTGTGAGCATCAACGTGAGACTTTCGGGCGTGGTGACCAGCGCGC
>NZ_JAQGMM010000309.1 GCF_028292365.1 Caballeronia sp.
AGCACGGCGTTCACGCAGGCATCGAGCGCGCGGCTTTGCAGGCGCAGCGCCAGTTCGGCGCGCTTGCGCTCGGTCGTGTCGTCGTACGAACCCAGCACGCCGATAATGCGCCCCGCCCCGTCGAGCAGCGGCATCTTGCTGGTGATCGACGCACGCACTTCGCTGTCGCGCTCAACGTCGCATTCCAGGTTCATCAGCGGCTCGCCTGTCGCGATAACCCGGCAGTCATCCTCCCGAAGTTGCACGGCCGAGCGCCACCAGGGCAGTTCGGCGTCGGTCATGCCGACGACCTGTTCTTTGCTGGCGAGATTGGCATCGCGGGCAAACGCGGAATTGCAGCCCAGATACCGCGATTCGCGATCTTTCCAGAAGATCCGCTGCGGAATATTGTCGATAAGCGATTCCAGCATCTGCTTCGAACGCCGTGCCTCGGTCTCGGCATTGATACGGTCGGTGACGTCGTTGGCGAGCATGAATATGCCCGGATGCCCCGAATAGGTCAGCGCGTGCGACGAGATGTCAGCGCTCACCTGCGAGCCGTCGCGACGCTTGTGCCGCCAGACGCCCGCCGGCCGTTGTGCGCCCGTCTGGCGCGGCTGATTGCCGGTGTGGCGTGCGAGAAGCGTGGCGAACCGGTCGAAGTCGCCGTCGGCGTGCAGGTCGCGCACGCTCATCGACAGGAATTCGAGTTCGTTGTAGCCGTAATGCGCGAGCGCTGCCGGATTCACCGCAACAAAGCGATACGTCGCGGCCTCGACAATCCACATGGGCACCGGATGCGCGTCGAACAGATCGCGGAAACGCTCGTTGCTGCGCTGCATTGCCCGGGCAATGCGCAGCTTGTCGTGCGCCGATTTTTCGTGGCGCGCGAAGGTGTAGATCAGCGCGGCACCGCCGGCGAGCATCGTGAGGATCAGCAGGATCACCGCGCGGCGCGACGCCAGCGCGGATTCATTGAGCGCCACCGCGAGCGAATCGGCTTCCCTCGCGCGCAGCACTGTCAGTTCGACATCGAGGGACTGCTGATCTTCCGCGAGTCGGCGGACTGCTTGCCTCGTCCAGTCGCGGGACGCGCCAGGTGCGTCAATGGCGGCGCGTTCGAACGCCGATTGAGCGTCGCGTTTCGCGATGCGCGCGCTTTCGCCGAGCAGGTAGAACGCGCCTTTCATGTCAGGTTCGTAATCGATCTGGGCGCGCAGGCCGCTTTCCAGGGCATTGATATGCGCTGCACGCGCCTCGCGCACGTCGACCGGCGTGAGTACGCCGCTTGCCTCGTACCAGCTGATTTCCGGGAGGATTTCACCCAGAGCGCTGCGATACGCGTCAAGGTCGCGCATCAGGCTGAGCGAGCGCCGCGTGCGCGCATCGGCATCGCTTTGGCGGTCGATTTGCTGGTACGCGACGAACGCGTTCGCCCCCATGGCGATCAATACGACGGCCAGGTTCACCAGCAAGCGGCGGGAAAAGAATGAGTTCATGTGGGTTCGATCGCCGTCCGGGAGGCGGGGCTGGGAAGACGGGGCGCGCGTCTTCGCATCGATTTCCGTGCATCGATAGCTAATTATCGGCAGGCGTTCGGGGGAGTTTAGGGTAGGCGCTTAAAAGACGCGTTTTGAGGGGCTGCACGTGCGTGGCGAGCGAAAGGCGCATTGCTTTTGTCAGGTTCGCTCGCCGCCGGACTTCTCAGATTTGTCAGGTTTGGGGCACGGAACAAGCCGATTCTGATGCCGGCTTTTAACCGGTTTCCCTGGCATCCGAGTTCGTGCAAGGGACATCTGCCAGCCCGTTTTCACCACTGGCAGCCCCACATGCTCAACGAAGTCGTCCTTTAGTCGGCTAGACCGAACTCCCGCATCGCCGGAACGAAGTCGTGGTTGACATCGGCCTTGCGCGATAACTTCGCCAGCGCATAACGCTGGAACCGCGATAGCTCCGACCACCGGCCAAGACTCGGCGAGCCGATCCCGCACAAACTGCTCTGGCGAATCACGGTTTCTGGCACGACGTCGGTGTGCGCCCAGATCGGATCGCTATCGGGTGCGAATGTCTCCGGCGCGGCATCGGCGTGGGTTCGCAGCATCTCGGCGAGCGCCTGGTCGAAGTTGGTTTCGATCGCAGCGTCGTCTTCAACAGGAAAGCGCGCGAGCAGTTCCCGGTCGCTGTGCGGCAGCCTTCTCCACTGATCGAGTGAAATGCGCTGGCCAAAGCGGTCCAGGTTAAAGCGCACGACGAGCGGAATGAAGCTCAGATTCTCTGTCGACTCCAGTTCGAATCCGAACAGGCGCGGAGCGTCGTAAAGTGCCATGAGGTGCCTCGTTGGCGTGATTGGACAAGGAAAGCGGGTGAGGCCGCGGTAGGTTATCGTAGGGCCTTGAACGACTTGTAGTGTGTCTGCTGCCCCATAAAGGAGCAAGCGTTGTGCCCGAATTTATCTCGACAATACCCATGAGAAGAGTCTAGAACGCGACATCGAAAGCAATCAGCAAGTGAGCCATGCAATGAATGACACAGACATCGATGATCAACCGGGCTACGTACAACGCCCCGTGCGGCGGCACCGGCTGGGCGAAACACGCGACGCCGCCGACGATGTCGGCCAGGAATGGCCCGTCGCGCTCGTGTACAACGGCATTTCGCACGCGGTCATGATGTGCACGCCGCGCGACCTGGAAGCGTTCGCGGTGGGCTTTTCGTTGACCGAAGGCATTGTGGAGCGCGGCAGTGACATTCACGACATCGAGGTATTTTTCCACGATACCCCCGCCGGCGACACCTTGCCACACGCTGAAGTGCATCTGCAGGTGGTGCAGCAGGCATTTGTCGCGCTGAAGCAGAAGCGCCGGGCATTAGCCGGACGAACGGGCTGCGGGGTGTGCGGGATCGAGAGTATCGACTTGCTGGATCTTGAGCCTGAGCGTGTACCCGATACCGGCTTTCTGAGCCGTCTTGCGAGTGACGCGATTGCTCACGCTGCGCATGAATTGCCCGCGCATCAGCAGTTATCGAAGCTGACGGGCGGACTGCATGCCGCCGCCTGGTGCGACGAAAGCGGCGCGGTCAAGTACGCATTCGAAGACGTGGGACGCCATAACGCGCTCGATAAACTGATCGGGCATCTGGTGCTGCAACGCGTGGACACCACGCAAGGTTTCGTATTCCTTTCGAGCCGGGCAAGTTATGAACTCGTGCGCAAGTCGGCGCGGGTCGGCGTGCCCATGCTCGTCACTATTTCCGCACCTACGTCGCTGGCAATTTCCATCGCTGAAAAGGCGGGGTTGCGGCTGGTGAGTTTTGCGCGAGAGAACGGGTTTGTGGAATATGGGCGCGTGGACGGCGCAGCGAATTAACCCGCGGTTTGTCGGCACGTCAGCCGTGCCGACGCTTCGACGCCCCAACATCGTACCCTCCAGCGTCATCCGATAACCCTGTCATCACCGCGCCCCACCCTGCCGACCAATCGGCACGGCTGCGCCATGCGCACGCGCCGGATTCTTCAACCCCGCCGTCCTCAACGACAACATCCCCTTCTTAACCGCACGGCTGCCAAATCCTATCGATCCATCGAACGGCGCCCGCCTTGCCGGCGTGCACGCGGCAATTTTCCGTCGACCGGAAAAGCCCAACGCCGGATACGAACGCGCGACGGCCACATCTGGCGACTAGGGAAAGCCATGAGACCGAATTGGAGATTGTAAATAGATTCCTCACACAAATGAAAGCGGGCTGAAAGTACGCAGGACTTACGATTCATCCGCTTAATCATAAACACTACAAACTATTTGTGGAGGAAGACATGAACATACTGAAAACGGGCCTGTGCGTACTGGCGAGCGCTTGTGCATTCCTCGCGGGAACCGTCCACGCACAAGCCCCGCCAGGATATCCCGCGGCGTACCAGAGCGTTATTGACGACGCCAGGAAGGAAGGCAAGCTGATCATCTACGCGGCTACCGACACCTCCTTGATCCGCTCGTTACTCAAGGATTTTGAAGCCATGTACGGCATCAAGATCGAGTACAACGACATGAACAGCACCGAGCTGTACAACCGCTACATCAGCGAAAACGCGGCGAGCAGCATGAGTGCCGACGTGCTGTGGAGTTCGGCCATGGATCTGCAGTTGAAACTGGTGAACGATGGCTTGATGGCGAGCTACGCGTCGCCGGAAGCGTCCAGCATCCCGCAGTGGGCGCAATACCAGCAGCAGGCTTTCGGCACGACCTACGAGCCGCTTGCGATTGTCTATAACAAGCGCCTGATATCACCCGGCGAGGTGCCACAGACGCGCGCTGCGCTGATCAATTTATTGCAGACACAGCCCGCGAAATACAAAGGCAAGATCACCACCTACGACATCGAAAAAGCAGGCGTCGGTTTCAACGCACTCACACAGGATGCACGCGTGAATCCGCAGATGACCTGGCAGCTAGTGGAAGCCATGGGTGCAACCGGCCCCAAGCTGCTGTCGAGCACCGGCGCGATGATGGAGCGAATTTCATCGGGCGAAAACTTGATTGGATACAACATTCTCGGATCATATGCATTCTCTCGGGCCAAGAAAGACCCGACGATTGGCTACGTTTATCCGAAGGATTACACGCTCGTGGTGAGCCGCCTCGTGACGATTTCGAAGAAGGCAAAGCATCCCAACGCCGCAAAACTGTGGGTCGATTACCTGCTTTCAAAGCGCGGCCAGACCCTGATCGCCAATCAAGCCAATCTGTTCTCGATCCGCTCGGACGTTGACGGTGAAACGTCGATGGTCGCTCTCCAGCAACAGCTCGGCGACTCGCTCAAGCCCATCCCCATTGGTGCAGGGCTGCTGGTCTATCTGGATCAGGCAAAGCGGCTCGAATTCATGAAACGCTGGCAGCAGGCCATCAAGCGTTAAGACGAGCCCGAACCCGCTTCGTGCCCGCGCGCTCACGCGGGCAATGCCCACTGCAACCCTTTTCTTGACGCGCCTTTTAAAGCGCAGGGGAAACGCATGCCAGATACAAGTACAACCGCTTCGCCGCCGGTCCTGATGCCCGGTGGCGAACGCAAGGTTCCTCAACTCGCCGTCGGCAGATGGCGCGGCTTGACTGCCATGTTCCGCTGGTCCGTGATCGTCGTGCTGACGGTGGTGGTGTTGATGCCGCTATCGTTCATCGCATTCCAGAGTCTTCTGAACACGCCTTTCTTCGACGCCAACCGAAGCTTCGGCATAGGCGCCTTCCAGTTTATTTTCGATGACCCCGACTTCTGGCTGGCGCTGAAAAACTCGCTGATCATCGCAGGCGGCATGCTGTTTATCGCGGTTCCGCTCGGCGCCGTACTCGCGTTCCTGATGGTCCGCACCGATTTGCCTGGCCGTCGCTGGATCGAACCCATGCTGCTCACGCCAGTCTTCATCTCTCCAATGGTGCTGGCCTTCGGCTACGTCGTCTCCGCGGGCCCGGTGGGGTTTTACTCCGTGTGGTGGAAGACCTTGTTCGGAGTGGAAGAGGCGCCCTGGTCTATCTACACCATGTCGGCCATCACGCTGATCGTCGGCCTTACCCATGTGCCGCATGTGTACCTGTACTCGTCGGCGGCGCTGCGCAATCTTGGGTCCGACGTGGAAGAAGCAGCGCGGATTGCGGGCGCGAAACCGTTCCGCGTTGCGTGGGACATCAGTTTGCCGATGACCATGCCTGCACTGCTGTTTGCCGGCGTGCTGGTGTTCTTCCTGGGTTTCGAGGTATTCGGACTACCGCTCGTACTCGGCGACCCTGAAGGTCATCTGGTCCTGGCGAGCTACCTGTACAAACTGACCAACAAGCTGGGTGTGCCGTCGTATCACCTGATGGCCGCAGTCGCGGTCTGTATCATCGGAATCACGTTTCCGCTCGTGTTGTTGCAACGGCATTTGCTCAAGAATGCTAATAAATTCGTCACGCTCAAGGGCAAGGCGGATCGTCAGTCTGTTTTGCCGCTTGGACCGTGGCGCTGGGTTGCGTTGGCGATCGTCGGCATCTGGCTTTTTCTCACTGTATTCGTGCCGCTGTCCGGCATCGTGCTGCGCTCGTTCGTCACCAACTGGGGCGTAGGCGTCAGTCTCATCGATGCCCTGACCATCGCCCACTTCACCGACCTCTTCGAGCAGGACAACCTGGTCCGGGCCATATTGAACACGCTTGGCATCGGCGTGTTCGGCGGAGCGCTTGCCGTGGCTTTTTATGCACTGGTGGCGTTCGCCGGTCATCGACACAACGACTGGGGCACCAGGCTGCTCGACTATCTGGTTCTGCTGCCGCGCGCAGTGCCGGGTCTGCTCGCCGGTCTGGCGTTCCTGTGGATCTTCCTGTTTGTACCGGGTGTCAAGGAACTCAAGAACTCGATGTGGAGCATCTGGATCGCGTACACGGTCGTCTGGCTCGCCTACGGCATGCGGCTGATTCAAAGCGCGTTGCTGCAGGTGGCGCCCGAACTTGAAGAGGCTGGCCGCAGCGCGGGCGGCACGCGCACTCGCGTGAGTCTGGATGTGACGCTGCCGCTCGTGCGCTTTGGTTTGCTCAGCGCGTGGTTACTTATCTTCATGATTTTCGAGCGCGAATATTCGACCGCCGTTTACCTGCTTTCGCCGGGCACCGAGGTCATCGGCGCGCTGCTTGTCTCCATGTGGGCGGCGGGCGCAGTTGATCAGGTCGCGGCGCTTTCAGTCATCAACATTGCAATGGTCAGCGTCGGTCTCGGCGTGGCATTGCGCTTCGGAGTGAAACTTCGTGGATAAGCTCATTGTCGAGAACCTCTTCCTCAGCTACGGTACCAATCCGATCCTGAAGGGTGTTTCGTTCGAATTGAAAGCCGGGGAAGTCGTGTGTTTGCTGGGGGCATCCGGAAGCGGCAAGACCACCTTGCTGCGTGCGGTTGCCGGTCTCGAACAACCATCGGACGGCCGCATCAGCCTGGATGAAAAAGTCTTCTTCGATAGCACCAGCCATACCGATTGCCCGGTCGAACAGCGCTCGCTCGGTCTTGTCTTCCAATCCTACGCGCTGTGGCCGCATCGCACGGTAGCGGAGAACGTGGGGTATGGACTGAAGCTGCGCAAGGTTTCTGGCAGCGAACAAAAGCGCCGCGTGCAGAGCGCGCTCGACCAGCTCGGCCTCGGGCAGCTTGCGGAGCGTTTCCCCTATCAACTATCGGGCGGACAGCAACAACGCGTCGCCATTGCACGCGCTCTGGTCTATAACCCGCCCGTGATCCTGCTCGACGAACCGCTTTCCAATCTCGATGCAAAGTTGCGTGAAGAAGCGCGCGCCTGGCTGCGAGAGTTGATCGTGTCGCTGGGTTTATCGGCGTTGTGCGTGACCCACGATCAGACCGAAGCCATGGCCATGTCCGATCGAATCCTGCTGCTGCGCAACGGACGGATTGAACAGGAGGGTACGCCGGCCGAACTCTATGGCTCGCCGCGCTCGCTCTACACGGCGGAATTCATGGGCAGCAATAATCGGATTGATGCAACGGTCACGGCAATCAATGGCGAACAGGTCACCTTATCGGGCGATGGTTTCGAACTGCAAGCGCATGCCAGGGAAGCGTTGCACGCCGGGCAAACCGCGCAAGCCGTGATCCGTCTCGAGCGTGTACAAGTCACCGATGGCCCCGGCGCCAATCGCTTGCAAGCGCAGCTAGTGACGTCGATGTACTTGGGCGATAGATGGGAATACCTCTTCCATCGCGGAGAAATGCGCTTCCGTGCGTTTGGTCAAACGCCGCGCGTCGCCGGTGAACACTGGGTCGAGTTTCCGGCGAACGACTGCTGGGCATTTGCAAAGGCGAGCTAAACCGGCACTCGCTAATCCATCGAACTGCAGTTGGCGCCAAGCGCCGGCTTGCAGTTCGGTTCCGGGCCATTGATAAGCCGCAGGCCAATCCTCACTTAAACCGGCTGAAATCCGGCTTGCGCTTCTCAAAGAAAGCCGTGAACGCTTCCTTCGCTTCGGGCGCGGTCAGCATATGGGCGAAGTGCTCCGCCTCTGCCGCCATCTGTGCGATGACTTCTCCAGCCTGAGCGCCCTTCATTAACGCCTTGGTCGCCTTCAGCGATGCCGGCGGCAACGCGGCGAGTTTCTTCGCCTGTTTCATAGCGAAGTCGTCCACTTCTTCCGCCGATAAAACCCGGTTCACGATCCCCATATTCGCGGCTTCAGCGGCATCGAACGGTTCGCCCAGCAGCAGTTTCTCCGCCGCGCGCTGATAACCCGCAATGCGCGGCAACAGCAAACTCGACGCCGCCTCCGGACACAGCCCGAGTTGGACGAATGGCAACGCGAACTTCGCTGTCGACGCTGCATAGACCAGGTCGCAATGCAGCAGCATTGTCGTGCCGATCCCTACAGCCCCGCCCGCCACCGCTGCCACCACCGGCTTCTGCGCGGTGCTGATGCGGCGCAGGAACTGGAACACCGGCGCATCCGGGCCAGCAGGCGTCGCCTTCATGAAATCCTCGAGATCGTTACCGGCGCTGAACGTATCGCCCACTGCGCGAATCAGCACGACGCGCACGGCGGGGTCGTTTTCGGCATCGAAGAAAGCGTCGGCCATCGTTTGGTACATCGCGGCCGTCAGCGCGTTCTTTCGGGCCGGACGGTTGATGGTGATGCTCAGCACGCCGTCGACGTGTTCGGTGATGATGTCCATTCCTGTCTCCTGAACGAATCCTGAATTCTGAACGAATCCTGAATGAAGCAACGGTTCGCGAACCGGGTGGTGCGCGAACCGTTGTTTTACTTTGGCTAATAAGCGCTTACATCCGTTCGATAATGCCCGCCGCGCCCATGCCCGTTCCCACGCACATGGTCACCATGCCGTACTTCAGGTTGCGCCTGCGCAAGCCGTGCACGACCGTCGCGGCACGAATGGCGCCGGTCGCGCCAAGCGGGTGACCCAACGCGATCGCGCCGCCAAGCGGATTGATCTTCGACGGGTCGAGTCCCAGGTCCTGAATCACAGCCAGGGATTGCGCCGCAAACGCTTCGTTCAGTTCGATCCAGTCGATATCGTCCTGAGTCAATCCCGCTGCTTTCAATGCTGCAGGAATGGCTTCCTTCGGCCCGATGCCCATGATTTCCGGCGGCACGCCACGCACCGCGAAGCTCACGAAACGCGCGAGCGGCGTCAGGTTGAATTGCTTCAGGATCTTCTCGCTGACCACGATCAACGCGCCTGCGCCGTCGGAGGTCTGCGAGCTGTTGCCGGCCGTGACCGAACCCTTCGCGGCGAAGACGGGGCGCAGTTTGGCGAGCCCTTCCATCGTCGTGTCCTGACGTGGACCTTCGTCGTTCTTGATCTCGCGCGAATTGACGCGAATCTCGCCCGTTGCCAGATCCGGGAAGCGTTCGTTCAGCGTGAACGCAGCGATTTCATCGTTGAATTCGCCGGTACGCTGCGCTTCCAATGCGCGTCGATGCGATTCCACCGAGAACGCATCCTGCGCTTCGCGGCTGATTTTCCAGCGCTCCGCCACGCGTTCGGCGGTCAAGCCCATACCGTAAGCAATGCCGACGTTCTCGTCACGATCGAAGATATGCGGCGACAGTGATGGCTTGTTGCCCATCATGGGCACCATGCTCATCGACTCGCATCCGCCCGCGATCATCACGTCCGATTCACCGACGCGAATCCGGTCGGCGGCCATCGCCAAAGCGGTCACGCCCGATGCGCAGAATCGGTTCACGGTCACGCCGCCAACCGAGTTCGGCAAGCCGGCCAGCAACGCGCCGATGCGGGCAACGTTCAGGCCTTGCTCGCCTTCGGGAATCGCGCAACCGATGATTGCGTCTTCGATCA
Organism: Caballeronia sp.; assembly: GCF_028292365.1. GTDB lineage: Bacteria > Pseudomonadota > Gammaproteobacteria > Burkholderiales > Burkholderiaceae > Caballeronia. Next base: position 9,820 of record NZ_JAQGMM010000309.1, read on the forward strand.
GCTTCGTATCCAGCCCCGGCACTTGTCCTACGGCTGAACGAATCGCGTGGACGAGCAGTTCATCCGGCCGCGTGTTCTTGAAGATGCCACGCGGCGCCTTGCCGATAGGCGTCCGGCTCGCGGCGACAATATATGCGTCCTGCACTTGTTTGCTCATTTGCAGCTCCAGTCGATATGCGCGCGCGTTAGTTACGAACCGGCTTGCCGGTTTGCAAC
>NZ_JAQGMM010000329.1 GCF_028292365.1 Caballeronia sp.
GGCGCGGGCCAGATGAGCCGTGTGGATTCGGCGCGCATTGCCAGCATCAAGGCGCAGAACGCGGGCTTGTCGCTGGCCGGATCGGCGGTGGCATCGGATGCGTTTTTCCCGTTCCGCGATGGCCTCGACGTCGTCGTCAACGCGGGCGCGACCTGCGTGATCCAGCCGGGCGGCTCCATGCGCGATGACGAAGTGATCGCCGCTGCGGACGAGCACAACATTGCGATGGTGCTGACCGGAACACGTCACTTCCGTCACTAAGTACGCTTCACCTTTGCAGAGCCCGGTTGCCGGCAGGCGCACCGGGCTTTTTACTTTTTGCGCCGCGCTGTTAGTATCGCAAGCACTACGTTCCAACGGCACTCCATGAGAATTCTCGGTATTGACCCGGGCCTGCGCGTGACGGGGTTCGGCGTTATCGACAAGACCGGTCAAACGCTGACCTATGTGACGAGCGGCGTCATCAAGACTGCCGACGCAGATTTGCCGTCGCGTCTGCACACGATCTTCGAAGGTATTTCGACACTTGTCCGGCAACACGCGCCCGACCAGTCCGCGATCGAAAAAGTGTTCGTCAACGTTAATCCGCAATCCACGCTGCTGCTCGGCCAGGCGCGCGGCGCAGCAATCTGTGGCCTGGTCGCGAGCGGCGTGCCCGTCGCTGAATATACGGCCTTGCAGTTGAAGCAAGCCGTGGTGGGCTATGGCCGCGCCACGAAGGAGCAAATGCAGCAAATGGTTGTGCGCTTGCTCGCGCTCACGGGGGTACCGGGCACCGACGCCGCCGATGCGCTCGGCATGGCCATCTGCCACGCGCACGCCGGCAGCGCGATGACCGCGCTCGGCGAGATCGCGCCATCGCTGGCAAAAAAGGGCCTGCGCGTACGGCGCGGCCGTCTTGTCGGCTAACTCCACTACAAGTTCCTCACCATGATTGGTCGCATTGCAGGCGTTTTGCTGGAAAAAAATCCACCGTACTTACTCGTTGATTGCGGCGGCGTAGGCTACGAAATCGCCGTCCCCATGAGCACCTTCTACAACCTGCCGAACAGCGGCGAAAAGATCGTGCTGCTGACCCAGTTGATCGTTCGTGAAGACGCGCATTTGCTATACGGCTTCGGTACGCAACAGGAACGCACGACCTTCCGCGAACTGCTCAAGATCAGCGGCATCGGGGCGCGCATGGCGCTCGCCGTGCTGTCGGGCATGAGCGTTCAGGAACTCGCTCAGGCGGTGACGATGCAGGACGCTGCGCGTCTGACACGCACGCCTGGCATTGGCAAGAAGACGGCCGAGCGCCTGTTGCTCGAACTGAAAGGCAAGCTTGGCGCGGATCTGGGCACGGTAGCGGGCACGGTGAGCGGCCCAGACCACGCGAGCGATATCCTGAATGCATTGCTGTCATTGGGTTACTCCGAAAAAGAAGCGCTAATGTCGGTGAAGAATGTTCCGGCTGGCACGGGCGTCTCGGAAGGCATCAAGCTGGCCCTGAAAGCGCTGTCCAAGAGCTAGTCAGGCCAGTCTCCCACGTTGCTGATCCGGCCAACAGTCGGCCGATCGGCCAGCTTTTCGTGTTCGAGCCACGCGGTACAATCGACGCATGATAGAAACCGACAAACTCGCTGCCGAACGCATCATTTCGGCTACTCCCGTCTCGCCGAACGAGGAAGTGTTCGAGCGCGCGCTGCGGCCGCGCGATCTCGAGGAATACGTCGGGCAGGAGAAGATCCGCGATCAACTTCAGATTTTTATCGAGGCCGCGCGGCGACGCTCCGAAGCGCTCGACCACGTTCTGTTGTTCGGGCCACCGGGTCTCGGCAAGACCACGCTCGCGCACATCATCGCGCGGGAGATGGGCGTTAATCTGCGGCAAACGTCGGGGCCGGTACTGGAACGCGCCGGCGATCTGGCTGCGCTACTGACCAACCTCGAGAAAAACGATGTGCTTTTCATCGACGAAATTCATCGGCTGTCGCCGGTCGTCGAGGAAATCCTGTATCCGGCGCTCGAGGATTATCAAATCGACATCATGATCGGTGAAGGCCCGGCGGCACGCAGCGTAAAGCTGGATTTGCAGCCGTTCACGCTGGTCGGCGCGACCACGCGGGCGGGCATGCTGACCAACCCGTTACGCGATCGATTCGGCATTGTGTCGCGGCTGGAGTTTTACACCGCGAGCGAACTGGCGCGGATCGTTACGCGCTCGGCGTCACTGCTCAAGGCGGATATCGTCCCGGAAGGGGCGTTGGAAATTGCGAAGCGGGCACGCGGGACGCCGCGGATCGCGAACCGGCTGCTGCGGCGTGTGCGTGATTACGCTGAGGTGCGAGCGGACGGCAACATCACAGCCGACGTCGCCGATGCCGCGTTGAAGATGCTGGACGTCGATCCGGTCGGCTTCGACCTGATGGATCGCAAACTACTGGAAGCCATCCTGCACAAATTCGATGGCGGTCCGGTCGGGGTCGACAATCTGGCGGCGGCTATTGGCGAAGAGTGCGACACCATTGAAGACGTGCTGGAACCTTATTTGATCCAGCAGGGATATTTACAACGCACGCCGCGCGGACGCGTTGCCACATTGCTCACGTATCGCCACTTTGGCCTGGCCGCTCCCGACGCCGGCCCGGTCCGCGAACTGTGGGACGCCAACGCAGACA
>NZ_JAQGMM010000345.1 GCF_028292365.1 Caballeronia sp.
CGCCCCGATCTGCTCACCAAATACGACACGGCCGGTCCGCGCTACACGTCGTATCCCACTGCCGTTCAATTCACCGACACCTTCGATCCCGCCCACTATCATCGAGCGGCAGCGGACCCGGGCGCGGCATCGTCGGATCTTTCGCTCTACTTCCATATTCCGTTCTGCGACACCGTCTGCTTCTATTGTGGCTGCAACAAGATCGCTACAAAAAATCGTGCACACGCGCGTCCGTATCTTGATCGGCTGAAACGTGAATTAGTATTGCAAGCAAAATGCTTCGATACCGCCCGCCCGGTGTCGCAATTGCATTGGGGTGGCGGTACACCGACGTTTCTATCGCACGACGAAATGGCCGAACTCATGGCCGCGACCGCTGAGTCGTTCTGTCTGCTGCCCGATGCAAAGGCCGAGTATTCGATCGAGGTCGATCCCCGCGAGGCATCGGCGGAAACCATCGGCGTATTGCGCGACCTGGGGTTCAACCGGCTGAGCTTCGGCGTGCAGGACTTTGATCTGCGCGTGCAGCAAGCCATCAATCGCGTTCAGCCGCTTGAAACCACGAAAACGGTCATGTCGGCAGCACGGGCCGAAGGGTACAAGTCGGTCAGCGTCGATCTGATCTATGGCTTGCCGCATCAGGACGTGGAGAGCTTCAGCCGCACGCTCGACACCATTATCACGCTCGCGCCCGACCGGCTTTCCGTGTTCGGCTATGCGCATATGCCAGCTCTTTTCAAGATGCAGCGGCAGATGGATGAAGCCACCTTGCCCTCGCCCGCCATGCGTCTGGCGATCCTCGAACGGGTTATCGAGAAACTGACCGAGGCGGGTTATGTGTACATCGGGATGGATCATTTCGCATTGCCACACGATGAACTCGCCATTGCGCAACGAGCGGGTACGCTCCATCGAAATTTTCAGGGTTACAGCACGCAGGCGGATTGCGATTTGATCGGCTTTGGGGTTTCGTCCATTGGCAAGGTCGGCGATGTCTACGCGCAGAACGCGAAGGACATGGCCGGTTACGCCGCTGCGATCGATCGCGGTGAGCTTGCTATTGCACGAGGCGTGCGGTTAAGCGCCGATGATCGACTGCGGCGTGACATCATCACTGAAATCATGTGTCAGTTTTCACTGCGTTTCGATGCAATGGAAGCGGCTTACGGGATTCGGTTTGAGGCTACTTTTGCCAGTGAACTGGAGCGCTTGAAATCGCTGGAAGCCGATGGGCTTGTCAAAGTGAGCCACGATGGCATTGATGTGCTTCCCGCCGGGCGCCTGCTCGTGCGCAACGTGGCCATGATCTTCGACCGGTATCTCGCCGGGAACGTAACCCGGAGCGCCAAGCAGCGGTTTTCACGGACGATTTGATCCGTAGCCGCCGTCGGCCGCCCCGCACCCTTCAGCAACTTTGACGCCGGCCAGCCGTAAATGCGCTATCGTGCGGCGTGCTTCACGCTCCACTTACTCGCAATGCATTCATCGAAAAAACGGAACCTCTTTCTCGCGGCAATCGTCGTCATCATCGTGCTGGCGCTCGGCATCACGCACACGCTTAAAAAACGCGTGAACGTCGGTGCTTCGGCAGCATCGTCGGCTTCGGTGCCGGGTTCATTCTCCGCAGACGAGTCCGTCATCGAATTTACGCCCGGCGACCTTGCCGCACTCACGCGTCACACCCTCTCTGAAATGCTGCCGCTCACCGGATCGCTTCGCGCCGTCACGCAAGCTGCGGTCAAGGCAAAAGTGGCGGGCTCGGCGCTCGACGTACGTGCGCGCGAAGGAGATACCGTCAAGGCAGGACAAATCCTCGCCTCTATCGATGCCCGCGACTACACCGCGCGCGCCGAGCAATCGCGTGGGCAAATGGCCGCCATGGCAGGCCAGATGGATATCGCGAAACAAACGCTCGAGAACAATCGCGTGCTGGTCGAAAAAGGCTTCATCTCTAAAAATGCCTTCGATACCGCGCAAAGCCAGTACGCCATCGCCGCCGCCAATCTCGCTGCCGCGCGGGCGGCGCTGGCTTCATCGAATTTGTCGGTGGCGGACACCATCGTGCGCGCGCCGTTCAGCGGTCAGATTGCATCGCGCAGCATTGAACCCGGCGAACGGGTGGCCGTCGACAGCAAATTGTTCGATGTCGTCGACCTGACCCAGTTGGAACTCGAAGCCCCCGTGCCCGTGGGGGAAATTGGCCGTGTCCGGATCGGCCAGCCCGTTTCCATCCGTTTCGATGGCGTCGAACCACCCGTCGTTGCCACCGTCACACGTATCAATCCCGCAGCGCAGCCGGGCTCACGCTCGATCATGATCTATATCCGGGTGCCCAATCCGGCGGCCACACTGCGCGTCGGCATGTTTGGTACGGGCAGCGTGACGGTGGGCAGCACCCCGAACGCGCTGGTGGTGCCGGCATCGGCGGTGCGTACGGACGGCGCGAGCCACAGCATCTACGCACTCTCCGGCAGCAAACTCGTTGAAGTACCCGTCACCACGGCAGCAACCGGCGACGCCGATGGCACGAGCTGGACTCAACTCGTCAATCCGCCGCTCAAGGAAGGCCAGCAAGTCGTTGCGAACAACCTTGGCGCGCTGCGCATCGGCAGTACCGTGCGCATGGTCGGACTGGCGACCGCTGGTGCCGCCGCTTTGCCCGCGACAGCTGCAGCGGCTTCCATGCCCGTTGCTCAATAGCGGAGCCACAAGCCATGTGGTTCACGCGTATCAGCATCAACAACCCCGTGTTCGCCGCCATGATGATGGCGGCGTTTCTCGTGATCGGACTATTCTCGTACGAGCGCCTGAAAGTCGATCAGTTTCCGGATATCACCTTTCCCGTGGTCGTCATCCAGACGGCGTACCCGGGGGCATCGCCGGAATCGGTCGAATCCGACGTCACCCGCAAGATCGAGGAAGCCGTCAACACGATTAGCGGCATCGACGAAATCTCATCGCACTCCTACGACGCGTTGTCAGTCGTGATCGTCCAGTTCGATCTCTCGGTGAACGTCATGCAGGCCGCGCAGGATGTCCGCGACAAGGTGGCGCTGATCCGGCCCGACCTGCGCGACGGCGTGAAGGAACCGCGCGTGCTGCGCTATGACCCGGCCGACATGCCGATCGTCACGGTTGCGGTATCCAACGCGCCGGGCGCCGCGCTGGGCACGCGCGACCTCACGACCGCCGCTGACCAGATCGTGCGCAAGCGCCTGGAAACAGTCCGCGGCGTGGGCTCGGTGAGCATTGTGGGCGGCGTGAAGCGGCAGGTTCGGATCGATGTCAGTCCGGACCGGCTGCAAGCACTTTCTGTTGGCGTGGATCAGGTCATTCGCGCCGTGCAGAACGAGAATCAGGAGATTCCAGCGGGGCCGCTGACGTCGGCGGGTATTGAACAGACCGTGCAGGTGAAGGGCCGTTTCCAGACGCCCGATGACTTTAAACGCATTATTGTCGCGCGTCGTGGTGCGTCGAATGCAGGGCATGCCGTCACGCTGGATCAGGTGGCGCAAGTGGTCGACGGGCAGGAAGAGCCCGACAGCATGGCGCTGCTGAACGGCAATCGCGCGCTGTTTTTATCGGTGGTCAAGGCGCAGGGCGAGAACACGGTCGACGTGGCGCACGGCATCCGGGCGGAAGTGCAAGCGCTGCAAAAGGCGCTGCCGCCGGGCGTCAAGCTGGACATTACCGACGACTCCTCGCTCGATATTGAAAACAGCGTGAACGAAGTCAAGGGCACGTTGCTCGAGGGCGCGCTGCTGACCATCGCGATCGTGTTCCTGTTCCTGGGCTCGTGGCGCAGCACCGTGATCACCGGGCTCACGCTGCCGATCGCGTTGATCGGCACGTTTGCGTTCATGTTCGCCGCCGGTTTCACGATCAACGTCATCACGTTGATGGCGTTGTCGCTATGCGTGGGCTTGCTGATCGATGATGCAATCGTGGTGCGCGAAAACATCGTCCGGCATGTTCAGCTTGGCGCGGATCACCGCACGGCCGCACTCGATGGCACGAAGGAAATCGCCCTCGCCGTCCTCGCAACAACTTTTTCGATCGTCGCCGTGTTTCTGCCGGTCGGGTTCATGAGCGGCATTATCGGCCGGTTCTTCCACCAGTTCGGCGTGACGGTCGCGGCCGCCGCGCTGATCTCGATGTTCGTCTCGTTCACGCTCGACCCCATGCTTTCGTCGATCTGGCCCGATCCCGCACTGCACGTGCGCGGCACACGCCATCTCGCGCGCGTGCTCGCCTTCTTTGAGCGCGGCGTGGAACGGCTCGCGCAGTTCTACCAGCGGCTGCTCGGCTGGTCGCTCAGGCATCGCATCACGACCCTCTCGGTCGCGGCCGCCACTTTTTTCGGCAGCCTGTTCCTCGTCCCGCTGATTGGCACCGAGTTCGTACCCAATGCCGATTTTTCCACTACGCAGATTGGCGTGAACACGCCCGTGGGAACGTCACTGGAAGCGACCGCCGATAAAGTCCGCCAGGTCGAAGCAGCACTCGCGTCATACCCCGAGGTGCGCTATAGCTACGCCACGATCAACTCCGGCAACGCGCAGGGCAAGAACAACGCGCTGATCACCGTGCGCCTGAAGGAGCGGCGCGAACGTACCCGTGGCGTGCTGGAATTGAACCAGGTGTTCCGCACGCGCCTGCAGAGCATCGCCGGAATCGTGGTGACCGAAATCGGCATGCCCGACGGCGCCGGCTCGAGCAAGGCGGTGCAGTTCAGCCTGCAAGGCGATAACCTCGACGAACTCCGGCGTCTGTCCGCCGACGCGCAGCAGCGCTTGCGGAAAATTCCCGGCCTCGTCGACCTGGACGCGAGCCTGAAGGATGACAAGCCCATTGTTGCTATCGATGTCCGTCGCGAACTCGCTTCGGACCTGGGCGTGGGCGTAGCCGAAGTCGGTCAGGCGCTGCGCCCGTTGCTGTCCGGCGACGCTATCAGCACATGGCGCGCGCCCGACGATCAGGATTACGACGTGAGCGTGCGTTTGCCCTCGGCTCAACGCCGCAACGTTGATGACCTGTCAAAGCTGATGATTGCCACCAGCCGCACCGACGCCAACGGCGCGCCGCTACTCGTGCCCTTGCGACAAGTCGCCGCGATCACCGAGACGACCGGGCCGGACGTGATCAGCCGGCGGGATTTGTCGCGGGAGGTCGAGATTTCGGCGAACGTCATGGGACGCTCACCGGGCGAAGTCGCCGCCGATGTGAAGAAAACCCTCGACGAGATGCACCTTCCCGCAGGCTACCGATACCGTTTCGGCGGCTCCACAAAAAGCATGAACGAGTCCTTCATCTACGCGGTCGAGGCGCTGGTGCTCGCCGTGATCTTCATCTACATGATCCTCGCGTCGCAATTCGGCAGCTTCCTGCAACCGCTCGCGATCATGACGTCCCTGCCGCTAACGCTGGTGGGCGTGCTGCTTGCGTTGCTGCTGTTTGGCAGCACGATCAACATGTTCTCGATCATCGGTTTCATCATGCTCATGGGTCTCGTCACGAAGAACGCGATCCTGCTCGTCGACTTCGCGAATCAGGCACGGCGCGGCACCCTGCTCGACGCGACGGGCAAAGGGCATCCGATGACCCGCACTGACGCGTTGCTGGAAGCGGCACGCGTGAGGCTGCGGCCAATCCTGATGACCACGCTCGCGATGATCTTCGGCATGCTGCCGCTCGCGCTCGGCCTGGGCGAAGGTGGCGAGCAACGAGGACCGCTGGGCCAGACCGTGATTGGCGGCGTGATTACCTCGTCTTTGTTGACGCTGGTGGTCGTGCCCGTGGCTTATACGGTCCTCGATGATTTTGGCGCATGGGTAGCGAGAAAATGGAGGCGCGGTGCGAAGGGGAAGACACTCACCGCGCCGCCCGAACGTTCTCGCGATATTGCCGCCGAGGTGGACCGCTTGCCCTGACGCGGTTGCAGCGCCGCGCAAACTCGTTTTACGTTCGAGGTCGCGCTAGCAAGACCGCCGTCGAGGTTGCGTTGCGAGGTTGCGTTGTTAACCCGCCAGCTATTTCTTTGCGAGCGCAGCGGCTTCCTCGCGTTCCTCGCTTTCCACCTTGATCTTGCGGGGCCGGCCGCCACGCGCCCCGTTCGCGCGGGCCGCTGCCGCTTTGGATTCACTGCGGCTTGCCCCTCCTTGCTTGCCCAATCGGCCGGCCATGAACGATCGCGACCCCAGCACACCGGCGAGTAGCGGCGCCACGAGAATGTCGGCGTCGACGATGGGGAAATACAGACCCGTGCCCGACGCCGTGATTTCGATCACGTTCAGGTCGCTGTCTGAAGCATTTTCCAAACCTTGAATAATCCGCGCGGGAATCGCAAACAATGCGCCATTCGACAGTTCGATAGCCACCCTGCCGTCCACCGGGTTAAACGAGACAGACACGGCGACCGGATGTTCGGCAACGTGCTTGCTCATCCGTTCTTCGGCTTCACGCATCTGGTGTTCGGTGATCTCAACAAAAGGATTCATGAAGTGTTTTCCATTCAGTGCACAGCGAGCCGACTACGTTTTGCATCCGGCGAGCGAAGGTATTTGCATCAACGTGCGAAAAACCGTGATTCTTTTGCAAGGCCGGCGGTCCCGCCGGACATTGCAGGTTGAAGATGGCGTGTTGCTTGCCATCAAGCACATGCACGTGAGCAGGCTGATGGTCGTTCAGATAAATCACGACGCGGGCAGCGCCGATGCGGAAAATCGTTGGCATGTAGTCACTCTATCCGTTAGCTGCGCGCAAGTAAACCCAAACGCTTGGGTTTACTTGCGCCTGTTGTTTTCCGCCGCAAAAGACTGTCTGCAGGGACCTACCAAGCTTAGGGAGGAAGCAGTAGCGGCGCTATCAGCCGAATGGCCGAGGAGCCCGGTTTATCAAGCGCCACGCGCGTCGCTTCGAGTATTTATTACTTTGCTGGCTTAGAATGACAGCCACTTTTGGGCAAGTTGCATCAGGTGCTTCATCGCGGCCGTCAGCACGGCAATGCCGCAACGCCACGATGCGAACGGATCGCTCACCGCGCCGCAGTTGCGCTCTGTGCGGCACGCCCCGGCCTTGCCCTTTTGCAGCCCATTGTGTAGCCCGCCAAGCCACCGGTTTCTCTCGACATCATGCCCATCACTTCACCTCAGTTCGCGCCTCTCGCCCAACTCGCCGCCGCGCTTCGTGACGGTAAGACCACCAGCCGCGCGTTGGTTGAGCAAGCGCTCGAACGCATTGCAGACCCTTCGGGGCAGGGAGCGGTTTCCTTCCTGCACGTCGATGCAGAGCGCGCTCGCGCCGCCGCCGACGCCCACGACGCATTGCGCCGGGCGGGTACCGTCCTCTCGCCGCTGGCGGGCGTTCCGGTGTCAATCAAGGATCTCTTCGATATCGAGGGCCAGGTGACACGCGCCGGCTCGCGGGTACTGGCCGACGCGCTGCCGGCCAAGGCCGACGCTATCGCCGTAGCACGACTGCGGCGCGCGGGCGGCGTGATCGTCGGGCGCACGAACATGAGCGAATTCGCGTTCTCCGGGCTCGGACTGAACCCGCACTACGGAACACCGCACTCGCCGTATCGAAGCAAGGTGGCGGGCGACGAGCGGATTGCCGGGGGATCGTCATCAGGCGCTGCGGCGTCTGTGGCCGACGGGATGGCGGCCATCGCGCTTGGCACCGACACCGGCGGCTCCATCCGCATCCCGGCCGCGCTCTGCGGACTCACCGGCTTCAAGCCGACCGCTGCCCGCGTGCCTACGCAAGGCGGCGTGCCGCTTTCCACCACGCTCGACTCGTTCGGGCCGATCGGGTTGTCGGTGGCGTGCTGCGCGCTCGTCGACCGCATCCTGGCGGGCCGGGATTCCGGCGTGCCAGCGACCCGGCCACTGGACGGCGTGCGTCTTGGCGTGCTGACGAACTACGTCATGGAGGGTGTCGACGAAACGGTCGCGAGCGCCTACTCCGCGGCAATCGGGCATCTGTTGGCTGCCGGTGCGCTGGTGGAAGACGTGCGGTTCGCGCCGCTCGAGCGGCTCGCCGAGGTCAATCGGTTCAGCTTCGCGTCAATCGAGGCTTATGCATGGCATCGGCCGCTGCTGCAGGCACACGCCAATGAATATGATCCGCGCGTGCGCGTGCGGATCCTGAAAGGCCAGCCTGCCAGCGCGGCTGATTACATCGACTTGTTGCAGGCGCGCGCCGCGATGATCGAGCAGGCGCGCGCACTGTGGCAGAGGTTCGACGCCATTGTGTGTCCGACCGTGCCGGTCGTGCCGCCGCGCGTGGCCGACCTCGAAGACGACGACGAAGCGTTCGGCCGAACCAACGCGCTGATCCTGCGCAACCCCTCCGTTTTCAATTTCCTCGATAGTTGCGCATTGTCGCTGCCGTGCCATCCGCGGGGCGAAGCGCCGGTCGGCCTCATGCTGGCCGGGGCGCCATTCGGCGACGACGCGCTGCTCTCCATCGGTCGTGCAGTGGAAGCCGTACTCGAAACCACTCGCTGAGCCGCTCATGCCGCTCCTGAAACCGCCCGGCGACTGCGATCGCGATAGAATTCCGTCGCCGGATGCGCCTCTTCAGGTGCTTTTTTCTCGAACAATTCGGAAAATATGAACAACTCCTTGCATCATTTCACCATGCACCACGACGAGCGCGAGATTCGTCGCGAACGACGATTGCTGGTCTTGCTCGCTGTGATCTGTCTGGCGCTCGTTGGCGGAGCGCTCTATCTCCAGTTCGTCAAAGGTGAGGATCCCTGCCCGCTTTGCATCATTCAACGCTACTTTTTCGTGCTGATCGCGGTCTTTGCGTTGCTCGGCGCTTCGTTCCGGGGATGGCGCGGGATCGCGTTGCTAGAAACGCTGGTTGCGCTGTCCGCTCTCGGAGGCGTGGTGGCCGCCGGACGGCACGTTTATGTGCAAGCGCATCCTGGGTTCAGTTGCGGGTTCGATGCCCTCCAGCCCGTTGTGGATTCTCTTCCGCCTGCGCAGTGGTTGCCTCAGGTCTTCAAGGTCGCGGGGCTTTGCGAGACGCCCTATCCGCCCATTTTCGGACTCTCGCTTCCGCAATGGGGTCTTATCGCGTTTGCGGTGATCTTCCTGTTCGTCGCCGGCAGTTTGTGGGGCAAGCGCAGGTTGCGCGCTAGTTGAGTGTAGATGGCGGACGGTTTGGATCTTCGGTGAACTGCCGAACTGCGCCCCCTTTTCGCGAAAGCTGAAGCCGCAATCCGTGCCGGCCAGTCACATTTTTGCTGCGCCACGGCGCACGAACGTCCATCGCTGGCGTCCGTTCCGCCGGACTTGAACACCAACGGTCACAACCGTGTTCTTGCGCAGTCCCTCCCGTCCCCTCAATATCCCGCCGTGCGGCTTTCGGCGCTTGTTCCGCCTACCCTCATCCGTCTCTTCGCATAGTCTTGATACGTTCGCCGGAATCTTTTTGAGATATTGCGGTGATATCGTTATCTTTGGATGGCGATCCACGTGCGCTCTTTCGGCCTGGTTTCTTTTGAATCCTGACGCCGATTTTCGCGTAACGCGCGCCCGATCCGCAATGTCTCGGACTTCTTTATGACAACGCAAACCATCCGGTTCTTCCAGCGCAACGCACTGCGCGAAGTCCACGACGTACCCGCTTCCCGTACGGTGCTCCAGCATTTGCGCGAACACGACCAATGCACCGGAACCAAAGAAGGGTGCGCGGAAGGCGATTGCGGCGCTTGTACGGTGGTAATCGGTGAACTCGATGCAGAAGGCCAACCCGTCCTCAAGGCCGTCAACGCCTGCATCCAGTTCATGCCGACGCTCGACGGCCGAGCGCTTTTCACGGTTGAAGACCTGCGCGCCAAAGACGGCACGCTGCATCCCGTCCAGCA
>NZ_JAQGMM010000353.1 GCF_028292365.1 Caballeronia sp.
GGGTTGGGCCGCGAAGCGACCGCGATCTTGAGTGAAACGGTTTCACCGATGCAGGCCAGAGCGGCACCATGCTTGCACTCGCATGGCGAAAGTGTCGGTGTTTCGGGGGCGGTCAAACTTGGGAGAGTTGCGGGGCTTTGTTCGCAAATATGGAGGACTACGTGTGGATTGCGCCCGGCGGTGCGCAAAACCACCGGCGCGTGGACATGCGCCGCGAGCAGTCGTAGGGACGATTCAATGTCGCTCGTCAATTTCTCTCATCAATCATGACTCCACCGCCACTTACGCGGCTCCCGCCTATTGCCCAGTGGAGAGCTGCTGATTTCGCTGCGTTAAGAAATTCAACAAACCATCGACTCCGTGCTGTGCGATTTGATCGGCGAACTGCTGCTGGTAGACCTGAATAAGCCATGCGCCGAGTACACTAATGTCATACACGCGCCATCCTTGCGGAGTCTTGTATAGGCGATAATCGAGTTCCAGTGGGGATCCATTATTTACGATCGCAGACCGCACAACCACATCTGTATCGGCCGGCGAGGAGTGGAACGGTTGATACTCAATCTGCTTATCGCGCGCTTGTGCCAGCGCGCCTGAGTAAGTACGTATCAGCAGCAATTTGAACTGCTCGACTATCTGCTGCTGTTGCTGAGGTGTCGCTGAATTCCAATTCCGACCCATTGCTAGACGCGTCGTGCGAGTGAAATCGGAGTACGGGAGGATCTTCTCATTGACGAGTTCAGTAATGCGGGCCATGTCGCCCGCCTGAATCTCTTTGTCATTTTTGATTTGGTTCAGTACTTGCTGCGTGACCGTCTTGATCAACCCGTCCGGTGAGCTCATGTCTTCCGACTGAGCGGCAGCTACCCCGCACAAACCGACAAGCATCGGAAAGAAAAGAAGGCTAAACAGATTTTTTAACATGTCCCGACCGTAGAGTGAATGATTTAAGCGTTACATACTTCACTTGAGCACCGTAGTGAATAGCATTCGCCACGAAACAACGAGGAGGTTAACAGGGTGCGCGAGTCGGGGTATTCCCGGCGCGCAATAACGGGCGCTCCGGTTTGAAAGTCACGGACAGTTATTGTGCACTCTTTGGGGCGAGGCCGTAGCGCTTTGACCGCGCGTGGAAGTACCTGATTGTGGGACAACGCGATGGACGTTTCCGTCGCGAGACATTGTATTCCCTGCAATATCTCGCAACTCAAACTGCTATCGCACCAGTTGACATCGCGCGGCTCCCCCAGTCTGTTGCAGGCGAACCGGTTCGCGAATGCAGTCATGTCGCCGCAGTGAGCGTCGACTCGGCGTGGCTACGCAATTGCGACCCTGGGCGCGACCCAGGCCGTCACGTGAACATCGTCGCGGGGCGGGCGACGTTCACTGACGGCCCCCAAAACTGTATGCATGTGTGCACAAGGAAGTGACCTCGGCTGCAGCGCGACTCGATCAGTTCCTCAGCCGAAACGGTGTGGCGAGCGATGAACGCGTGACCGTGATCAGCGACGACGCCGGTGAATTTGGGAAGACGGTCGAGGGCAGTCAGCTGGCCCGCGGCCGGATCCTCGACTGGTTTCACATCGCGATGAAGTTTAGGGCAGCAGAGCGTTCCGTGTTCGGCAGCAAGATGATCGACTCAATGGAACGGGAGTCAGTGGAAAGCGAAATCATCCACGCCAAATGGCTGGTCTGGCATGGCAAGGGCAGCAAAGCGTTGGAGCGAATCAAGGCACCGGACAGTCGACTCCTGGCGAGGGACGGATACGAATTCAATACGTTGTGGTGGAATCTAAACAATGCCTCTAGCTACCTGAAGAAGAACGCGCGCACGCTGGTCAACTACGGCGCCCGGCATCGCAAGGGCCTGCCGATTAGCAGCAGCATCGCCGAGTCTGCAGTGCACCAGGTTGTCAGTTACCGTATGGCCAAAAAACGCCAGATGCGGTGGACAGATGAAGGAGCGCACTGCATGGCCCAGGTCAGGGTTGCGGTGTTGAATGGGGAATTCTCCCCCGTCGCATCTCGACGCTCAAGATTGCCGCCCCGCATCGCGGCGCATGCGTGCGGGCAGCATCGGCCGGCGAGGACCGGCCAGGGGGCAGAACAGACAGCGTAATCATGCCGTAAGCCATGGATACCTAACGAAATCTACCTCCCCAACCCTTGCACGCTCTCCTGCCAATTCGGTTACCTGGGAGGGTCCGCATATTGCGCGAACAAGATTCTGAACAAGCCGAAAAACGGCCAATAACGAGGTTGGTAATCGCAGGCAAATCGGATGCGATTTCGCCCTGTACGTACGACTGGTGCGTCAATTTAGCCCTCCCACTAGGGCACTCGCCAAAGTGTGCTGCGGAGAGAGATTTTTAGGGCGATCCAAGTTGCCGGCGATATCGGACGTTGTCGCAAAATCTCAAACTTGCCCACGTGCGGAGTGGGGGTAAAGTGGGGGTACAGCGACTAATAGACAATGCCGGCTAATTGGATGATCATGTAAGTAATTGATTTATATATGTATCTATTGGAGGAATGCCGGCTTCATACCTTCAGGGTATGAAAGTAGTCGGAAGCGGTGTTGGACTTGCCGGGTTGTTTGTTTCTACCATGTGTGCTTCTGGAGGAAATGCACGATGGTGACAACGGTAAAAGCCGCAGTACGAATAGAAAGCGTTGAAACACTGCTGGTCGATGTTCCAACCATCCGGCCGCACCGCCTGTCGGTCGCGACCATGAACTGCCAGACCCTGGTGCTGGTCCGGATTCGTTGTTCGGACGGTATAAGCGGTGTGGGCGAGGGTACGACCATCGGCGGTCTGGCGTATGGCGAGGAGAGTCCCGAGAGCATCAAGGTCAATATTGATACCTACTTCGCACCTTTGATCAAAGGGTTGGATGCAACGCGGCCGGGTGCGGCCATGGCGAAGCTGCGCAAGTTATTTCAGGGCAATCGTTTTGCGAAATGCGCGGTGGAAACGGCGCTCTTCGACGCCCAGGCCCAACGCATTGGCGTGCCGTTATCGGAGTTGTTCGGCGGCCGCGTGACGGACTCGGTCGAAGTGGCATGGACGCTTGCGAGCGGCAACACGCAGCGTGACATCGACGAAGCCGAGCAGATGCTGGACCTGCGTCGGCATCGCGTGTTCAAGCTGAAGATCGGTTCGGGAGTGGTAGCCGACGATATAGCACATGTCGTGGCGATCAAGAAAGCGCTCGGTGAGCGTGGCGACGTTCGCGTGGATGTGAACCAGGCATGGAGCGAGTCAGACGCTATCTGGGCGTTGCCACGCTTCGCCGACGCGGGCGTCAGTCTTGTCGAGCAGCCCATAGCTGCCACGAACCACGCCGGCCTCAAGCGTCTCACCAACCTGGCCCGCGTGCCGATCATGGCTGACGAAGCACTGCACGGCCCCGCCGATGCATTCGCGCTGGCGAGTAACCAATCCGCCGATGTCTTCGCCGTCAAAATTGCCCAGTCGGGCGGACTACGGGGCGCGGCAAGTGTTGCATCAATCGCGCTTGCGGCCCATATCGAATTGTATGGCGGCACGATGCTCGAGGGCGCGATCGGCACGATTGCTTCGGCGCAACTGTTCAGCACGTTCAGCTCGTTGAAGTGGGGGACGGAGCTGTTCGGTCCGCTCTTGCTGACCGAAGAAATCCTAACGGAACCCCTGCGTTACGAGGACTTTTCATTGCACCTGCCGCAAGGCCCGGGCTTGGGCATCACGCTCGACTGGGAACGTATCGAACGGCTGCGACGCTGAAGCGAATTGATTCGAATTAATCTGCACTACTCTGCACTAACCCGAACCGATCCCACACAATACACGGAGACAGACATGAACCACCAAGCGATCGACGCGCTGCTCAAGACCATTAACGACAGCGCCACCAGCGAGGGAAATCCACGCACGAAGGCGATTGTGAATCGCGTGATGCGAGACCTGTTTTATACGATCGAGGATCTCGATGTACAGCCTGATGAGTTCTGGACCGCGCTCAATTACCTGGGCGAAGCGGGCAAGAGCGGTGAGCTAGGACTGCTTGCCGCGGGCTTGGGCTTCGAGCATTTCCTCGACTTGCGAATGGATGAGGCAGAGGCAAAAGCCGGTATAGAAGGCGGCACGCCGCGCACGATCGAAGGGCCGTTGTATGTAGCCGGCGCGCCGGAGTCTGTCGGGCACGCGCGTCTGGATGACGGCACGGATCCGGGCGAAACGCTCGTGATGCGCGGTCGCGTGATTGGCGAAGATGGCGCGCCGCTGAAGAATGCGCTAGTTGAGGTATGGCATGCCAATCATCTGGGTAACTACTCATACTTCGATGCATCACAACCGGCGTTCAATCTGCGCCGCACCATTCGTACCGATAGCACAGGCAACTACAGCTTCACGAGCGTCGTGCCGGTGGGTTACAGCGTGCCGCCCGCAGGGAAGACCCAGCAATTACTCGATCAGTTGGGGCGTCATGGTCATCGTCCGGCACATATTCACTTTTTTATCTCGGCGCCGGGTTATCGCAAGCTGACGACGCAGATCAATATTGATGGCGATCCGTACCTGTGGGACGACTTCGCGTTTGCCACGCGAGATGGGCTTGTACCCGAGCTTAAAAATGCGGAAGCGGGGGAAGGCAAACCGTATGGCGTGGAGGGTCAGTTCGTGCTGATCGATTTCGACTTCACGCTCTTTAAGCGTCGCGATGATGTGAAAAGCACGGAGGTTGAACGCGTGCGCGCGGGAGCCTGGTAGTCGCGGAGGCAGCACGCGTTGATGTTGGGTTCGCTGCGTACCACTGTGAGTTGCAGCGAACGCTTTTACACTTTGATGACTTCATGCATGCGGTTAAGCGTTGGATGCGCCTAAAAGACTGACCCAATTGACAGAACAACCAGGCAATCAATTTATTCCACGCTTGCCACAATAAACGACCTCGCGCCCGGGGCCACGCTTGGTGCCATCTTTACCGCGGCCAAGGCGGCAGCTACCGGCGACGAGGTTTCACGGCTGAAGAGCGGTGCGGCTGCGCCTGCTGATATCTGCTTGCCAAGCGCCGCCAAGTCGACACCTTCCGGCTGACCGATCAGCGCATAGCCCAACTCGGCCTGTCGCCACGTGACAACGGTCATGGAGGCGACACGCTGGTCAGCCACCGCTGCATCTGGCTTCCTCTCCTTCATCACGCACAGCGCAACGGGTGCGCCTTTCTCCGGCAGGTAGACAATTTGCACGAGCGGTTTGTTGTTAAACCGCAGCCGCTGCACGCGCTTGAACGTGAGTCCGGCCGCGCTCAGGTCAGGAATGCGCAGCGCGAGGCCATCGTCCTGGCGAATTTCCTTGACGGTCTTGATCGACAGGTTGGCGTCGGGATCGACGTTCGCCAGCGTCTCGCGGGAATACAGTTGTTGATAACTGGCCGCCGCCATCACCCAGGGTGAGACGCCCGTGCCGACCGACGCAAGCGAAGCGCCCGTATTCGATGCCGGACCCATGCCAGGACCTAGCCGAAGCACTAGTCCGCAAGCAAACGCGCCAGCCAGGAAGGCGACGCCTAGCCACGCCGGCGCAACGCGCAGCCGCGAGCGGATGGGCGAGGAAGCCGGACTGCCCGGAGCCCGGGGAACGACGGGGTCGTTGACGCTTACGTTGGGACTGGCGACGGACTCGGCGGTTTTTGCCTTCGCAGCACGTGCCATCTCTTCGATTTTCGCGCTAAGGCTCGGCGGCACCGGCGGCAGCTTTTGCGCGGCGAACACTTCGCGGTACGGCAACCGCGATGCCTGCAAAAGTGCGACGCGCTCCGCCACATCGGGAGACGTGCGCAATTCGCGCTCGACTTCCTCACGTTGGGCCGGCGGCAGTTCGCCGTCCACGTAGGCCAATAGCAGGATATCGTCCGATTTCATAAGACTGACCCGTTACTTTCGCTAATGATTAAATTCTCGCTTTTTCTCGCGCGTCGACCGGTGAAAATCGATGAATCAGGCTTGTTGTCATAAGTGTATCTGCGTTTCGCGCAACCGGACGTGGTTCCACGGACTAAGCATTCCGCCGGCCGCTCCGGGCCTGCGCGGCTCAAGGCTTCAGCGCAAGCGCGAATGTGCTCCTCGACTTGCTGGCTCTCTCCCGGAGCAAGTTCGCCATCTACATATGCCATCAGCATGATGTCATCGGTTTTCATGCGATGGAGTCCTTGCGCGTGACCGAAGCCCTGGCTTTCGAATCGGGTGTGCCTAACAACGCGCCAACCGCTTGACGCGCGCGCGACAGGCGGCTCATGACCGTGCCAATGGGCACTTCCAGAGCATCGGCCGCTTCCTGATAGCTCAAGCCCTCGACCGCGACCAGCAGCATGACTACACGCTGCGCTTCCGGTAGTCGTTCAACGGCGCTGATGACCTGGCTGTGCATGAGTTGTGCTTCCGGGCCTTTGTCGACGGGGTCGGCGACGTTTTCCAGGAAGTCGTCGTCCCATTCCATGCTGGAGCGCTTGCGTACGCTGCGCGCTCGCAACTCGTTGATCCAGGTGGAATGGACGATTGAAAACATCCAGCTTAGCGGGGACGTGTCGGGCTGCAATTGGTGCGCCCGTTCGAGCGCCCGCACGCAGGCTCGCTGGACGAGATCTTCGGCGTCGTGCTGATCACCGGAAATACGAAGCGCGAATGCCCATAGCCGCGGCAGCATCTCGGGAAGCATGCCTGGTAAGTCTGCGTCGTTCATTGAACGAATGTCTCCCGTGATCCCGGTGTCTAGCCAAGTGCTGTTGAGCGCATGCCTGTGCATGCTGCATCGCGATAACTTTATATTTTAGCGCGATGCGACGCATGTCGCTGGATGCCATATTGGCGCGCAAATGCTGCCGGTTGGAAAGCTGTGCAGTGTGCAGGCCAAGATGGTTGAGAAGCATTCGTTGAGAGATCTGTGTTCGCTGTAAGGCCATAGTAATCAGGCGCTAACCATCCAGCGAATGGGGCGGTCGTTGCCTGAGAATCCAGACTATCCGGCGACCGCGATTGATCACCGCATCACAAGCGCGACGCCGCACCGCGCATCAAATGTCGTGCGCTTCCGAGCCGCGTCGCATACCAGCGTGAAAATCGTTCGGGACAAGACTCGGTGAAAGGCGAGAAAGGTCCGAACTCCGAACCTCTCAATTCCCGAGGACAGGTTTCGCTCGCCGTTTCGCAGGCCTCTGTTTGGGTGGCACGCGAGCAGGGAGTTCGGACAGACGCATCAAATGGCGCAAGGCCATCATGGCGCCGATCGCCTCAAGCACGCCGGCTGGTACCCACATGATGAGTCCGCCCAGACTCTGGTCGAGCGTCGCCGGAACCGATGTGAACGCACGGCCGCAAAGCGAAAAGATCGGATAGAGGTCATGCGTCGAGAAGGTGATGATCGCGCCGACAAGAATCTGCGGGGTCATGGTGATGACCGGCGACAGCACTCGCAAGCCCGGTCGGGTACGGCTCGGCGGATGTGGCCGATGATCAAGCAGCATCCACCAATACAGTAACCCGCTCACCGCGACCGACCAGTTCATGAACGTGTAGATGCGCCAGTCCAGCATGGCGACGAACTGTACAGATGGAATCAGCCAGAAGACAACGGAGATGACAAACGTGGCCGAAATGAAGGTCGGATTCAGTACGACCGCAGCGAGCACCCGCGCTGGCCTGCGGTATTGCCAACGACGCAGCGCGCTGCGCCAGCGCAATGGCAGGCCAGCACGCAGCACGCTGCCTGGATAAGACGCCATCAGGATCAGCGGCGCGAGATGGTGCAGCACCAGATGCTGGAGCCGATGCACAAAGAACTCATGCTCGGCGTAATAGTCGAGCCGCGTGTGAAGCGCTATGTAGAAGAGTGCAAGACCCACCCAAAACGCAATTCGCCGCGCCATGCTGATATGAACGTGGCGTGACCCTCGCACATACAGTAAGACTGTTATGACGAACACTGCCACGAGCCCGAAAGAAGGTTCCCATGGGACGAGCAGGTTGAGCAGAGACATGAAAGGTCGGCGTAGGTAAGAGAGATTTGAAGCAGAGACTTGAAGCGGAGACTTCACGCAGAGGTTTGACGCGCCCGCATCTTAGCCTCAGTGATCCGCATGTTAGCAGGTGCGTGGGAGACTTGCTGTCGTCAGGAACGGCGATGTACTTTTTTCGATGACTGCCGGATCTCATCGAGGAAAAACCGCAAGCCACCTAGTTGCTGGGCGAAGTAACCGCCGCTTGCCATCGATTCAGGCGCGCGTCGATCTCCGGTAGGGGGGTACTCCGCCGAGAAGTCGGCCGTGCGAAATACGATGTCCCAGATCGGAAAAACGGCGCCGTAATTGCAGGAGTGCCGGCCAGCCGCACGCAGTCCGTGATGCAGACGGTGGAAGCGCGGCGAGACAAGCAGCCTGTCGCCAAGCCAACCAAAGGACATGCGGATATTCGCGTGACTCAGGCTTTCGACGAAGCGCATGAACAGGAACAGCAGCGGAAATTGCAGCGGCGGAATGCCGATCGCGAGACCGACCACGCCAAACCAGATTGCCGCGATCAGATCGTCCAATAAGTGATTCCGGTCATCGGACCAAAAGCTCATTTGTCGCTGTGCGTGGTGCAACGCATGCAACGCGTACCAGCCGCGCCATGAGTGCGACAGGCGGTGACGCCAGTAGTCGGCGCAATCGAGAATCAGCGCGTACGCAAAAAACGTGATGATCGGGTGCCCGAGCAGCGGGGGCACGACGGTCTCAAGCGTTGGCGGGATATAGCCGTGAGCGACCACAAAACCGTTCACCCACACTTGTACCTGATAGAACAGCAGGAAGCTGACGACGGGCAAAACGCCGACGCGATTGAGCACCGTATAGAACGCGTCTGTCACCACTGTTTTTCGATCTTCCCAGTGCTCGATCGGAAACAGGGCCTCCAGCGGCCAGCATACGGCGTAGGTGACGACGACCGCGAACATTCCATACACGCACACGAGCACCCAGTCGAAAGACAGCTCTTCCCACTGCATCCAGCCGAAGTGATACAGCAACGGCAGAACGAGGTACTGATCGATCTCACCGGCCAGCGCGTTGAACAACCTGTCGAGGATCATCAGCATGGCGTTCCTTACAAGGTTTCGGCGGTGATCGGGCCTTTACGGCTCAACTCGGAACTAAGGAAAATGCCATGCGGCGAGCGCCCTACATCAATGGTGTCATAAGCGCCGCTTTTCGGGTCCAGCACCGCGACCTGTTCACGAAAGCGCAACGTGACCCATAGCTTGCCGTCCGGCGCGATCCCAATGTCGTCCGGTCCGGCAGCGTGAAACGGATACGTGCGTTGAATGGCAAACGTAGTGGGGTCCAGGGCGACAAGCGAGCCGCCGATGCGATTGGACACGTAGAGCGTGCTGCCGTCCGGCGAGAGGAAAATGTTGTGCGGACCGACTCCCGTCTTGACTCGTCGCAGCACGTCACCGGTGACCGGGTCGACCTCCGCCACATGATCGCTGCCCATGACGCAGACAAGCACCTTGCCGTTGTGCCATAGCACGCCAGCCGGGGTTGAACCTACCTTCGACTTCCAGCGAATCGCCATGCTGGTCATGTCGAATGAGACAAGCGTTCCCGAGCCCTGCATGGAATTGAAGCTCCAGCGCGAGTCCGGCGAGAAATCCAGATGGCTTGGCATGGAGCCGGGCGAGAAACGTTTGACCAGGCTCAGGTCATCAGCGCGATAGACGTCCACATAGTCGAGCCGAAGCGCGTTGACCACGAGGTAACGATGATCCGGCGTGAAGCCAAGTTGGTAAGGGTCGGCAATGACCTTGTGACCGAGCGCGGTACCGGTATGCGGATCGACGATGAACAACGCATTGCCGCTCGCATCGGCTATATAAAGTGTGTTGCGGTCCTGCGAAAGTGCCCAGTGACTCGGTTCGCGCAGCGTGGGCAAGGTACGAATGACTTTGCGCGACGTCATGTCGATGACCGAGACACTCGCTTCGCCGGAATTCATCACAATGGCAAGCGAGGATGTGGCTGCGTTGGCTATTTCAGGACGAAGCGCCATAAATGGCGACAGACTCAGGCTCAGCGGAATGGCAAGGCCACGGCCGAGCACTGCGCGACGTGAAAGCTTCATGGGAGTATGTATGTCGGACATCAGCTTTCTATTTTACGGGAGGGGCGTCGGCGAGGTCAGGTGGAATCATGCCCGGAGGAAGATCGGCGAACTAACGACACCCCAGATACTTTCAGTTCCGTAATCGGACTCGTGGATTCAGAGCAATGATGCGTGATTGTCGCATTTTTGCTTGAATCCATACTGCGCCGACTATGTTTCTGACGCAGGTCCGCTCACCGGCTTTCGATCAGCCCGGACTAGCCCGGCAGATACCGCTGCACCTCACGTTATTCATTGTTGGTTTAATTCGGGATACGAAGCAAAGTGCGAAACGATATGATTTCTTGTTTCGACAATGATGCGAGCGAAGTGAACGGCGCCAGATTACGGGCGAGATATACGTGAAGCCTATCCTCACCGGCGGTTGGGTCCGTACAAAATGACACCAGACGCGAACCCGGTTTGATCACCAACGGCGACCGTAGACCTACGCCGGGCCGCCCACAGCGAGTCCCGTTGCTCTGCTTCCAGAACGCTGTGGACTTTGCGTCACGTGTGAAGGAGTGGAGACTCTTTCGGTACGGGCTCTTTGGCGCCGTTCCCAGGCGGTGTATCGGCTGAGTGCTGCGTCGAACTCGATCAGATAGTCGTGATCCTTGACCGCGCCCAATTCGTTTTCTTCGCGTAAATCAACTGCCATCAGCCAAGCCCGTCGTCCGAATTCAGCGCAATGCCCCTTGATGGTTGCGGCGAACTCGTCAACATTCGAGCATCGATCGTTCGACTGGATCCGCTCGGCGTTATGCGTTTGATCGGCACTGAAGGCCCGAAGGTACGATGCCTTTCCGGCGTCGAGATCACGCCATTGAATGTCATCAGGAAACGCGAAGGGCGGTATTTCTATGTCGCCCAACTGTACGTGCCGCTGCTCAGAAAGCTCTCTGCGTTCTGCGCGATCAATGGTCACCTGACAGCGGTGGGTAAATTCTTCGAGGGTGATAGCCGCAGTCAATGCGGTATGACGACCGGCGTGAATACGCTCGGTGGCGTTGCGGGCTGAGTTGCGCTTGCGAGCAACCGCGTTGCAAGTCACGTTCACGACCGCGCTGAAAACTCCAGCGCCTAAGGCGACGGCTAACCAAGGCGACATAGTGCTCTCGCTAGATTTGACCGGTGCATCTCCGGCCGATCTTCACAGATGCCAATACACAACGAGATGACTCCCTGCGCGCGGTGCAAGTCCGGTCACATCGGAATCAGCTTGGTCAATTTAATCATTTTGGTATGACCTATGTCACTTTATTTCACGAAGGACGCACGCAGTGTTGTGAAGATTTGACACAGTGGAAACCCGCTCCTGGAGACAAGGTTGTCCCGTTCACGCCCTCTTTAATTTTGGCATGGGGTCCGCTTCGCCAGCCTTCAGGCGCTCGAGGCGCTCACTCGCGGCGGCGAGTACACCCAACGGAGCGTTGTGGAGTTGCGCATCGTGCACGCACACGACGCTGGCAAGTTGCTCACAGCTCGTATCGTCCAGTTTCCAGACGCCCGTGACCTGGCCTTGCGCGAACGCGGCGTTAAGCGCTATCTCGCTCTGCAGCCACGCTTCGCGAGAGATTTGTCCGTATCCCGCCTCGGCGACGTACGCCGTCAGGATCAGGATTTCAGCGAGGGATTGGGTTCCGGCCATCCATCCAGTGCCGTCGCGCAGCGCCTGCAGTGCGCAATGAGCATGCAATGAAAGTGTGTCCGCCTCCATCCTTGGCATCGGAAGAAGCAGCATTTTGGACAGGCGGACACGCGTTGCTTGCGCGCTGCGGTTAAACGGTAGGGTACGGGCCATGGAGTCGTCGAGAGAGTTGTCCACAGGTTAACGTACAGGTCGCGGTTATTCTGAAGGGGTAGCGGCTCGGCGATTTTGTTCGAATTGTTCGATCACACCGACTGCCGCCTTGCAATGTTCCAGGTCCAGCAAATTGATGTTGCAAGCTTTCGGCTCTATCTTGAGCTCCCCGGCCAGCCACTTGTAACCCTTTGATCTTGCTTCGAAGATGCTTACGCCGTCGCGCCTGGCCTTTGTTTCAGCCATGGGTTCCAGCGCAGCGTGGAGTTTGGCTTTCCATTCCCGTAATTCGGCGTTCGCCAGCCGGCCGAGCGGGAGGTTGCGGGTACTGCGTGCGAATACGCCGATCCAGGCCTCACACGGCGCGCATAGCCATAGCGGTCCGTGTCCGTCCTGATACGGGTAAGCGGCCTCTCCGGGCCGCACAAGCGTTGCCTTTGCGCCGCAATAGTCGCAATTCGGATGGGGCAGGGCTTGAACCGGACGGCCGACTCGCATGATGTAAAGGTTGCCAGAGGAAACCGCGAATATAGCAAAAGCCATGTGTTCAGCGGTCTGGCGGGCTCCGGGAGCGCCGTGCCCCTGGATTTTCACCGATTTTTACGGCCAGCAAGCGGCTTCGCTGACGTGGTGCCATGACATGCAATGCGGCATCGAACCGCCTTAACAGCGGAAGCGATGCCGCAAAGCGACCGCGTCTGGCTCAGACGACCGTGATGACGATGTCGATGTTGCCGCGTAAAGCCTTGGAATAGGGGCAGGTTTGGTGCGCAGCGTCCGCGAGAGTCTGGGCGACTTCACGGTCCAGGCCGGGAAGGCTGACATTCAGCCGCGCCTGAAGGAAATAAGCACCCGCAGTCGTACCCAGGTCAACTTCAGCGTCGACTGCCGTGTCGGCGGGTAGAGCAATCTTCAACTTGGCTGCCGCCAGCCCCATTGCGCCGATAAAGCACGCGGACCAGCCTGCAGCGAGCAGTTGCTCGGGATTCGTGCCGGCGCCTTTGCTGCCAGGAGCGGAAAGGGCGATATCCAGACGGCCGTCATCGCTGTGGGACGCGCCGTCACGGCCACCCGTAGTGTGGGTCTTGCCGGTATAAAGTACTTTTTCAAGCTGTGCCATGGTCGACTCCTTGTTTGGTTTCGTTGAGCTTCGTTGCGGTCAGAAGTGTGGTTCAGTGATGCAAATAGGCCGAGCGGGTATTGTCCGCCAGCGTGCGAACGCCCGATTGCGAACGGGTTTCGCTTACGCCGCCAAACGACTGCGTGGCAGTGTTGACGTTGGATTCAGCGCTCACGAGTTCCGCGTGGATCGTCTGTGCACTTTGTCCACGTTGCGACGTGGGGGCGCCTGCGATGGGGTTGTAGTGAGGTGCCGGGCCGTAGCCGCTGCTGGCAAACGCGGGGGCGGCGATCGCCGCGCTGATTGCGATGAGTGCCGCGCCGATGAAATGTTTGTTCATGATGAAAGCTCCAGTAAGCCGTGACGCAAGACGATTTTCGTGCCTGATTTTGTGGCTAATCGAAATGCAGTAATAGGGTTTGAGATAGGTTGTACTAACTGAATCAGCTCGATGACGAATGCTTAATTACATGCCTCCGCGATACAGCGTGCGGTTGAGGTAAGCGACCTGTCCGTCGCGTTGCGCTTGAACGAGGTCCTGACGAACTTCCGCGCGGGTCTTGGGAGCAATGCTGTTGCTGGCCGGCGACCATTGCCGTGTCTGGACGTTGCTGGCCGCGCCGCCGGCCAAGCTGACCGTGCCGGCTGCGTGAGCCAAACCTGAGACTGCGCTTGCAACAAAAGCCAAAATAATCATTGAATGTTTCATGTCATTCTCCTGAGAGGGTTTGATCGGTACCGGTGAATCCGGCGTTGATGCATTAGAACGTCTGCAGGTATCGGGTTTGTGTCGGGAAAACCGGGAAAATCCAATGTTTTGTATCGATGCAACTCTCGGATACGCTGAGATACAAATCTGCGAGGTGACGCGTGACGAGGTGAGGGCGTCCATCCCATTGCTTTGGAGCGGTCGAGAATGTCCCTCGGCTGCTCGAGCGTGTGCACCCTGATATAACAAAGGCAACCCACAAACAAACAGGGCCCTAACCATGGGAGTACGAACTCCGATGGTTAAGGCCCTGCTAAGTTCTTTACTGCGAAAGCGCATTCACGTTGCGCCGTTAAAGACGCAACCTTTTAGCTTAGGGACGCGCGTAGATCGAGCCCAGGCCGATCACGTCTGACTCTGTCGCGCGTGAACCTGCCGCAGCCGTGCTGCTGGTCGACGAGCCATACGACCTTGCGGACACGCCGTTCGCTGCGTCGACTCGCGCTTGCGCTGCTTGAATGTTCTGCGGATATTGCGTCTGGTCGCTCGCCGGGTTATAGCCGGCCTTTTCCAGTTGGACCAGTTGGGCACGCACCTCGGCCCGGGTAAGAGATTCGTTCGATTGAGCGAACGATACGGCCGGGATGGCAACAACAGCAGCAATGATCAGCGATTGAACGAGTTTCATGATGTCTACCTCTTGAGAGTGGGTTTCCGCAAACACCGGTTTGCGCGTTAAGTGGTTGAAGCTGAATCGAGTCGGACTAGATTTGAACTGGATTCGAATGCGCCGTGATGCAGGGCTGGCGTGAATGTATTAGACCTCCTGGACGTATCTGGCTTGTGTCCGGCAAACACCCTTGGTGAAACGTTGTGTGTCCCTGCGCCCTGCAGATACATTGCGATACAAACGATCGGATTTCCTTCGACGAGTCCACGGTCGCCGTGGCAAGTGCTGGAGGGGTTCCCCACGGGATGGACGTATCGGAACCCAGTCTGGAGGGGCCTTTCCGGCATCGAATAAGACGCGTCGGCATACCCCAGTCCCCACAGCACGTGACTTATCGCCGCAGCGATATGACGTGCATATCTCACCCGCTATGGGCTCTAAATATTGACAGTGATACTTTGCGAACCGTCACTGCGGCGGCGGTCAGGCCAGCCGAAAAAGCCGCGGAACGACGCCACAGCAACGCTACAAAGACGCGACGACAGCCCAAAAAGCAGCAGCGCAAACCAACGCGAGCACCGAGACATGAGCCAGCCCATCCGCTTCTACCACCGCAACGCGATCCGCGAAGTCAGCGACGCAGCCGTGACCCGCACTGTCCTCCAGTACCTGCGCGAAGACGCGCTCTGCACGGGCACGAAAGAGGGGTGCGCCGAAGGCGATTGTGGCGCGTGCACGGTCGTTCTCGGCGAACGCGACGAAGCGGGCGGCGTCAAGTTCAAGGCGGTAAACGCGTGCATTCAGTTCCTGCCAACGCTCGACGGCAAAGCGCTATTCACTGTCGAAGACCTGCGTCAGCCTGACGGTTCGCTGCATCCGGTACAGGAAGCGATGGTCGAATGCCACGGCTCGCAGTGCGGCTTCTGCACGCCGGGTTTCGTGATGTCGATGTGGTCGTTGTACGAAAAACACGGCCACGAACACACATGCGCGAACAAGACCGTCCCGTCACGCGCCGACATCTCCGATGCATTGACTGGTAACCTGTGCCGCTGCACCGGCTACCGGCCGATCGTCGACGCGGCGGAAAGGATGTTCGACATGCCGGCGCCAAAAATGCCGGTCGATATCGCCGCGCTGTCCCGCACGCTCGCCACGCTCGAACGTGAAGACACCTTCTGCTATGAACACGCCGGCCAGCGCTTCGACGCGCCGCGCACCGTCGACGAACTCGCTCGTATCAAGGCAGCAAAACCATCGACGCGCATTCTGTCCGGCAGCACCGACATCGGCCTGTGGGTCACGAAACTGATGCGTGATCTCGGCGACATTGTCTACGTCGGGCGAATCAACGCGCTGCAGAAGATCGAAACGTCGAGTGACTGGATAGAAATTGGCGCGGGCGTCACGGTCGAACGGGCCTATGAAGAACTCGCGAAACACTATCCCGAACTGAAGGAAATGTGGAAGCGCTTTGCGTCGCTGCCTATTCGCAATGCCGGCACGCTCGGCGGCAATATCGCGAACGGTTCGCCGATTGGTGACTCCATGCCCGGCCTGATCGCGCTCGGCGCACACGTGATCGTTCGCGGCAACGATGTCGAGCGCGTCATGCCGCTCGAAGACCTATACCTTGCGTATCAGAAGAAGGACATGGCCGAGCACGAATTTGTCCTCGGCTTGAAAGTGCCCACGCGTACCGGTGTGCGCGCGAATCTGCAGTTCCGCACCTATAAGTTATCGAAGCGTTTCGACTCGGACATCTCGGCGGTGTGCGCGGCGCTTTCTTTTATCGCTGATGGCAACGTGATTCGCGATCCACGCATCGCATTCGGCGGAATGGCCGCCACGCCCAAGCGCGCGACTCACGTAGAAGCCGTGCTGCGCGATGCCGACTGGCACGAAGCCACCGCGCAGTCAGCCATGCTCGCGCTCGCGAAAGACTACGCGCCGTTGTCCGATATGCGTGCCTCGAGCGACTATCGGCTTGAAGCCGCGAAGAACACATTGCATCGGTTCTGGCTTGAGACACGCCCAGATAATCCGTTGCCGAAAGCGGCGCTCGACGTACGCGCAGTGACTGCTTCCTGAACCTCAAAGGACACGGAGAACATCAGAATGAATCAGCAAGCCGAACCGTTCCTGAGGGACATGAAAGAAGCCAAGGATCTCCTTGAAGCTGACTTCACGCAGGTCCACGTTTCGCGTCCGCACGAATCTGCGCATTTGCACGTCAGCGGCCGCGCGAGCTACACCGACGACATTCCGGTGGTCGCCGGCACGCTGCATGCGGCCCTTGGAATGTCGGCGAAGGCGCACGCAAAAATTGTATCGATGTCATTCGACGCAGTGCGGGCAACGCCTGGCGTTGTCGCTGTCTTCACTGCCGCCGACATCCCCGGCGTGAATGACGTCGGCCCGATCATTCACGGTGACGACCCGATCCTCGCCGATGGTGTCGTGCAGTTCGTCGGTCAGCCGATGTTCATTGTCGTCGCAATGTCGCACGACATTGCCCGCCGCGCGGCGCGCCGCGCCGAGGTCGTGTATGAAGAGTTGCCGGCAATCCTGACGCCGCAACAGGCGCGCGCCGCCAACGCCCACGTGCTGCCGCCAATGAAGCTCGCGCGTGGCGACGCAGGTGCGAAGATAGCGTGGGCCGCCCATCGAGAAACCGGTGAAATGCTGCTCGGCGGCCAGGAACAGTTTTACCTTGAAGGTCAGATTTCATACGCCGTGCCGAAAGACGACGATGGCATGCACGTGTGGTGCTCGACGCAGCATCCGTCGGAAATGCAGCACATGGTTGCCCATATGCTCAACCTCGCGTCGCACAACGTGCTGGTCGAATGCAGGCGGATGGGTGGCGGTTTCGGTGGCAAGGAGTCGCAATCGGGCCTGTTCGCGTGCTGCGCGGCGCTCGCTGCATGGAAGCTGCTGTGCCCCGTGAAGTTGCGTCCGGATCGCGATGACGACATGATGATCACCGGCAAGCGGCACGATTTTCATTACACGTACGAAGTCGGCTACGACGACACCGGCCTGATCGACGGCGTGTCCGTCGACATGACGTCGCGTTGCGGCTTTTCGGCTGATCTTTCAGGCCCGGTGATGACCCGCGCGCTGTGCCATTTCGACAATGCGTACTGGCTGCCGCACGTCTCTATCGACGGGTTCTGCGGCAAGACCAATACGCAGTCGAACACGGCGTTTCGCGGCTTCGGCGGACCGCAGGGCGCGTTTGCGATCGAATACATTGTGGATAACATCGCGCGTTCTGTAGGGCTCGATTCGCTCGATGTACGCCGCCGGAATTTGTACGGCAAGACCGAGCACAACCTCACGCCGTACGGGCAAGCTGTTGAAGATAACGTGATCCACGAACTGCTCGACGAACTCGAAGCCACCAGCAATTACCGCGCTCGTCGCGAGGCTGTGCGCGAATTCAATGCGAACAACGATGTGCTTAAAAAGGGACTCGCGCTGACGCCGGTGAAGTTCGGCATTGCGTTCAACGTGACTCACTTTAACCAGGCCGGCGCACTGGTGCACATTTATACCGACGGCTCGGTCCTCGTGAATCACGGCGGTACGGAGATGGGGCAGGGGCTCAATACGAAGGTCGCGCAGGTCGTCGCGCACGAACTCGGTATTCGTTTCAACCGTGTGCGTGTGACAGCAACCGACACGAGCAAAGTCGCGAACACGTCGGCGACCGCGGCGTCGACCGGCAGCGATCTGAACGGCAAGGCTGCGCAGGACGCCGCTCGTCAATTGCGCGAACGGCTTGCCTCGCTGGCCGCCGAGCACTATGGCGCGGGCGAAGTCGACGCGCGCGACGTGCGTTTCGTCGACGACCGGATTGTGGTCGGTGACAAGGCGATCCCTTTCGACGAAGTGATCATGCAGGCGTACCGCGCGCGGGTGCAGTTATGGTCCGACGGTTTCTACAAGACTCCTAAGCTTTACTGGGATCAGGCGAAGATGCAGGGTCGGCCGTTCTCCTACTATTCCTATGGCGCAGCGGTTTCCGAAGTCGTGATCGACACACTGACCGGCGAAATGCGCGTGCTGCGTGCTGATGCATTGCACGACGTGGGCGCGTCGCTCAATCCGGCTTTGGATGTGGGACAGGTCGAAGGCGGTTTTATCCAGGGAA
This sequence comes from Caballeronia sp., assembly GCF_028292365.1. Taxonomy (GTDB): domain Bacteria; phylum Pseudomonadota; class Gammaproteobacteria; order Burkholderiales; family Burkholderiaceae; genus Caballeronia. The sequence goes on from NZ_JAQGMM010000353.1 coordinate 18,625, forward strand.
TGGGCTGGCTGACGACCGAAGAGCTGTGGTGGAATGCGGGCGGCAAGCTGATGACCCACGCGCCATCCACCTACAAGATCCCGACCGTCAATGATTGCCCGCCCGTGTTCGACGTCCGGTTGTTCAAGAACCGCAATGCGGAGGATAGCATTCACCGGTCGAAGGCAGTCGGCGAACCGCCCTTGCTACTGCCGTTTTCTGTGTTCTTCGCGATCCGCGATGCAGTGGCGAGTGTTGGCAATAACACTGTGAATCCGCCGCTCAATGCACCCGCGACCAGCGAGGAAATCTTGAAGGCGGTGGGTGCGGTCCGCGCTGCAGTGGCTGCGGCTGCAGCCTCTACAGCAGCGCATTGATTCGAGGCTTGCTATGGAAATGCTCCAGGAACCTGTGGTTATCGGCCGTCGTAACGGGGTGCCGATATCGCCAGCTGTACCGCCGACGCACATAGTGCTTTTTGGCGCGGGGCACGTCGGCCATGCGCTGGTCAAGTTGCTGGGCATGCTGCCTTGTGAGGTTCAGTGGGTCGATGCACGCGACGAACTATTCCCCAATGAAGTGCCCCGCAACGTACAGATCGAAGCAACCGATACACCGGATGTGATTGTCGATTCAGCGCCTCCTGGCGCGTGCTTTTTGGTGATGACGCATGACCATTCGCTGGATTTTTCGCTGGCGATCAGGATCATGAGACGCAACGATTTTGCTTACTTTGGCATGATCGGGTCAAAGACGAAGCGCGTAAGATTCGAGCGGCGATTGGTTGATCGAGGCGTTGACCCCGGGCGATTGACGGAGATGACCTGTCCGATCGGCGTGGAGGGGATTGTGGACAAAGCGCCTGCTTCCATTGCTGTCGCGGTTTGTGCGCAGTTGATGCAGGTCAGGGCGTTGTCGCAGTATGGCGCTCAGCTATGCCTGGGGTGAAGGCGGTCGGCTTTATCGATGAAGGACGAGTTGTGAGCAGTCTCTCCGTTTGTCATACCGGGTGATCCAGCGACAGCAAAAGCGTACCGCGGCAGCATCGGGGTCCCCCTTCCGCGAGGCAGTTTCCCAAAAACAAGATTGTTCTGAAATCCGGCTCCGATCGGCGAGGGACGGTACATTCGGAGTTCAGAAGCTTGCAATATCCTGACAAACAAGCTTTAATGAAGTCATGTGCTTCTTTTGTCCTTCTCCAGCGCTCTTGACCTAGGTGACCGCCGTGTTTCTCGTTTCGCTTCATTCACTCGCAGTGTTCCATTTTCCGGTTGTGACCGGAAGGTGCCTGCGTGCGAGCGAAAAATCGAGGGGCACGCAGCTCAATTGGGGCCGTGCACGTCCGGCGGACATGTCTGCACTTCTTTGTGCCCGGCTCCTGCTTAACGACTGATCGTCAGTTAACGCGCGAACCGGGCCTTCTCCTCCCGCACATCTCACATCACCGCATCGGCGTTGATTCCTTTTAGGAACCGGCGTTGGAAACGCACGCGTGGCCGTCAGTTCGGCGATGGGGTCAATCATTTTCATCTGCGGTTTAATCCGCCAGGAAAGCTTTTCTCCAATGGTTTTTCGGGACCACTGACATTGATCCTGCTGCACGCATGGTCCCCACAGGTCAGCGGCCTGGCGTGTTTAATCGCACAGGATAACTAACGGTAGAAACAATGATCTGATGGCGGTTGCAATAACCCATTTGATTCTTAATTTACACACGAGGTACCTATGTCATTCAATAAAATTCAACCGGCACCATTGGTGAGATCCAGGACCAAGAGCATGCCCAACGGCATGCCTATCCTGTCTGAGCTCGATATGGAACGGCTCAAGCGTTGCGCACGCGTCTCGGGTGCTTCATCCGAGCAACGTACGCTCGTGGAGGAGCTTGAGGGCACAGCCATGCTGCTTGACGCTGCCGAGGTGCCAACCGATGTCGTCATGGTGAACACTCGGATCGAATGCACGGCGGTTGCCAGCGGCGAAGCCCATCAATGGACGCTCGTGTATCCGGATGAAGCGGACTATGAACGGGGACGCATCTCGGTTCTTTCGCCCACAGGTTTCGCGCTTCTTGGCGCACGGGTGGGGCAGAAAGTGGAGTGTCGACCGCCAAGCGGTGTGCCGGTTCAATACATTATCAAACGCATTCTGTTTCGTCCCGAACAGTTGGCTTTAGCCGATTGACTTCCGCATCCAGACGCGCGCTCGCGCGGACGGCGTGTGACTGCGTGCGTCAAGATCAAGGTGTGCACGGACGAGCGGAGCGATGCGCAAGGCGTCGCGTTCATCTGCTGCGTCCGTCATGCCGGCAACAAATTTCGCGCTAATGGTCGCCGCCTAAAAGCCCGAATTCCAGGGTCAGTAGATTCGTCTGCTTACACCAGCCTCCCTCGCAAACACACATCGAAAAACCCCCTCCGTCGCGCCACCCGGAGAGACCCACCGCATCGGCCTGCAAATTCGACCCCTTTTTCGTCAATGCATCCACAAAGGGTAAACGATAGATTTGACAAATATTGACTCAGACCGGATTAGAGCTATGATTAATTCATCAGCATACTGAGTAATTTCCCAGGCAAAGCGATGACACTCAAATTCGCAGCAAACCTCGACGATCTGAACGCGGACGAACCCTACGCCGCGACGATCGAGAACGAACAGATCGCCCTATACCTGGTGGACGGTGAGGTCTATGCCACGCATAACGTTTGCACCCACCAGTTCGCGTTGCTCAGCGACGGTTTTCTGGATGACGGATGTATTGAGTGCCCGCTTCACCAGGGGAAATTCGATGTGAAGACGGGTGCCGCGCTTTGCGCGCCGGTGACCGTGCCGATCAGGACTTACAAGGTTCAGATCGAAAAGGGCGCCGTGATGGTCGAGCTTTGAGCGATCGGTTTTTTGACTCAAGCCAGGAATTTAAAAGTGGAAACGATCTTGATTATCGGCGCGGGACAGGCCGGTGGCCGCGCCGCCGAAACGTTGCGGGCACAGGGCTTTAACGGCTCGATCGTGCTCGCCGGTGATGAACAGCACCGGCCGTACGAGCGCCCGGCGTTATCGAAGGCCGCGCTGACGGCGATTGACGATAACGACTGCTTCAACGCGTGGCTCCATACGAGCGACTTCTACGAGACGAGCAATATCGACTGGATCGCGGATAGCGTCGAACTACTCGACGTGACGCATCGCACCGCAACGTTCCGAAGCGGGCGAAGCATCGGGTTCGACAAATGTCTGATCACGACCGGTGGGCGGGCGCGTCGGCTTCCTGGTACCCCGGACAGCCGTCACGTGCTAACGCTGCGAACGCTGCCGGACGCGATGAAAGTACGAGAGCGTCTGGCCGATGCGCGCTCGGTAGCAGTGATTGGGGGAGGTTTCCTCGGGCTGGAGTTCGCGGCAAGTGCCAGGGCGCGCGGAATCGACGTCACGGTGGTGGAAGCCGCTGAGCAGTTGCTGGGACGCGCGCTGCCGCGCGAATTCTCTGAGCGTCTACGCGCCAAACACGAACAAAACGGAGTCAGGTTCATGCTTGGCGCAAAGCTGCTTTCCTCAACGGAAGAGACGTCTGGAGTGACCCTCACATTTGCGGGGAATACAGCAGAGCGCTTTGATTTCGTCGTGGTTGCCATTGGACAGGAACCTAACGAAGCGCTCGCGAGAGCTTCCGGTCTTGAGATAGGCAACGGCATACACGTTGATGCGTTTTGCCAGACGTCGGTTGCCGGCGTTTATGCAGCAGGCGATTGTGCGAATTTTCCGTTTGGAGCGTCCGGCCGCCGTCTGCGTCTGGAGTCATGGCAGAACGCTCAGGATCAGGCGATTGTGGCAGCACGCAACATGCTGGGAGAGTCGGTCGAGTACCGGCCAAGTCCCTGGTTCTGGACCGACCAGTACGACTGGAACGTGCAGATGCTGGGACTGCTCGACGGTTCAGTGAATCAATGGATCGAGCGTCGCACTTCCATCGACAAGACCTTGCTCATGGGCTTGCGGGATAACGCGATTGTGTACGCGCTCGCGGTCAATAACGGTGGCGAGTTGCGGGCGATTCGCCGGCTTGTTGAGCAGGCGACCGAGGTCGATCCCGAGGCTCTCGCGGACCCGGGCGTCAAGTTGCGGCAACTTGAACGGCAAGCTCACTTATAACGCATCCAGGAGAGCATTTTGTATTCGTCAGAGACAGTCATCGGCCTCGGTACGCCGAGCGTCAAAAATAAGCCTATCGAACAGTTGGTCTGGCCGGATGAGGGTCTTCATGCCATCCCTGACTGGGTCTATACAAGTGATGATGTATACGCCCGCGAGGTAGAACGGATTTTTCAAGGCCCTACCTGGAATTTCGTCGCGCTCGAGGCCGAGGTTCCCAACAGCGGGGACTATAAACGTTCGTACGTGGGCCCGACGCCGGTGGTTGTGTCCCGCGCCGAAGACGGTTCCATCCATGTGTTCGAGAATCGCTGCGCCCACCGTGGCGCCGAATTCTGTCGCCACACACGGGGCAACAATACCGAATTTGTCTGCCCGTATCACCAGTGGTCCTACGACCTTAAAGGGAACCTGCAAGGTATTCCGTTCAAGCGCGGCGTGAACAAGCTCGGCGGGATGCCGAGAGACTTCCGTAACGAAGACCACGGTCTCAGGAAGCTCGCTGTCGCCACGCGCAATGGCGTGGTCTTCGCTTCGTTCACGCACGACATGGAACCGATTGAAGATTACTTGACGCCCGAAATCCTCAAAGATTTCGATGCTGTCTTTAACGGTAAGAAGCTGCGCATTCTCGGGTTCTACAAGAACGAGTTGCCCTGCAACTGGAAGATGTACCACGAGAATTTGAAGGACCCCTACCACGCAACCCTGCTGCACTCGTTCCTTGTGGTGTTCGGCTTGCTGGTCGCAGGAAACCGGTCGGCAATGGTAGCCGACAGCAAGCGTGGCATCCACGGGACGATGGCATCGGCGAAAAGTGATTCACTCTATGCCGCAGTGGATGCCGACAAGAAGAAAGAGATGCGCTCGTTCCACGAGGGCATGGTCCTACAAGACGAACGCTTCCTTGAGTACGTCAAGGAATTCGATTCGGAGTGGTCGGTGACCATGCAGACGATCTGGCCGAACTTGATCGTTCAGCGCGAAATGAATACCTTGGGCGTACGGCATATTGTCCCGAACGGCCCGAATAGCATGATCATGCTCTGGACAATGTTCGGCTACGAAGACGATACAGAAGAGACCACGCGCCACCGGCTCCGCCAGGGCAACCTGATGGGACCAGCGGGTTTCCTGGGTCTGGAGGATAACGAAGCAATGAAGTTTGTACAGGAAGGCGTTCGCCGTTCGGTAACCGATCGCAGCGTCCTCAAGCTCGACAGCGAAAACATCGGAACTGCGGATAGCCTGATCTCTGAGGCTGCCATTCGTGCAATGTACAAGCATTATCGTGAAGTGATGGGGTTCTAAATGCTGCCAGGATTTGAGAAGAAACCGGTTGCACACGACAAGGCGCTTGCAGCGCGCGCGGCCGTGGAGGGTTTTCATGCTGAATATTGCGCTGTGCTCGATGGTGGCGACATTGAGCAGTGGCCTGAATTTTTCACGGAAAACTGCGTTTATCGCGTGACCGAGTTTGAAAACGCTGCTCATGGCTTTCCGGCTGGTTTGATCTACGCGGAAGGCCGGAATATGCTCCGCGACCGTGCAGTAGCTATTTCAAGAACGCAGATGTTCGCGCCCAGGCAGATGCTGCATTTCGTCGCCAATGTCCGCATCCTGGATGTGACCGATGAAGAGATCGTGGCGCAGAGCAACTACATGTTGCTGCAGACGCTGGTTGAAGGGGCGACCACGTTGCATCAGGCAGGCCGGTTTTTTGACCGCTTCGCGCGCAATGGCGCTGAACTTCTCCTCAAGGAACGGCAGGCTATTTATGACACTGCCATGATCGCAAACGATCTGGCCTATCCTGTTTGAACGGGCAGGATCAGAGCATGTTATTGGCGGGCTACGGACTTGGGAGAGGCATATGAACAGCACTGAACCGACGGAAGCGCCCGTTGAAAGTGGCGGCGTCGGCGCTCGTGTCAGGCGCCGCGAAGACGAGCGGCATTTGCACGGGAAGGGGCGATTTGTCGCCGACTATACGTTTCCTGATTTGCAGGAAGTCGCGTTCTTGCGCAGCCCGCTTGCGCACGCGCGGATTGAGCACATTGGCAAGCCGGAGCGTTTTCCCGGGCAGGTCATTGTGCGGGAAGACATGTATACGGCCACTGACATTGTGGCCGACTCCAGCCTCGCGACGTACAAGCCTTCTGCGCATCCTCCGCTTGCATCGGGGAAGGTCCGTTTTGTCGGTGAACCCGTAGCCATGTGTTTCGCGAATTCCCGCGCCGAGGCTGAGGACATCGCGGAAGAGATTGAGCTGGACCTGCATGAGCTACCCGCATTTGCGAGCGCCTTTGCGGCGCGTGAGCGCACCGATGTCCGTGTGCATGACCACTGGACCGACAACCTCTTTCTCGACCTCAAGGCGGACATCAACTTCGACGAACGCGCGAAGGATGCTCCCGTCGTCGTGAAGCAGAAGGTCGATCTGGCGCGCCAGTGTATGGTCCCGATGGAAGGCAAGGCGGTGCTGGCGTACTGGGATCATACCCAGGCACAACTGGTCGTGATTACGTCGACCCAGGTGCCGCACATGATTCGCACGGTGCTGTCTCAATGCCTGGGAATCGATCATGCTCAGGTCCGCGTGATTTCGCCCGATGTTGGCGGTGCGTTCGGATACAAATGCGTCCTCCAGCAAGAAGAGCTTTGCATTGCGTGGCTCGCACTCACGTACAAGCGGCCTTTTCGATTTATCGAAGACCGTCGCGAGCATCTGATCGCAGGCGCCAACACGCGTCAGCATCATTACGAGCTGACGGCCTATGCAGACAAGAACGGGCGACTCCTGGCGCTGGACTGCGACTTGTTGATCGATGGCGGCGCCTATTCAGCATGGCCTTTTACGATAGGACTGGAAACTGGACAGGCGCTTGGCAATCTTCCCGGTCCCTACGATTTCAGCGGTTACCGCTGCCGGACGCAGTGCGCCGCGACCAACAAGCCGGGCTTTCTGCCCTATCGCGGCGTGGCGCGCACGGGTGTGTGTTTCGCAATCGAGCTGACCATGGACGCCATTGCGCGGGCAGTCGGCCGCGAGGCTTGGGAAGTCCGCTATGACAATCTGGTTCGCGGCGCAGACATGCCCTACACCAACGTTGTCAAGAAGCACTACGACAGCGGCGACTTCCAGGAGAGCCTGAAGCGCGCAGCCGATCAACTCGATGTTGCCAAATGGCGCCGGCGTCAGAAAGAGGGCGAACCCGACGGCAGGTTGATCGGCATCGGCTTTGCGACTTTCACCGAGCAGTCGGCGCACGGAACGGCGGTGTTCGCGTCGTGGGGTTTGCCCGTCGTTCCCGGTTACGACCTGGCAACGGTGCGTATTACCGCGGACGGCGGTCTCGAAGTACGTGCCGGTATTCATTCCCATGGGCAGGGCATGGAAACCACGTTGGCGCAGATCGCGAACGAGGTGCTTGGCGTTCCCATCCAGAAGATCAAGGTGATTCACGGTGACACGGCACTTACACCGTATTCAACAGGCACATACGCATCGCGCAGCATTGTCATGGCCGGCGGCGCGGTCGCGGCTACTTGCCGCGAACTGGTGCCGCGGCTGATCAAAATTGGCGCGCATATCCTTGGTGAAATGGAGGGTGCAGTCCGGTTCGAGGCTGGCGAGGTTATCGGTGCAACGGGACGGGTTTCTCTAGCGGATATCGGCCACGCCTGGTACTTGCGGCCTGAACGTTTGCCTAAGGGCGTCGACTTGACGGGGCTCGAGGCAACTCACGGTTTCAAGCCGAAGGTCGATACCGGCGCGTTCAGCTATGCAACGCACGCGGCCGCTGTTGCGGTCGATACAAAAACCGGTGACGTCGAGATCCTGGAATATGTGATTGTTGAGGATTGCGGACGAATGATCAACCCGATGGTTGTCGAAGGTCAGACGATTGGCGGAACTGCACAAGGCATTGGTACTGCCTTCTATGAAGAGACACTGTATGACGAAAACGCCCAGCCTCTGACCTCCACGCTTGCAGACTACATGTTGCCGGGGCCGACGGAGCTTCCGCCGCTGACAATTATCCATATGGAGACGCTGTCGCCGTATACCGAGTTTGGGGCGAAGGGTGTGGGGGAAGGGGGCGCGATTGCGCCTCCGGCGGCACTTTTCAATGCGGTGAACGACGCACTGAGCCCCTTGGGAGCGCTTGTCTCTGAGACACCTCTCACGCCGCGCAGGTTGCTCACGGCCATTGAAACGGCGAAGGCCGCCGCGCACAGCAAGGCAGAGGCAGAGGCAACGGCGGAACCTGTTCACGAGGTGATTCGATGAAGGCCGCCGCGTTTGATTACGTCAGGGCCGAGACACTGCCGCAAGCCCTAAGCGAGCTTGGCGCTTCAGCCGGAAGCGTCAAGCCCATAGCCGGCAGCCAGTCGATGGGGCCAATGCTTAATCTCCGGCTCGCAAGGCCGTCGAAAGTGATCGATGTATCGCGTGTCGATGAACTGCGCAGCGTCACCGTTTCAGGTGATCTTATTCGCGTAGGCGCGGCCATCACTCACGCGGAAATCGAGGATGGCAAGTATGAGCTTTTGCGGAACGGCTTTTTGCAGTATGTCGCCTCGGGCATTGCATATAGAGCGATCCGCAATAGAGGAACCATTGGCGGCAGCCTGGCGCACGCTGATCCTGCAGCGGACTGGCCCCTGGCGCTCTCCACCCTCGACGCCCGGATCGAGCTCACAAAGGCAAGCGGTACGCGCCGCGTGCGTGCCAGTGAGTTCATGCTGGGTGCATTTACGACGCTGCTGGAAGAGGGCGAGATCATCTCGGCAGTTTTGTTGCCGAAGATGGGGCCCACCTTGCGTTGGGGCTATTACAAGCTATGCCGCAAGACGGGTGAGTTCGCTCACGCGAGCGCGGCCGCCGCGTTTGACGCGCAAACCGGCTTGGCCCGCGTAGTGCTTGGCGCGCTGGATGGTCCACCCGCAGCGCTGGAAGCACTCGCTCAGTCGATCGCGCAACACGGACCTGGCGCGGCGACCCCGGAAGCGATTGCAATGGGCGTGGCGAGCGCGATGCCGAACGCAGACGCTATCGACCGATCCATGCACGAGGCGACCGTCGAGCGCTGTCTTGCGCAAGCCTTCGGTTCATCCGGGCATTAACAGGAATTTCCATGTCTGTCATTGAACTCACCATCAATAACCGGGCCATCCGTGGCGACGTCGCGCCGCGGATCCATCTGGGCGATTTCCTTCGCGACAACCAGAACCTGACTGGCACGCACCTCGGTTGCGAGCATGGCGTGTGTGGCGCGTGTACGGTCCTTGTAGACGGTGAACCGGTGCGCTCCTGCATCACGTTCGCCGTCGCCTGTGACCATCAGAAGGTTCGTACGATCGAAGGCTTCGACGACGATGAATTGATGAAGCGCCTGCGCCGGTCTTTCTCGGTTCATCACGGGCTGCAATGCGGATACTGTACGCCCGGCATGCTCATTACCGCGCGCGATATCGTGCGGCGGTTTCCGGACGCTGATGAGGCGCGCATTCGACTGGAGCTATCAGGAAACCTGTGCCGATGTACGGGGTACGTCGGTATCGTCAACGCAATCAAAGCGGTGCTTGTCGACCTGAAGGAGAATCCGCCGGCCGACGTTCCCGTTGCCCCGGTTCGACAAGAGCCCGTACGTAACGCTCAGCCGCAGGCCGCGGGCGAGTTTCAGACCTTCGCGGCTATTGCCGCGACACCTTCGAACGCGCCTGCGCGCTCATCGCAGGACGATGCGGCGTCGCCAGTTTCAAACGTTCAGCCGACTGGTGCGCGCAAAGGGTGGACGGCGATTGATGACAGCTTTGTCGTGCCGTTTCCGCTCGAGAAAGTCTGGGCGTTCATGGGCGACTTGCCGTCTGTTACCGCATGCCTTCCGGGGGCCGAATTGATCGAGCACGACTCCGAAAAGGTGAAGGGGAAGATCGCCATCAAGTTTGGTCCGATGTCGGCAAATTTTGCGGGCGCTGCAAGACTTGAACGCGATGACGCCGCATACCGTGCGGTGATGCGTGGGGCCGGGCAGGACAACATCAGCCGTTCGAAAGCAAATGGCGACGTGACCTACGCATTGAGCGATGAATCGAATGGGACGCAAACGCGCGTTGCGGTCACGCTTGAATATATGTTGCAGGGACCTCTGGCTCAATTCTCGCGATCGGGGCTTGTTAAAGACTTCGTCCGCCGGATGATCGCCGACTTTGGTGCGCGGATCACCGCACAACTGGCTGGCGCGGACATGCCTGACTCCGCTGGACCGTCGACGCGATTCAACGTCGGTAGTCTGGTGTGGAGCGTTCTCTGGGGCCGTATAAAACGCCTCTTTGGCCGAGGCGAATAAGCCCGCTGCTAACCATAGCTTGAGACCGGTTTTGTGAACCGTCAAAACACTGCTTTGCATCTAACCTATCAGTATGCTGAATAAACGCCTGGAGTTTTTTCATGACTAAACGCATTCGGAAAATTGCCCTGGAAGAACACTTCTCAACGCCTGGTTTCCAGGGCTACTCAAAAAGCTTTACCCAGCACATCGCCCCTGACGTGCTGGCCGATCTCGCCGCTCGTCTTGCGGACTTCGACGAACAGCGCATAGCCGAGATGGACCGTGCAGGGATCGATTACACCATCCTGTCCCAGACAGGTCCGAGCGTGCAAGGGGAGATCGACCCGGCCGTCGCAGTAGCTCGCGCGAAGGAAAGTAACGACTTCCTGGCAACACAGATTGCACGTCATCCAACGCGGTTCGGCGGGTTTGCAACGTTGCCCATGCATACGCCGCAGGGGGCGATCGACGAACTGAACCGAACTGTACTCGACCTCGGTTTCAAGGGCGCGCTGGTCAACGGGCACACCTTGGGAACGTACTACGACGACCGTGCATACGACTCGTTTTGGGCGCGAATGCAGGAACTCGATGTGCCGCTGTATCTGCATCCTACTGATGCCTATGTCATGCCGACGGTGTTTGACGGTCATCCGGAATTGACGGGCGCTGCATGGGGCTGGGGTGTGGAAACGGGCAGCCATGCGTTAAGGCTTCTCTTTGGCGGCGTCTTTGATCGCTTCCCCGCGCTGAAGGTCATCCTGGGCCACATGGGTGAAGGCTTGCCGTATCTGCGCTGGCGATTTGACAGCCGTTTCGCGGTGTATTCGCACGGTATCCGTCTTGAGCGCGCGCCGTCGGAGTACATCGGAACGAACATCCTGATCACCACGTCCGGTGTGTGCTCGGCGCCTTCGCTGCTTGGCGCGATCGGCGAAATGGGTCCGGAGGCAGTCATGTTCTCGGTGGACTACCCGTACGAATCGACGGCGATTGCTGCTGATTTTATCGAGCAGGCACCGCTCGACGATCACGTCAGAGACCTGGTTTGCCACGGTAACGCGGAACGCATTTTCAAGCTGTGACGCCGGGCTTGCTGCCACGAGCGTGAGCATAAGCATAAGACCGTCACGTCAAATTTATCCGGAGTTTAGCAATGACAAAGCAATATCGAATTGGCCAGATTGTGCCGAGTTCGAACACGACAATGGAGACGGAAATTCCGGCGATGCTGCTCGCCCGCCAGGCAATCCGTCCCGAGCGTTTCACCTTCCATTCCAGCCGCATGCGCATGAAGAAAGTGGTCAAGGAAGAACTGGCTGCGATGGATGCGGAGTCGGACCGTTGTGCGCTCGAGCTGAGCGATGCGCGCGTGGATGTGCTGGGTTACGCGTGCCTGGTCGCAATCATGGCGATGGGGCATGGTTACCACCGCGTGTCACAGGAGCGCCTGCGCTCACGCACTGTTGAGAATGGCGGCGCGGCGCCGGTTATCACGAGTGCTGGCGCACTGGTCGATGCGCTGAGGGTTATCGGCGCCAGGCGGATCGTGGTCGTGGCGCCTTACATGAAGCCACTTACTGAACTGGTGGTCGACTATATCCGCAACGAAGGATACGAAGTTCTCGATTACCGGGCGCTCGAGATTCCCGACAATCTCGATGTAGGCCGTCATGATCCGGGCCTGTTGGCTGGCATCGTGACGCAGATGGACACATCGAATGCCGATGCGATCGTGCTCTCGGCTTGCGTGCAGATGCCGTCGCTGCCGGCGGTGGCAAAGGTTGAGGCGATCACGGGCAAACCGGTCATCACCGCTTCGATTGCGACCACCTACGCGATGCTCAAGCAGCTTGGCCTGGAAGCGGTCGTGCCGGGTGCCGGTGCGCTGCTATCCGGTGCTTACTGACGTGCCGGCGTTCGATCAATCCGGGATCCGCATGAGCACAGTTTCTACTTTCCTCTATGGCGGCAACGTCCACGCGAACGGCATCCGCCAGCACTACTTGCGCTACGGCAGTCCCACTGACGCACACGCCGGGCGTGACACCGTCATCATCGTGCCGGGGATCACCAGCCCGGCCGTGACGTGGGGTTTTGTCGGCGAGCGCTTCGGCACGACGTTCGATACCTACGTGCTTGACGTCCGTGGCAGGGGGTTGTCGTCGGCGTCCGACACGCTTGACTACAGCCTTGACGCGCAGGCTGCAGACTTGATCGCATTCGCTCAGGTGATAGGGCTTGAGCGCTACAGCGTGGTGGGCCATTCAATGGGCGCTCGCATTGGCGTACGCGCCGCTCGTATGCAGCCTGCGAGTCTGGTGCGCTTGGTCATGGTTGACCCGCCCGTGTCCGGACCGGGCCGCCGTGCGTATCCGTCGCAACTGCCGTGGTACGTCGATTCAATGCGGCTCGCGCGTGAAGGAACGGATGCAGAAGGCATGCGCACGTTCTGTCCCACCTGGACGCATGAGCAGAGGCAGCTTCGCGCGGAGTGGCTGCATACGTGCGACGAGCGTGCAGTGATCGCGAGCTTCGAGGGTTTTCATACCGACGATATCCACGCGGACCTGCCTCACGTCGCCATACCCATGATGTTGACGACTGCCGGGCGTGGTGATGTGGTGCGCCAGGAAGACGTCGAGGAAATCCGCACGCTCGCACCGCAGCTTGCGTATTCGCACGTTCCCGATGCTGGCCACATGATTCCGTGGGACGACGTGGAAGGCTTCTATCGCGCGTTCGGTGACTTCCTGGGCGCACCGTTGACGGCTCGGGTTGACGATCCTGCCTGACGTCCAACTTTTGAGGAGACCACTATGCCAGTCAGCGACTACCAGATGATTGAAGCGTGGAAGCAGGTGCTAACGCTTTCGCGGCTCGAAGCGGGTCAGACCGTCACCATTCTCACGAGTGCCGGGACTCATCCACAAACGCTCTCGACTGCGTTGATCGCCACGCAGTCGATGGGCGCGATCGTCAACCGGCTGGACTTGCCTCCGGTGAACGGCGAGAAGGCGCTCAGCCGTGACCCGCTTGCCTACCTCGGTACAACGCCGCTGACGGGGAACCCCGCGGCGATTGCCGCACTCAAGGCGAGTGACCTTGTGCTGGACTTGATGACGCTGCTGTTCTCGCCCGAGCAACTCGACATCCTGAAGACCGGCACCAAGATTCTTCTCGCGGTCGAGCCGCCCGAGGTGCTTACGCGGCTCGTGCCGAGTCTGGCCGATCGCGAGCGGGTATTGGCCGCCCAGGCGCGTATCAACGGCGCGCGCGAGATGCACATCGTTTCGGCTGCGGGGACAGACTTTCATTGCCCGCTGGGCGAATTCGAGGCGATTGCGGAATACGGTTTCGTCGATGAACCGGGGCGATGGGATCACTGGCCAAGCGGTTTTGCACTGACATTCCCGAACGAAGGCCGTGCCCATGGGCGCATCGTGATCAACCGCGGAGACATCCTGCTGCCACAGAAGAAATACGTTCAGGATCGCATTGAACTGACTATCGAGAACGGCTTTGCTACCCGGATCGATGGAGGCATGGACGCGGATCTGCTCAACGAATACATGAGCACCTTCGAGGACCCGGAAGCGTACGCGATCTCGCATATCGGCTGGGGACTTCAGCCGCGCGCGCACTGGTCGACGCTGGGCCTATACGATCGCGAGGCGACTATCGGCATGGACGCGCGTGCTTTCGAAGGTAACTTTCTGTTCTCGTTGGGACCGAACAACGAAGCGGGCGGCAAGCGAACGACGACCTGTCACATCGATATTCCGCTGCGTCACTGCGACGTGTTCCTCGATGGTGAAGCGGTGGTACGCAACGGCCACGTGCTGGACAAACAAGATAAGTAAGGAAGCGGCATGTCAAATGAACTTGAACCCTACCAGCGCCAGAGCTTCGGCTCGACGCTTGAACCGAAGGCGCCGGTGGGTTTGCTTATCGTCGATTTCGTCAACGGCTTTGCGGACCCTGCAGTGTTTGGCGGGGGCAACGTTGCGCCGGCCATCGAGCGCACCGTCGCGCTGCTGGCACACGCGCGTGAGCGCGGTTGGCCCGTCGCCCACACGCGCATTGTGTTCGCCGACGATGATGCAGATGTAAATATCTTTACGCTGAAGGTGCCAGGTCTGCTCTCGCTCAAGGAGCATGCGCATAACAGCGCCATCGTGCCGCAACTTACGCCGCGCGAAGGCGAACTGGTGGTGCGCAAGACGGTCCCGTCGGCGTTCTTTGGCACGTCGCTGGCTGCGTGGCTCGCGTTGCGTGGTGTGCAGACGCTGGTGATTGCCGGTGCCGTGACAAGCGGTTGCGTGCGCGCAAGCGTGGTGGACGCCATGCAGTGTGGCTTCCGTCCGCTCGTGCTGTCCGACTGCGTGGGTGACCGCGCCATTGCCCCTCACGACGCCAACCTGTTCGACATGGCGCAAAAATACGCGGCCGTCATGACCTGTGACGAAGCACTGGAAGTACTCGGAGACGCTTAGCAAGCTTGAAGGAGGAGGGCATGGCAGACATGGCGTTCCAAATCAAAGCGTGATTTGACTCCGGCCAAGTGTGTCCAGTCAATTTTGTTCAATTAGCATAACTGAATTGGAACGTGGTGGAACCTTGCAGCCAGGAGTGAGAATGGACATCTCGACGTCCGAGCCAACGCGGCGCGCTGTCACGCGCCGCGAATTTACGCTGATCATCGCGTCATCATTCGGGGCATTGCTCGAATGGTACGATTTTTATATCTATGCGGCGTTGGCTGGAACATTCAGTACGCTTTTCTTTCCCAGCGGCAATGACACCACGGCCTTTCTGGCCAGTCTCGCGACCTTCGGTGCAGGATTTCTGGTACGGCCGCTCGGTGCGTTGTTCTTCGGCCGTCTAGGCGACAGGATCGGCCGGAAATATACTTTCATGGCGACAATCGTCCTGATGGGTGTTGCCACGGTCGGTGTCGGGCTACTGCCTACTTTCGCGAAAATCGGCATGCTGGCGCCCGTGTTACTTGTCTGCTTGCGCCTGTTGCAGGGTTTCGCATTGGGCGGCGAAACAGGCGGGGCGGCGACTTACCTCGCGGAACATTCTCCGGCTGGCCGCCGCGGTTTTTACACGAGCTCGCTTCAAACTACTGCGACGCTTGGGTTGCTGTCATCCATTGCGGTGGTCAGCGCAAGCCGGAGCGCCATGAATGATGCGTCATTCCAGGATTGGGGCTGGCGCGTACCGTTCCTGGTTTCTCTTGTGTTACTCGTAGTCTCCGTTTACCTGCGGACGAAGCTGGCGGAGTCGCCGACCTTCCAGGGGATGAAAGAGGCGGGGAGATTGTCGAAGTCGCCGATTAGTGAGAGCTTTGGCAAGTGGGAAAATCTCAAGTACGTGCTCATCATGTTGTTCAGCACGGCGTCCGGTGTTGGCGTCGTGTTCGGCACTGGGCACTTCTACTCCATGTATTTCCTGCAGAACACACTGAAAGTCGCACCTGATACGGTGAGCCTTTATCTGGCCATCGCGCTGGTGGGCGTCTTTCCGTTCTACCTTGTATTCGGCTGGCTTTCGGACCGCATCGGGCGCAAGTGGATCATGATGACCGCCTGCCTGTTGCTTGCGCTAACGACCCTGCCTATCTTTCACGCGCTGACGCATTACGCTAATCCGGAACTGGAGCGGTTCCAGAAAACCTCGCCGGTTACCGTTCACGCGGATGACTGTCACTTCTCGTTGTTCGCAGCGCCCAGGAGCGAATGCGACCGCATCCGCTCGTTCCTGAGTGCCTCGGGAGTCTCGTACCAGCAAGTCCCGTTGCAGGCCGGCCAAGTGACCGCTACGGCCATCGGCGGTGTAACTGTGCACGGTAGCGACAAGAACGATCTGGAGCGCGCGCTGCTGGCCGCTGGCTGGGTACGGCACGCGGACCCGTCGCAGATCAACGCGCCTGCCGTGATTTTCCTGATGTGGTTGCTGATTGCGTATCTCGCCATGGTCTACGGCCCGATGGCGGCATTCATGGTTGAACTCTTTCCCGCGCGAATTCGCTACACCTCTCTCTCGCTTCCGTTCCATCTTGGATCTGGCTGGTTTGGCGGAATGCTGCCGTTTGTCGTCTCTGCTATGGCAATCGAAAATGGGAATGTGTACTTCGGCCTGTGGTACCCGATCGTGATTGCAGGCGTGTCGCTGATAGTCGGCGTGCTCTTCGTTCCTGAAACGTTCCGCCGGGACATTTCGCAGTGAAGCGGGTTTC
>NZ_JAQGMM010000384.1 GCF_028292365.1 Caballeronia sp.
AAGTACGGCGCGATCCTGCCTCCGCAGGACGTCTTGTCGAAGGAGTTCGACGTGAGTCGGACCGTGATGCGAGAGGCCTTGAGCATGCTGCTCGCGCGTCACATGCTGGATGTGCGTCCCAAGACGGGCACGCGGATCCGGCCGATGAGCGACTGGCGGCTGATCGACGAAGACGTGGTGAGCTGGCGCTTCCGTGCGACGCCGGATCAGGCGTTCCTGCGCGACGTGATCGAGTTCCGCATGTTGATCGAGCCGCGTGCGGCCGCGTTGGCAGCAGCCCGTGCAACGCCGGACGAAGTGAGCGGGATTCGCGATGCGTTCGACGCGCTTGCTTCGCTCAACGGCAGCGAGCCCGAGTATCAGGCCGCCGATGTCGCGTTGCATACGCGCATTGTGGCCGCGAGCGGTAACCAGTTCTTCCAGCAGATGACGGCTATCGTGCGGGGTGCGCTGGTGACGGTCTATCCGATCGTGGCGGGCATTGTGACCATGCGCGACGCGACGCTTGAAGCGCAGCGCCGCGTGGTGGAAGCGATCGAGGCTCACGATGCCGGTTTGGCCGAGCGCGCGATGAGCACGCTGATCGATGTCACCGCGGAGGAAGTCGGGCGGGCATTTTCGCTTGAACGCCGCGAGGACAGTTCGTCGCCACCGGTCGGCGAATCCGAATCAGCCGGCGCCTGACGCATGGTCGAAGCTTCGCGTCCGGGAGGGTTCCGGCGTGTCGAAGCTGGCCCGAGGTTTCTGGTCACGTTCATCGTGGCCGGGCGCGAGCAGCGCCCTATTCGGGTTTTTACTTACGCAAACGTTTCACTTCATCTTCCTGCCTAACTTCCTGCCTATCCTCCTGCCTGATATTGACGCCAGATGGTCCGCGCGTCGAACGACACCCTCTCCAACGTATTCCCTTGAACTCAGTGACCGCAACGCGACACGTTGTGCATGATCGTGCGTTCATTGCCGAGGCGCATTGTCCAGGCTTCACGCAGAGCACTTGCGTGGCGGACAATGGGACAATGTGCGCATCGCCGGCCTTGGCCGACTATTCACACTGCATGCGGGGAGCGGGACAGATGAACGCACAGAGCACGATCCGTTGGGGCATCGTTGGCGCAGGGAACATTGCACACAGATTTGCCCAGGGGCTGGCCTTCGTGCCGGGTGCGACGCTTGGCGGGGTCTGGTCGCGACGGCCCGAACCGGCGCAAGCGTTCGCCTCGCAGTTTCATGCCAAGGCGTACGAGAGCTTCGATGCGCTGCTTGAGAACATCGACGCGCTGTACATTGCGACGATGCAGGACAGCCATCCTCAGTACGCGCTGCGTGCTTTCCAGGCGGGACGCGCCGTGCTTTGCGAGAAGCCGGCGGCTGTTAACGCGAGGGCGTTGCAGGAGATGATCGACGTGGCGCGTTCATCGAAGCTGCTGTTTATGGAAGCGATGAAACCCCCGTTTTATCCGCTTTACGCGCAGTTGCGTGAGCATCTTGCGGCCGACCCTATCGGTGAAATTGGTCTCGTTCGAGCCGGTTGTTCGATCGCGAACGTGCCGCTTTCGCACCCTTCATATTCGATGGAAATGGGTGGCGGCGCGTTGCTCGATATTGGTATCTACGAAGCGTTTCTCGCCGTGGACTGGCTGGGCGAACCGCTTGAGGTGCAGACTTTTGGGCGCGTTGGGCAGACCGGCGTGGACACTTTCGCGAGCTTGAATGTGCGGCATGAACGCGGCGTTGCGCAGTTGTTCTGCGGACTGGATCTGCAAGGCAAGGGCGATGCGTTGCTGGCTGGGACCGGCGGCACGGTGACCATCCACGAGAACTGGTGGAATCCTGCACGCGCGACGATCCGCTACGTGGATGGCCGCACCGTTGAACTGGATGCGCCGTTCGAGGGAGGTGGCTTGAACTACGAGACCGCGCATTTTTGCGAGCTGCTGCGCGGTGGCGAGACAGAGAGCCCGATCATGCGGCATGCCGTCTCCATGCAGATGATTTCCATCACCGATGCTGCGCGCCGCGACCTTGGCGTGCGGTTTCCTTTCGAAACAGAATAGGCACGGGCTGACTGAGCGGGCCGACTGAGCGGGCCGACCGCTCGATTTAATTTAAGCGTCATTTCAGGTTTCGACGTTAAGCTGCGTCGTCCTCAACCGCCGGCATTCTCCACCATGCGACTGTTACCCCGACTCTGGCGCGAATATCGGAACCTGATTGCGTTTCTAGTGTTAATGGCGCTTTTTCGCAGCGCTATCGCCGACTGGAACGTGGTGCCAAGCGGTTCCATGCTGCCTACCATTCGCGAAGGTGACCGGATTGTCGTCGATAAAATGGCGTACGACCTGCGTATTCCATTTACGCACGTGGCGCTTGCGCACCTGCATGATCCCCAACGCGGGGACATTGTGACGGTGGATTCATCGGCGGCACATGAACTGATCGTCAAGCGTTTGATCGGGCTTCCCGGCGATGTGGTTGCCATGCGCGACAACGTGCTTTATATCGACGGCAAGCGGGCGGGTTATCAACCGGTCGATATCACGGGAGTGGAGGGCGATGCGTCTTCGCCCGGCGAGTATCTCGACGAGAAGCTTGGGCACGTTACGCATGTTGTGAGGTTGTCGGTGCTGGCGCCCAGTCCGCGACGCTCGTTTGGCCCGGTGACTGTGCCCAAGGGTGAGTATCTGATGCTTGGAGACAACCGCGACGACAGCGCGGACTCGAGGTATTTCGGGTTTTTCCCACGCAGTGAATTGATGGGAAGGGCTACACGGGTAGCGTATTCGCTGGATCCCGATCGGCATCATATGCCAAGGCTGGACCGGTTCGGGGCGAGGCTGGATCAGACCGCTGCGCTCGCGCCAGAGGACAAGTCTTGAGGGAACAGTGCCCACGAACGCTCCCTTCTCAATGCCTGCCCGGCAACGCCAACCTTCGTTCAAACAGCCGCTGCACGAGCTCCAGCACGCTACACAGCACCCAGTACACCACGGCGGCAGCAAGATATAACGGCAAAGGCTGATATGTCGCCGCGATCACTTCCTGCGCACTCCGTAGCAATTCAGTAACCGTGATCACGGACACGAGCGAGGTATCCTTGATCAAGCTAATCAGACTATTGGAAAGACTGGGCACGGCAATCCGCAGTGCCTGCGGTCCAATCACATATCGCAACGTCTGCATCCTCGATAAACCCAGACTGTAAGCCGCAAGCCACTGCCCACTCTGGATCCCGAGAATGGCGCCGCGCATGCTTTCGGACAGATAAGCCGCCACATTCGCCGATAACGCGATCACCCCCGCCGGCGTGGGATCGAGCGAAATACCCAGGCTCGGCAGGCCGTAATAGATCACGAAGATCTGCACCAGCAGCGGCGTGCCACGCATCACGCTCACATAAGCGCGCCCTAAGCCGACCAGCGTGCGGCTTCGGCTGATACCCATGGTCGCGAGTATCGTGCCCGCGATCAGGCCGAAGAACATCGAATAGACCGCGAACTTGATCGTCAGGACGGCGCCTTGTGCGAGGGCCGGTATGGATTGAACGAGCAGGGATGTCGTGGACATGGGGCAATGGTGTAGGCGTTACGTCGGAGGCGGGCATCAAATGCAAAGGGCGGCATCCAGAAGAAGCCGCCCCGATGCCGAACGCGTGAGGGTCCGGATTGACTGTGCCGGCTTACTTCGCCGGCTTCGTCACGTCGATGCCGAACCACTTGTCCGAGATCTTCGTGAACGTACCATCGGCCTCAAGCTGGGTCATCGCGTCATCAATGGCTTTCTCGAACTTCGGATTGCCCTTCTTGAACGGAATCCCCGACGGATTTCCCGGGCCCACATTCGCGCCCGTGCGCAGCGGCAACTGCGAATTCTTCATCAGGTACGCAAGCATCAGGCGGTCGTTCAACGCAGCGTCCAGACGGTTCGAAGCGAGATCGCGCAAGTACTCAGGCGCGCCCGGATACGTCTTCACATCGATACCCGGTACGGCCTTCGCCATGTCCATGTAGTTCGTACCCAGGCCCACGCCGAGCTTCTTGCCCTTCAGGTCGTCAAGCGTCTTGAAGTCGCGCGTGTCGTCCTTGCGTTGAATCAGTTGCGCGTTCGAATACGTGTAGGCAGGCGAGAAATCGAGCGTCTGCTTGCGGGCATCGGTAATGCCGACCTGGTTCACGATCACATCGAACTTGTCAGCCTGCAGGCCCGCAATGATCCCGCTCCATTCAGTCGTCACGAACACCGGCTTCACGCCAAGCTTCGCTGCAACTGCCTTCGCGATGTCGACGTCGAAGCCAACGAGTTCACCTTGCGGCGTCTTCGAGTTGAACGGGGGAAAAGTGCCTTCCAGGCCAATGCGCAAGGTACCGCGTTGCTTGACCGAGTCCAGCAGGTCTTCCGCGTGGGCGACGGCCGAGAGCGATGCGCTGATCAAGCCTGCCACGAGCACTTTTTTGAAGAGAGACAGTTTCATGAGTAATTTGCCTTTGTCCTGGTTTTTGTCAGTGATCTGAAGTGCGGTGATGATAGCTAAAACGCAATGCCGTCTTCAGATCGTTTGCTCATGTGGGTATGAGCGTGCGTGATCACAAAAAAGATGCGGTCATGCAGCGGCACTCGTGCGGGCCAGCGCTTCGACGCATTCTGTCACGAGCGCCGGACCTCGATAGATCAGGCCGGTGTAGATCTGCACGAGCGATGCACCCGCTGCGAGTTTCTCGCGCGCGTCGTCTCCCGACATGATGCCGCCCACGCCGATGATCGGCACCTCGCTGCCCAATTCCGCGCGCAACTTGCGGATCACTGCATTCGATGCTTCGAAAACCGGCTTGCCCGACAAACCACCGGCTTCATCGCCGTGTTTCATGCCCGTCACAGCGGTGCGCGACAACGTGGTGTTGGTCGCGATCACGCCGTCAATCTTGTGGCGCAGCAGGGTGGCGGCAATCTCCTTGACCTGCTCGTCGTCAAGATCGGGGGCGATCTTCAACGCGAGGGGCACGAGCTTGCCGTGCAGGTCGGACAGACGTTGTTGTTTGTCCTTCAGCGCGCCGAGCAGCGCGTCCAGTTCACCGGCGCCCTGTAACTGGCGCAGGTTTTTCGTGTTCGGCGATGAGATGTTGATCGTCACGTAGCTCGCGAACGGATACACACGCTCGAGGCAATACAAGTAATCTTCGGCGGCGCGTTCTATGGGAGTGTCGGCATTCTTGCCAATATTCAGCCCCAGCACGCCGCGATACCGCGCGGCCTTGACGTTCTCGACGAATTGATCGACGCCGCGGTTGTTGAACCCAAGCCGGTTAATCAGCGCCTGCGCGTCGGGCAGACGAAACATGCGGGGGCGCGGGTTGCCGGGTTGCGCGCGCGGCGTGACCGTTCCCACTTCGATGAATCCGAACCCGAGCGACGCCAGCCCGTCGATACACGCCCCGTCTTTGTCCAGCCCCGCCGCGAGCCCGACCGGATTGCGAAAGCTCAGGCCCATGACGGTACGCGGTGAATCGGCGGCGCGCTCGGCAAGCATGCCGGCCAGTCCGGTACGGCCGGCGGCGCCAAGCATACGCAATGTCAGGTGATGGGCGTCTTCCGCATCCATGCGAAAAAGTTGCGCGCGGGCGAGCGGGTAGAGGGAGCTGAACACGAGGTGGAAAGGCCGGAGCGGCGTAAATTGAGACGCGCCATTTTAACGGCTTTGCGCAAGCACGCCGAAAAG
>NZ_JAQGMM010000404.1 GCF_028292365.1 Caballeronia sp.
TGCGTTGATACAGCACGCCGAGCCCGATCACGATCAGCGAAGGCCCGACGATCAACCCAAGCAGGCCCGCCAGCGCACCCGCCACGCCACGAAATTTCATGCCGACCGCAACCGACAGGTTGATCACATTGCCGCCCGGCAAAAACTGGCAAAGGCCCAGCAGATCGACAAATTCGTCGGAAGTGAGCCACTTGCGCCGCTCGACAATTTCGCGTCGTGCAAGCGGCAACGCGCCGCCGAACGCGGTCAGCCCAAGTGTCAGGAAGCCGATAAAAATTTCCGCGACTGTCGGCGGGGCGAGCGGCTCTTGCAAGGCATGATCGTGCATGGTTCGGCGAACGTTACTTTTGAGAAGCGCAAAGCGTAACGCGTATAGCCGTCGCTTCAAAGTGCGAAATGGCTGTTTAAAGCGCGGTGCGGCTTGTTTTGGGCAGCGAGAGGCGGTGCCACGGCGGTGTTACTAAAGCGACCGGCGTCCGCCCCGCTCTCATCGTCCGATCCGGCTTACGAAGCCTTGACGTCGCCCCGTTCGCGGCGGGATTCGTAAGCTTTCAAATGCGTGTAGGCCGTTGAGAATATCGGCGTGCTGACCGTGCCCTGCGCCCCTTTAGCCCCTTTAGCCCCTTCGGCACGCGCGATCAAATCGCCCACCACGTGGTCCGCTTCGATCCGCGCGCCATTCTCCAGATCGCGCAGCATGGACGCGGTGATCGTGGAGCCAGCCTCCGTGAACATCGCCTGCGCACGCGCGACCACTGCTTCCCCCGGCGCAAAACCGTTCGCGCTTGCAATGGCGCGGGCTTCATCGAAGAGATCGAGCAGCAGTTTCTGGCCGCCCGGCGCCGCGATGATGTCGCCGACCGGCGCGCGCATCAGGCATGTGCTGGCCGCGAGCGTCGCGAGGAACACCCACTTTTCCCACATCGATTGAATGATCTCGGGACTGGCTACCGCGTCGAATTGCGCGCCGCACAACTGCGCCGAGATGACTTCGATACGCGCCGAAAAACCGCCTGCACGCTCGCCAAACGCCATGGAATGGAGCTTGTTCAAGTGAACAATGGTGCCGTCGGCGTCGAGCGTCACGGCCGCGATGCACTGGCCGCCGAGCACGCGCTCCGCGCCGAATTGCGCTTCGAGCACATCCAGATGATGCATGCCGTTGAGCATCGGCAGGATGGCGGTATTCGGCCCGACCGAGGTTTTTATCGACTCGATGGCGCCGTCGAGATCGTAAGCCTTGCAACTGAGCAGGATCAGGTCGAACGGTTCGCGCACGTCTTTCGCCAGCACGATGGGCGGATTGGGTATCGACAGATCGCCGTTCGGGCTGCGCACATTGAGGCCCGTCTGCGCGAGTTGCGCAGCGCGCCGCTCGCGCACGAGGAACGTCACGTCACGGCCGGCATTGAGCAGCCGTCCGCCAAAATAACCGCCAATTGCTCCCGCACCCACCACCAGAATTCGCATATCCCGCTCCTTGCATTTAGTCTGATCAGAACGCCGGCCGCAGGTGCGGTGGCGCTATCTGCTTCTACGCTTGCCAGACGCCGTAGCCGGCTTCCCGCAAGCCGATTGCCAATTCCACTTCCATCTCCCGCGCGCCTTCATACGGCATCGGGTTATACAGTTCATAGAGCCGCGGCAACAATCGCAGCCCGAATTCCCGCGCATACCGGTTTGACTGGATACCGGCTTTGTGTTTGTCAAACCGAACATCGGGATCGATGCCCGTCATGCCCACGTAGACAAAGGGCATGCCGAGCACGTAATCCGGATTCGCGCGCCGGAATCGCGCTTCGTTCCAGACGGTGTCGGCCAGTTCGATCACGTACACGTGGTAATGGTGACTCCTTGGGGTCTTTTGCTGAGTCTTTTTCCGAAGCGCCATGCCGATGCCCTGCAGTTCCCCTGCCGTTGCCTGTTCCGCCTGGTTCGAGCCTGGTTCGAGCGCGTTGCACCGCCCTGAAACCGGCCGCGGACGCTCATTCTAGACCGGTGTCACGCGTGTTGCCCGGCCGCGGGCCGACGTGCTGCCATGCCGCTGTCGGCCTGCAGCCCGACCGTGCGAGCGCGTGCGATGTCTGCCAGCGTCGTGTCAAAGTGGTAATCTCGCTCCGTCTGCGCGTTCTGCGCGGCGTTTGCGTGTTTCCGTCTGCTTGGCTCACGGACACGCGTAGGGCCCGTGCCGCTTTCGCCCCCGTTTCCTGGCGCGAAAGCCTGTCCGGAACGCCGTCGCGGCCACCGCCCCAATTGACAAATCGCATCCGTCGCGCGTGTAGCCACGAGCCGCCCGCGCTTCGGTCATTCGGAGAGAAACATGAGCAAGCAAGCAATCGGCGTTGTAGGCCTCGCCGTCATGGGACGCAATCTGGCGTTGAACATCGAGAGCCGCGGACATGCGGTGTCCGTGTACAACCGCAGCCGCGAAAAAACCGAAGAGCTGATAGCCGAGCATCCCGACAAGAAACTCGTGCCTTCGTACACGCTGGAAGAATTTGTCGAGTCGCTCGAAAAACCGCGCCGCATCCTGCTGATGGTCAAGGCCGGCCAGGGCACCGACGCCACCATCGACTCGCTGCGTCCCCTGCTCGACAAGGGCGACATCCTGATCGACGGCGGCAACACCCATTTCACCGATACCATCCGCCGCAACACCGACCTCGCCAAGTCGGGCCTGCACTTCATCGGCACGGGCGTGTCCGGCGGTGAGGAAGGCGCGCTCAAAGGCCCGTCGATCATGCCGGGCGGCCAGAAGGAAGCGTATGACCTGGTGGCTCCGATCCTGACCGAGATCGCCGCCAAGGCGCCGGACGGCGAACCGTGCGTGGCATACATGGGCCCGGACGGCGCGGGACATTACGTGAAGATGGTGCACAACGGGATCGAATACGGCGACATGCAGTTGATCGCTGAAAGCTACGACGTGCTCAAGCGCGTCGCGGGTTTGTCGAACGAAGAACTGGGCAAGGTATACGTCGAGTGGAACAAGGGTGAACTAGATAGTTACCTGATCGAGATCACATCGAAGATCTTCTCGAAGAAGGATGACGAAACGGGCAAGGCTCTGGTCGACGTCATTCTCGACCGTGCCGCGCAAAAGGGCACGGGCAAGTGGACGAGCCAGAATGCGCTCGACCTTGGCGCTCCGTTGCCGCTGATTACGGAAGCTGTGTTTGCACGCGTGCTGTCTTCGCTGAAGGATCAGCGCGTTGAAGCGAGCAAGCAGTTGACGGGACCCTCGCCGAAGTTCGATGGCGATCGCGATGCGTTTGTGGAAGCTGTGCGGCGCGCGTTGTTCCTGAGCAAGATTGTTTCTTATGCGCAGGGGTTTGCGCAGTTGCGTGCAGCCTCGGAAGAGTACAAGTGGGACTTGCAGTATGGTCAGATCGCGAAGATCTTCCGGGCGGGTTGCATTATCCGTGCGGGCTTTTTGCAGAAGATCACGGACGCTTACAAGACCAACCCGGACTTGCACAACTTGCTGCTCGATCCGTATTTCACCGACATCGCAACGAAGTATCAGGGTGCGTTGCGCGACGTGGTCGTGGCCGCGGTGAAGGCGGGCGTGCCGGTGCCGGCATTCTCGTCGGCGGTAGCGTATTACGATAGTTACCGGTCGGAGACGTTGCCGGCGAATCTGGTGCAGGCACAGCGCGATTTCTTCGGCGCGCATACGTTCGAACGCGTGGACAAGAAGGGCAGCTTCCACGCCGACTGGTCGTAAGTTGCTGAGCAGTCGCTGAAAAGCCGCTGAAAAGCGGCTGAAAAGCGGCTGGTGTTTCCTGTAGTTCAACGCCGACGCTTTCGCGTCGGCGTTTTCTTTTTGTCTCGAGCAAGTCGTCAAATTTTGTCGCAGCGAATTTTTCCACAAGTCGAATATTGGTGTTTGCGCCTATCCTTTCCTGTCGATGGATAACGGAATTGCGGGAAGATCATGGCAACTGCACTCACAGCGGTAAATCGGGAATCGGAGTTGCGCTACGCTTACCTCCACGCCATTGCATCCCATGCGGGTGTCAACTGCAAGACGAGCAACCGGCACGATGACAATGCCGGAATCGATGCCATGCTCACTGGTTGGGAGCCATTTCCGAATGGCGGAAGCCTGACCGAAGTCGACATCAAGGTCCAGCTGAAGGCAAGCATCAAGCCGCCATTCGACGACGGTGATTCGCTCTCCTATTTTCTGTCAGGCAGGCAGCAATACGACGACCTGCGCCGTGAAACACACGCGTCGCCGCGAATACTTGCAGTGTTGTTCCTGCCGCCGAAAGCGGAAGACTGGTTGATACACTCCCACGAGCAACTCGTGCTCCGAAAATGCGCTTACTGGGTCAGTTTGCGTGGCGCTCCACCCACAGACAACCAGGCAGGCGTCACCGTAAAAATTCCAAAGCATCAGGTATTCGACGGCACCGGCCTCATGAAACTCATGGCAAGCATCTCGCGTCGCGAGATCCCTGCTTATAAAGCGCCCGCTCATCGAGTTCCTCATGGCGATTAAAGATTTATCACCGTCCGCCCTGCGTGATTTCGTGAAATCGCTGGGATGGCAGTCGCTCCCCGATGGCATTGTGGACCGTCTTTATGTCCTGCATCACGCCGCCGCGCCGCGCCGCCAGATCGTCATTCCCATGGATCAGGATGCGCCTGACTACGCCGAGGCATGCGAACTCGCGTTGTCTAAACTCGCGGACCCGCAGGGTATGAAGCTGGAGGATCTGATTCAGCTCGCTGCCATCTCGCATGACGACTCCATTTACTACCGCGTGACCAGCAGCGGCTCTTTTGATGACGGCCTGCCTTTGTCATTCGCCGCTTCGTTGCTGCTGGGCGCGGAGCAGATCCTGCTCGCGTCGGCCTGTACTGTATTGCGTCCCCAGACCCATCATCCGCGTCTGCACAGGGCGGAAGCTACGCAGCTTGCCGGTCATGTACGGTTCGGACATACCGAACGGGGCAGCTTCGTGGTCCGCGTATCGTGTCCTGTCGACGCTATGGAAACGCCGTCTGTGCACGACCTCGCTCATGCGAACGAGTCGTTTGTTCGCATGACCATGCTGACCGCCAGAAATGGCGTGCGCCAGCTCGTCAAGGCCATCGAAGAGGACGCGTTGAGTCGCTTCGTCGATTCGCAAAAAGCAGCGGCGTCGCCTCTCGTTTCGTCGAACCTTTGTGAAGCGCTGACACGTCTTCACGATGACGACATGCGTAACAACATCGACATGTCGTTTCGTTGGGCAACAACCGTGGCGTTACCGCAGGACGCCGGGGCCGGCGAGAGCATCAGGATTCGAAGCGATTACTTCGGGCGTATTGACGACGTTCGCCAGGAATTGCGTGCGGTCGAGCGTGAGCGCGACGACGTATTCATCGGAACAGTCGAGCATCTGAACGGTGAATTCGATTTTGAAGGAAATCGGGCCGGCGAAATAGTCGTGGCGCTGCTCCTGCGTGAGGGCGAGATCATCAAGGCCCGCGTTGTACTCGACCAGGAGCAGTATGCGAGAGCAGTCATTGCACACCTCGACGATCGCGCCCTGGTTCGAATCGCAGGGCGCCTCCGCCCCGGTCGCCAACCGCGTACGATCACCGACGTGACGAGCTTTATCCTGATCGGCTCGAGTCCACGCTAAGAGAGATCAGGTTCGGCTTGAATGACCAACTGGGGAACTGGTGTTCTTAAAACCTGAACCCCAGCACCTCCTGTATTTGCTCACCGTTCGCGCCGCTTCCGGCGAAGTCATCGAATGCTCGATCTGCCACGCGAATAATATGCTTGCGGATATATTCCGCCCCCTCCCGCGCGCCATCCTCCCGGTGCTTCAGCGCGCACTCCCATTCGAGCACGGCCCAGCCGGGAAAATCGTACTGCGCCATCTTCGAAAAGATCGCCCCGAAGTCGATCTGTCCATCCCCCAGCGAACGGAATCGCCCCGCGCGATCCACCCAACCGGAATAACCGCCGTACACACCCTGCCGGCCGTTGGGACGAAACTCAGCGTCCTTCACATGGAACGCCTTGATGCGGTCGTGATAAATATCGATGAACTGAAGATAGTCCAGTTGCTGCAGCAAGAAGTGACTGGGATCGAACAGGATGTTCGCTCGCGGATGACCGTCCACGGCGGCCAGGAAACGGTCGAACGTCACGCCATCATGCAGATCCTCGCCCGGATGCAATTCGTAGCAAACGTCCACACCGGCTTGATCGAAGGCATCCAGTAACGGCCGCCAGCGCCGCGCCAACTCTTCGAACGCAGCTTCCACCAGACCCTGCGGACGTTGCGGCCACGGATACAAATAAGGCCACGCAAGCGCCCCCGAAAACGTCACGTGCGCGTTCAGCCCCAAGCGCCTGGACGCCGCCGCCGCGAACCCGACCTGCTCGATCGCCCAAGCCGT
>NZ_JAQGMM010000491.1 GCF_028292365.1 Caballeronia sp.
CTTCACGAGGACAGTGTCACTGTGCGCACTGCCCGGATCTTCTCTTCCGAACTCGCTGGTAGCTGTGCATTCATGACTATGATGACGACGATTGCCAACGCCGATCCAAGAATTTACGACGTATTGGTTGGCAGCGTTTTCAGCGATTAGCCCTTTTGGCCAAGGCTTCTGTCGCAGCGGCGAGCCAAACGGAACCAGGGGATCCACAATTCTCACACAGCGTTCGACGAGCGCCCCAGAAACGGACGAAAACGCACTAAAATGCAACGGCGAACTAGCGAACCTATCGATTACTTCCTGAGCAAGGGGACCGCTGCAAAAGTCGGTCAGCCGCAGCTGCCTGCAAATGATAGTAGCGAATCACACCTTCATCAAAGCTCGGGACTTCGCAAATCCCCGGCTACAATTTCGCGTCCCAACTTTTCTGCGGCACGCACCGCCTCAAACTTGCTGCGAAACGGGCCAATCGTTGATGCACTCTCGAACGGAAAGAGCAGGCGACTATCCGTCTTTCTCACTACCTTGAGCAGGCCCACGAACATTCCTCCCGCATTGATTTGATACGAGGCGTATATCGCGAAATCGTCCTCAGTCGATCCGGGAATGGAAAACCGATTGTTATGCCGGGGGTAGAGCACGATTTTTGGCTTTCTGCCTTTCGCTGCTTGCATACGCGGACCTTTTCGAGATGGTGGTCGTGCGCCGAAGGATGTGTTCGAAACGTCTGCCTAAAAACATAGGGGCAGCGTGGGTTGATCCACAACATCAGCCCGCCGCAATTTGCGCACCACCTCGACCACCTGCGGTTTCGATCCTACACGCAGAATGGTGACGCGGCGCAGCAAAGCGGACGTCTGGGTGACGCAATTCCTACGTTGGCGAAACGCGTTCTGGTTTGCCGGAATCCGGTCCGATTGGACGGGGTGTCGTGAGCGCCAGTGACCGCTCCGCGAACGGCTGAAGTCGACCCGTAAGCGATGTTCGATATACGCGATAACGGTCATTCGAAATGGTGCATCATTGATACCTTCCTCAACGATACCCGACGAAAACCGATCGATGTTTCCTGACGACATCAACGCTGGATGCTTCGAACTGTTCGACATTTGGTGCGAGCGGCGCGCTGCAGGTCCTTTGCGCCACTTGCTGCGCGCTTGGCCGCTATCAAATAGCTTGACGGATGATTGGGGTGATCTGCATGAAGCGTTACGAGCACTACGAGCCAACTGTCGAACGGAAATTTCCGATGCGGAGATGACAACAGTTGATGACTTGATCAGTGCTGTCGCCGTCATCGTCTTTCAGCGATGAACGATAGGCAGATGAAATGCGATTGCCGCGATCAGCCTGCAATGCGCAGGATTAATGGGATTCTGTCGGGACTATTTCCTGGCTTCCAGTGGGTGGATGCTGCGCATTGGAAGGCGCTTCTGCGCTGTCCGACGTGCGCGCAACTATGGGCTGTTGATGAATGGGACAAGTATCAGATTCAGCTCGCCGTCAAGATCGCAGATGAGGAAGGATGGAATGCTTCAGATGAGGCCCTGCGTAAGGGGTATCTTGCTCAGTCGCGTGGAGAGAATGCGTCCGCAAAATGCATGTGGAACGGTTGCGAGAAGAATCAGTTGAATGGTAGTGCGTACTGCGTCGATCACCTCTACGCCACTGGCGCAAGAACCTAAACGCACTGGTATAGATTCGAACCGAGGGTTGGGAAGCGAAACTTGGCCCGTGCTGACCGGCAGGCGTGCTGCTCTTCGGAGGTCGGCTGTTCGCTAATACTTGGCGGCAACCATAGCTCCGATCTTGGTATCCATGTAGTGCTCCAGCCAGTTCCTCGGGTCGCCGAGATAGGCGTATTCGAGTTCCGGGTAATCCGCCACATACTTCTGGCTTATCGGGTTCCTTAGCCATACATTCACCTCTGGCATTGGCCAACCACTGCTGACCTCGACCATTACGTTACCGACAGAAAGCTCAGCTTCGAGTAACTCTCGGAGGGAACCGGTGAGACGCGGCAAGATAACCGAAAGGTCGTAGTCGTGGATCATGAGCGTCCATAGGCTTGGGGCGTTGAACCAAGGTCGCATTGTCAACGATTTACGTCGCTTCGTCGACCGACCGCTTGTGGCCGGTCAGCGTCCGATTGCCGACCAGCTGGCAACATTCAAACTTCGGTCTGTTCGGCCATCTCGAGCGCGTCGTCAACCTCGATACCGAGATATCGGACTGTACTCTCAAGTTTCGTATGACCAAGCAGCAGTTGAACGGCCCTCAGGTTTTTCGTACGCCGATAAATCAGTGACGCTTTAGTGCGACGCATCGTGTGCGTACCGTAGGCCGTATCGTCAAGCCCGATCGATTTGATCCACCGATGGACGATGCGTGCGTACTGGCGGGTCGAAAGATGCGGCGACGCATGTATCCGACCCGGGAACAGAAAATCGGATGGAGACAGGGCTGCCGTTTTGATCCAACTTTCCACGCTGTCGCGGGTCTGCTCGGTGATCTCGAATTGTACGGGCCGCTGGGTTTTCTGCTGCATGACGGTCGCCCTCGGCGCCACGCGAGCGCCTAGGCAGACATCGCGCACGCGCAGCTTCGTCAGATCGCACGCTCACAGCTTGCTGTCGATTGCGAGATTGAACATCGCTAGATCACGGGTCTTCGCTCCCAGTTGCAGTCGAATCCGAATGGCCCATATTTCCTTGAGCTTCAGCGGCGACTTTTGCCCGGTGAGCTTGTCCTTAATCCATGGGACGTGTGCCGGGGTGTTGCTGACAGTCGCTTCCATGCCAACTCTCCTTTCAGGTGAAGGGAGAATTAGTGTGCGCCGACTGCCCTGTGGCGATACCCGACCCACTCCCGCCCCTCAGCGGACCGTCGCCAAAGTCCGCTCCGTCGGGCGAAGTGGACGCTGGGGGCGCTCCGGTCGGCAGCATCTTGTCGAATCGAATTGGAGCAGCGTTTCAATTGACGAAAGGGCGATCTGCAACCTGAAGGTCACTCAGCGCAGCCAATCGAGGTACTCAATGCGGCCTGGCCCCCTGAGCAGTCTGCTCCATCGATCGGGTACTCCCGGCGCAATCGGATATTTACTCTCCGCCCTCGCGAACCGGTAGCACGGTCTTGTACTGGACGCGCCGCAAGGTGATCGACGTGCTGACGTCGCGAACACCCTCGATGGTCGCGAGCCGCGTCATCACAAAACGCTCGATTCCCGCCATGTCGCTGGCCACCAGCCGCACGATGTAATCGAACGCGCCCGTCATCAGATAGCACTCCATCACCTCCTCGCAACCCAGCAGGGCGCGCTCGAAAGCAGCCAGCTTTGCCGCGGATTTTTCAATTGCGACCGATACGTAAGCGGTGACCGGAAATCCCACCTTCTCCTGGTCCAGAAGTGACACATATTTTGTAATGACGCCCGCCTCTTCGAGCAGACGAATGCGCCGGTAGAGAGGCGAAAGCGAAATGCCAAGCGATTCAGCGAGGTCCGCAGCCTTGACATGAGCGTCCCGCTGTAGCGCTTGCAAGATGTTAATGTCGATCCGGTCCAATTTCATTGGCTCATCGTCTCAAATAAACGTGTAAATGTGCCTAATGTTGCTACACACGGTTAATTTATTGGCTCATTTTGGCACATACGGTCGGGGCAGACTATCTAAAATTTCTCACACGACATGTCGTGTCCTGTCGCAGCAGCGCAGCGTGGCCGGGTTCGGCAGTGCGCCGCTCGCACATGCTTCCCGCTTGCTGATGTACGAGGCAAGCGTGGCCGATCTGAAACGAGCAGAGAATGCAATTGAAAGGAGCAAACGTGACTTTTTCTAATGGACAACTGGCTGGCAAAGTGGCGCTCGTGACCGGGGGCTCACGCGGGATAGGCGCGGCCATCGCAAAACGGCTCGCAAGCGATGGCGCGGCCGTGTCGATAACCTATTCGAACTCGCGTGACGACGCGGATCGCGTCATCGAGGACATCGAACGCGCCGGGGGACGGGGTTTGGCAATTCGCGCGGATTGCGCCGACGCGGAAGCGGTAAAAGCCGCGGTCGGATCGACCTCGAAACGCTTCGAGGGACTGGATATTCTCGTGAACAACGCCGCGATGTTCCGCCGCGGCCTGATCGACGACTTCCCACTGGAAGATATCGACCGGATGCTGGCCATCAACGTCCGGAGCCTGCTTGTCGCCATTCAGGAATCGCTCCGCTTCATGGAAAGAGGCGGGAGGATCATCAATATCGGCAGCATCAGCAGCGACTACATGCCGATTCCGGGTGTGTCTGTCTACGCCGCGACGAAAGGTGCGGTAACCAGCATGACGCGTGCGCTGGCAAGGGATCTTGGCAGTCGGGAAATTACGATCAATAACGTCCAGCCCGGACGAATCGATACGGTGATGAACCCGGCCAACGGTCCGATGGCCGACCAGATCCGGGGCTCAATTGCACTGGGCCGGTACGGATCAGGCGACGATATTGCGGGACTTGTCGCCTGGCTGGCAAGCCCCGATGCGGCGTTCATAACGGGCACCAGTCTGAAGGTCGATGGGGGCACAAGTGCTTGAGCGGCTCAGGTCGAACGTGAACGGCCGTTCGGACCCGCGCCATCGCAACGCCGTAGATAGCCTTCAATCGAACCGGGTATACGTATGCTTTTCGCTCTCCTATTAGAACGCCTCGACCGCTGGCTGCGGAATACCCACCGGACCCGCTGTGATGAATACCTCGCAGCTTCGAAGGATATTGCCGAGCTTGAGCGTCGGATGAAAGAGTGCGACGGTTAGCTCGGGCCGACGCCGGTCGCGAGCGATTCACGATAACGGCGCCAATGCCCCGCTCTATGCCCGCCGCGAGGGCGACTCTTCTGAGGACAATGCGTCGTCGTTGCCATTTCCCACTTTCGAGGCATGGAATTTCTGTGACAGATTGAGTGGCGGGTTTGGCCAAGGTTGCGACGTGTATCGTCGGTGCGCAGCTGCCGGTTACTGATGGCGAAGCCGACACCCGAATGTCAGGCCCACGCCCCAGGCGAACGACGCTTCATGGCCCACAGCCCGGCTTGACGGTAGACATTCGCAGTTGCCCCTCAGCCACCTCTTCATCATCGGATATCTCACTCGAGAAAGGAAAACCCAGCTCTGCATAGGGTGGAACGACCGGGTACGGCCGCGATCTGTGCATGGCCGTCGACATGATCCGCCCTTCAACGTTGGCCATGGCCGTCGCGGCAGTCAATTGACGCCAGAGCGGGCAAGTGTTTGTGAATGAGTCGGCGCAGCGACAACTACAGATAAATGCAACAATAAAATGCAGTCAGCGCCCTTTGAAACTCATCCTGTGACATGGAGGCGAACATGCTGGAAATCGCGAGAGATCGGGTCATGGCAACGGTGAACGAGATTCTCGAATTCCGGCTGACCGCGTCTTTTGTATCGGGCCTGGCGAGCGCCGCGCTTACTATCTGTCCGGTGCAGGCGCAGGTACAGTCGCCGTCGTTCGAGCCCTTCGCCGTCCCGACCGGTAGTGCGCCACATGACGTCGCCCCGGCACCCGACGGCGCCGTGTGGTACACCGCGCAGGCGCAGGGCGCGGTCGGTCGGCTGGACCCGCGTAGCGGCAGGATCGACCGGATTCCGCTTGGCGATGGGTCGGCACCGCACGGCGTGATCGTCGGTCCCGATCGCGCGGCATGGATCACCGACGGCGGCCAGAACGCGATCGTGCGCGTCGATCCGAAGACGCTCGCCGTCACGCGTTTTCCATTGCCGAAGGACCGGCCGAACGCCAATCTGAACACTGCGGTCTTCGACAAGCAAGGGCATCTGTGGTTTACCGGCCAAAGCGGCATCTATGGCGAGCTCGATCCGAAGCGTGCCAGCATGCGCGTCTTCGATGCGCCGCGCGGGCACGGCCCCTACGGCATATGCGTGACCCCGGATGGCAGCCTGTATTTCACGTCACTAGCGGGAAGTTATCTCGGCCGCATCGATCCCGGAAGCGGCGCAACGCAGGTCATCGATCCGCCGACGCCGGATCAGGGTGCGCGCCGTGTATGGTCCGATTCGAAGGGGCGTGTCTGGATCAGCGAGTGGAACGCAGGAAAAGTCGGCGTATTCGATCCAGCGACGCGTCGATGGCGCGAATGGCGCCTGCCCGGCGACGATCCCCATGCATACGCGATATTCGTAGATGACCAGGACGTCGTCTGGCTCAGCGAATGGAGCGCCAACGCGCTAGTGCGCTTCGACCCGCGTACTGCGCGGTTCGACGTGTTTGCGCTGCCGCGTCTACACGCGAACGTACGTCAAATGATGGGCCGCCCAGGAGAAGTCTGGCTGTCCGAGTCTGGCACCGATCATCTGCTGCGCTACCGCTCCCGCGCAGCAGATGCCAGCGGGAATTGACGACGCACTGACCAGGCGCGTCATCCACTGTTCAACAGAGACTATGAGCGAAAACTTTGGACAAAAGGTCGTTCCTGGCGGTGAATCGGCGGGGCTTGTTGATGCTGCATGCAACACCGTCGGTGAGACGACTCAGGCCCGATGCGCAGTCGTGATAGTCGTCGACGGCGCGGCTGGTTCGGGATATTCGGTGACCGGTCCTCCGGATGCGCAGGTGTTGCTACCGGACATCTTGCAGCAGATAGCTGATGTATTGCGCGGACAACTGGTGAAGAGCTTGCAGTAGTAGGACGGATACGCCGCCGACCCAGTCGCGCTTGACCCACCAGCCACGAACGGCGGGTAAGAGCACAGCAGCAGCCGTTCAGCTTGGCGCTGCGACAGTCGCTTCGTGGCCGGTTCGCGCCGACCATAACCCGCATAACTCACAAAACTCAAACAGTTCGAGGCGCTACTGCGACGCCCATATCCGGCGTCCCCAGCGATCCTCTGCTTTCAGTTTGCTTCCAGCAATCCACGAGAGAAGGGAGCAACGCACGTTTGTCTACAAGTCGTCATATATGGCCGGGATACTTCTTACCGCCCCTTACCGTGAAGCGTGCCGTATCGATGGCCGTTTCAAATGACAACGGCTGAGTGTCGGCCGGATATAACGCTTGATGACAAGGAAATAAATATCGTGCGCCTTAAAATGCTTGTGGCAATTTCTGTCTTTGGGCTGGCCTGCGTGAATGCGCATGCCGACGGACTGACGCAAAGTGGTTTCTCGCCTCTCTATCTCGGCGTGGACTCGGAAGTCGCGACAGTACCCTCTAATCCCGCGACTGCTGGCGGAGCACCGACAGTCAGCCGCGCGTATGTCGTGCGCGTCGATCTGTGGGCGCCGGGTGTCTCGCTGACGACCACCGAACATAGCGGCCCGCTCAGCACGACGGCCGAGACGATCTCGCAGTTCGCGGAGCGAAAGAAGGTGCGTCTCGCGATCAACGCCAACTTCTTTGCTCCGTGCTGCAACGCCGCCGCGGAGCCGAAGACGGTGATCGGCCTTCTGGTGTCCAACGGCCAAGTGGTGAGCCCGCCGACCACCGATCCGACGCAAAGCGAGGCGGTGCTCGCAGTGACTCGCGAGAATTCTGCGGAGATCGCGCAGGCGCCGCAGATCAGGCTTCCGTCCGTCAATACGGCGGTCGCGGGCTCGGCAATCATCGTTAAGAACGGGCAGGACGTGAGCGCCGCAAGCCCGAGTGAAGGCGATCCGTTGAATCCGAATCCGCGCACGCTCGTCGGCTTGTCAGACCATGGCCGGTATCTGTACCTTGTCACCATCGATGGTCGCTTGCCTGGGTACTCGACGGGCACCACGAATGCGCAGTCGGCGGCGTTGATGCTGGCGGTCGGCGCGACAGACGCGATCAATCTCGATGGTGGCGGCTCGACTGAGCTCGTGCGGGCAGACGTGCCGGGGCAACCGTATATTGTGAACACACCGAGCGGCGGCGCAGAGCGCTTCGATGCGTCCGCGCTCGGCGTCTATGCGAGGCGCCTGCCGTTCTGACAACTGGCTTAGCGAAAGGCGGAGAACCCGGCTTGTCACAGCCGGGTAAGCGTGCGTTCTGAGAGCGGCGGCCGTGGTCAGCGTCGCCGCGATCCGGGCCGCGTCCTACACCACCGGAATCTGTGCAGTGACTGCTCCGTGCGGCGTGCTCGCCGCTGCCGCGCACGTGTTGCAGAAGCAGGCGAGCATAATTTACGCGGATCGACCGCGAGCATTCAGGTCTGCTGCGCGACCGGGGTGGTTGGAACGTCGACCGAGCCAGGGAAGTTATTGTTGGCGACGAGGTTTGCTCGCGGAGCAACGGTCGCCGATACGCTTCGGTCCACAAACGTTAAATTGCTCGCATTGCGATTGGGGGCTGCTGTCGACCGTCTCTTGATGGCCGCTCACTGCCCGTCGAATTTGCGGACGCCGACCTGCGGTGTGCAAACCGTTCGGGCCTATGGAATACACTCCGCGCGCGTCTTTTACTAAATGCTTGAGTCGTAAAAAGATCAATAGTTCATACCACAGCTCCGCCTATACTAAGCAATACTAAATCCGGCAATCGGGCGGACGTGAGATCGAGTAGGAAGACGAAGCGGGCGACATTATTTTTTAGACCGCGAGGCGCAATCGTGGACGCGTCAGCAACAGAAAGATTTGACGTCGTGGTCGTTGGCGCGGGTCTCGCCGGCTGCACCGCTGCGCGGCTGTTTGCGCTGAAAGGCTTGCACGTCGCGCTAGTCAAACACCACATCGACATTCAAGCCTTCAAACAGTTATGTACGCATTTCATCCAAGCGTCGGCCACTCCGACGCTACAGCGTATGGGTCTTGACCAGCTAATTGAGGATGCCGGCGGGGTGCGTAATGGCATTGATATTTGGACCCGCTACGGCTGGACCGGAGACATTGCTCCGATCGACAAAAGCGGCGAGCCTGTCTTCGGCTACAACATTCAGCGCCGGACCCTTGATCCGATTTTGCGCCGACTGACGACGAATACACCGGGAGTCACCACGCTGTTCGGCTGCGGCGTGCGTGCGCTGGCGAAACGAAACGGTGTCGTCAGTGGTGTCGAACTGGGCGGATGCCGGACGGACTTGGTCTCGGCTCCGCTGATCGTCGGCGCGGACGGGCGAACTCGCCGCTGGCGCCGCTCGCGGGCATCAAGCCAGATTTCTCGGAGAACAGCCGTTTCGCCGCTATTCGCGCTTATTGCGGTGTAGCACTGCGACGCGGAACGTGCTCGCAGATGTGGTTGCGTGGTCCGGAGACAGGGTACGTCTTTCCCAACGATGATGGCATCACGGTGATCGCCTACATGGCGACCAAAGACAGGCTCGACGGCTTTCGCGCCAATCCGGGCGAGGCACTAGAGCGAAACATGGCTGGATTTCCCGATGCACCCGATCTGTCTGCCGCCGAGCCTCTTGGCAGCGCGCTGCTCGTCAAGGACTATCCGAATTTGTGGCGACGACCGGTAGTGGGCAACATCGCGCTGGTCGGCGATGCCTTGATGAGTGTTGACCCCCTCTGGGGCGTCGGCTGCGGCTTTGCATTTCAGACAGCGGAGTGGCTCGTCGATACGCTGGCACCAGCTCTCCAGCAGGGGCGCCCGATCGCACCTGCACTGCAGAGCTACGCGAAACGTGTGTCTCGGGAACTGAATGGACATCGCTTTTTTATACTTGACTATGCGCGGCGGCACGGCTTCAACGCCATCGAACGGCTCAACTTCTCGGCCGCGGCGAAAGACGTTGCATCCTCAAGACATCTGCATACCTTTGGCGCGCGCCTGATCGGTCCCGCTAGGTTCCTCGCACCTGGTGCTCTGTTGAGGGCCGCATGGGTGGATCTGCGACGGCCCGCTGCGCCCTCCGCGCAACCCGATGCAGCGGTCTGAGTGGTAACTTTTCGCTAGCTCGATTTTCCCCATGGAGGCTTATGAAAAGGACATCGGTCCGCGTCGATGGAATCACGTCGCCCCTGTTGGAGGCGGGTCCGCGTGAAGCCGTCGAAGCGGTCGTTTTCGTGCACGGCAATCCGGGGTCGATTGCTGACTGGACGCTGCTCGCGGCCAGTGTGGGCGAATTCGCCCGTGCGGTGGCCATGGATATGCCGGGTTTCGGTGCTGCGGACAAACCTGAGCAGTTCGACTACAGCGTGGGCGGATATGCTCGCCACCTCGGACGGTTGCTGGCCGAGTGCGGTGTCGAGCGTGCTCATCTCGTCCTGCACGACTTTGGCGACCCGTGGGGACTTGCATGGGCCGCCGCGAATCCCCGCGCCATTGCGAGCGTCACATTAATCGACACCGGTGTTCTGCTTGATTATCGATGGCACTATCTCGCACGCATCTGGCAGACGCCATGGCTGGGTGAACTGTTCATGGCCACGACTACGCGCGCAGGAATGCGACTACTCCTTCGGCATGGAAACCCGCGTGGCTTGCCCGTCGGATACGTAAATCAGGCATTCGACAGCTTCGATGCCGCAACTCGGCGCGCCGTGCTGCGGCTGTATCGCAACACCCGCGACACCGATGTCGCCATGCAGTCCATAGCAAACGCACTGCGCCCGCTGGATCTACCGGCGCAGGTGATATGGGGTGCTCACGATCCCTATATCTCCGTGGACTTTGCCGAGCGACAGCGCGAGGTTTTCCCCCGGGCCGAGGTGTCGATCCTATCCGATAGCGGGCACTGGCCTTTTATCGACAATGCCGACGCCGTCGCCAGCACCATCGTGCCGTTCCTGCGCAGGCAGTTGGGATCACGCTGAACCGATTCGAACCACCCGCAGTGAAGATACTGGACGATTGTGACCAGCCGCTTTGCGGAAGGCGGGAACCGAAGGACGCGATTGAATGGCTCTTCATGGACGGGCTCTGCCTGTCGGCGATAGGGCGGCACGCGACCCTTCACGGCCGTTGGAGCCGGCGCAACGTGAAAGGCCGCTTCCACCAAATCCAGGGGTCAGTCGTATACCCATGCTGCGCGTTAAGTCATGGGCCTAAAACGTCTTTCGACCGGACACGCTTCTTGTCGGTCGCAAATGTCCGTTGTCGAGAAACCCTGAAGAATCTCGTCGTCCATTCGCGCGCGCCCAAATTCAAGGTGACGACCGGCCGAAAGTAAAGCGTAATCGCGAGGGATGAATCTGTGAGGGTGCGTTAGCGCACATATCAGCCACATCGGACGATCTTCGCGGATCGTAATCGCATGAAACTTGCGTGACTGAGATCAATTCACAGCGGAAGCGATCCAACTAACTGCCGTGCGCCTCGCCGCTCAGTTCAGTGCGAGTTAACTGCGAGAGGGGATAACTCCACCAATCCCGATTTCAAGCGATCACGATCATGAACAGGTTGGACACGGCCATACAACTTTTCTTGACACATGCTGCAGTACGATCGGACCTATTTAACCATGCGGTCCGCACGATTGCCGATCTCTATCTATTCAAGGGCGTCCTGCCTCTCGCTATTCTGTATGCCATCTGGTTCAATCCAGGCATTCGAAAGCAGTGGCAGCGGGAAATAGTGGTTGCAACTATTTTTAGCGGCCTGCTAGCGCTGTTTTTCGGCAGAATTCTCGCGCACTATCTGCCGTTCCGCGCCCGCCCCGTGTACGACCCTGGTTCGCACCTGACGTTTCCGTTAACAGGTACTTCGGAAGCGGTACTTCGTACCTGGAGTTCGTTTCCCAGTGACCATGCGATGTTGTGGGCGTCGATTGCGATGGGAATTTTCATCGTTTGGCGATGGGTGGGTGTCGTCGCGTTTCTGCACTGCGCGATTTTCATCTGTCTTCCGCGCGTCTATCTCGGCTTGCATTATCCGACCGACGTTCTAGCGGGGGCACTACTCGGGATAGCTGTTACCTATGTCACAACCCGAGAGAAAGTTAGGGTGCGGTTCGCGCCAACGCTCGTACGGTTAATGGACGAATTCCCGGCCGTTTCCTACGCCTTCGCGTTTGTGTTCTTCTTCGAACTTGCGACTATGTTCGATGAGCCGCGGGAGCTTGCGCAATCGCTTTTACGCGTCCTGTGAAATGGCCCTTTGAGGACTAAAGGGCTAGACAGTTAGCCATACGCCCCGCCATTGATATGACGTCCTTAGTTAGGCCGATGACGCGCCGGGGACCGTGGGCGTGCGACGGTCCGCTGTCTGGGGCGAAGTCGACTTTCGAACGCTCATATGGAAGCGTGAGCGAACGTCCGAAGCTTGCCGATCACTGCCTCATGCAAACAGCATGGACTCCACGAATCTCATACGGTCGCGATCGGCAGTACGCGACCCCAACGCGGCCACCGGACCGAGCGCCGTCTCAACGGCAGCTTGTGAGGTCCAAGGGTCATCCGTTGAGACGGTCGATGCGGCTTGGTTAGGCACACGTGTCGTCGAGCGCCTTTCTACGAGCTAGACCCGTTTTCTGTCTCCACAGGGAGCCGCGTTTTTGGGACCGGCTTGGTAGGGGCATTGGGCGTCCCACACTCTTCCAAGGCCGCTATGGCTTTTTTTGCGAGTGCAATCGTCTCCTCGCATGCAGCGGGATCGTAGATTGACTCGCATCCACCGCCGTTATTGACGCGTGCCAATGCGTTGCGGGCCTTTTCGAGGGCCGCCCCTGGAGAACCATTGTCCGAAATTAGCGCCGCTACATTAAATGCGCTGCCGGCCGGGGTAACGACCCAGTCTGGACAAGCAGGTTTCGCGTGGGCGCCGATGGCAACGAAGATCAAAGAAAGACCAGCGGCCGGCCAGCGGCGGAGCCATAACTTGGGGAAATGAATCATAAGCACCACCAGGCTGGCTTTTTAAGGAATTATGGAATCCCGAAGAATTATTACGTTTATTTCAATTAATTCATTTTATCCGGGTATTTTCTTTCAATTGCAATTTTTTAACTTTCAATATGCAAGCTTTACAATATACAAAAGATGGGCAAATGCAAGCAAATCCATGCAGGTGAATCTGAATTGCACCCGCTAAGGCGGAGCGCAAGGTGATCGCTGACAGCGATAAGGTCAAGTAGTAGAGATCCTATACAAACCAAGCGCCGGTATCGCGACAACGGCTTCCAGGTCGGATGTGAACGGACACAGGAATATGTTCTTGCTAACCCCCATGGAATGCAGGCAGCCGTTAAATGGAAGGCCAATGACGCGAACTATTTTGAGGCAACCCTCTTAGAGAAGCTTTTCCATAAAGCGGTCCGAGCGGCCACTTGAAAATGTCCGTTGTGTGTGCGAAGTCGACGTTCGAATGTCCGGGCAACGGTGCTGG
>NZ_JAQGMM010000301.1 GCF_028292365.1 Caballeronia sp.
TGCGACGCCGGATCTTCACGATCGTAGGCTTCTGTCTCTACGATCCTCCCGCCGACGCCATCGACCGTGAAGATTGCGCCGATCAGGCGCTGCGCGACTTGTTCGGATGGGGCATCGAAGTCGATAGGTGCTGCAATGCGGGATGATTTGAGCATCATTGAAAGGAGCGTACAGGAGCGCGTTGTGCGGGGTCCGCCACGGCGGCCAGGATTGTTCGTTTGCAGCGGACGTTCGGCGCCTCGATTTTGCCGTTGCCGGCTTTTCCCGTCCACATGCGCGCGTGAATCCATGCGGCATCCTTGCCGTCAGCAGCATCAACAGGGCGCCAAGCAAAGCCGCGCTCGTCCAACCTCTCAACCCGCCTGACTGATCCGCTGCCGCGTCATCGCTTTTGATGCCAACCACCAGACCAGCGCCGCTGTCAGCGAAACGGCCGCAGCCAACAGCATTGCAGTATGCATGCCGTGCTCAAACCGGTCCGGCGTGGTGAGCATCGCGCCGAAAACCGCGACGCCCAGCGCCGCGCCCGTCTGCCGCGCCGAGTTCAGCACGCCCGCCGCGATCCCGGCGCGGTTTTTATCGACGGTATCCATCAACGAACGCGTGGCCATTGGTGTAATCAGACCCGCGGAAAAGCCGATCGCCGGCATGGGGAGCGCGATGAGCCAGTAGGGCGAAGTGTCCGTGGACATCAGCAGTCCGAGAAAGCCGGTCGTATAGATGTCCAGTGCAACGCAGATCGGCCAGCGTGGCCCCACCGTCCTGACGAACCGCGCCGCCGACATGCTGCCCGCCGTCACCAGCGCGGTCAGCGGCAAGAAGGCGAGGCCGGTCAGCAACGGCGAATACGCTCGCACCTGCTGGAAATAGAGGCTCAGCGTGAAGATCAGGCCATAGAAAGTCATCGCGGAGACCATCGAGACAAACGCAGCACTGGAAAAGATCGGGTTGCTGAACAAGGACAGGGGCAGCATCGGTTGCGACCGCCTTGATTCGATCGCGAAGAAGCTTCCCGCGGCAAGTACGCTCAGCGCAATCCCGCTCACGGTCCACGGCGAGCCCCAGCCAAGCGGGTGCCCTTCTATCAGCACGGCGATCAACATGCCCAGGGCCAGGATGGCGGTCACCTGACCGGCGGGATCGAGATGGCGCGTCACCGGGGCACGGTCAACACGTTCGCCCCGTTCATTGCGTTCAACCCGCGATGTCAGCCACAAGCCGATCAACCCGATCGGCAGATTCGCAAGGAAGATGCTGCGCCAGCCGAACGCATGGATCAGGATGCCGCCGATCAATGGACCGCCAGCCATCGCCGCACCGCCGCACGCGGCCCAAAGGCCGATCGCACGGCCGCGCTCGCCCGGGTCGGCGTAGGCGCGGTTGATGAGCATCAGCGAGCAGGGCACCAGCATCGACGCGCCGATACCCTGCAGCACGCGGGCGCCGGTCAGCGCGGCAAGGTTGGTCGCCACGCCGCAGAGCGCGGACGCCAGCGTGAACACAGCGATGCCGGCGAAGTAAACGTTCTTCGCGCCAAACCGGTCGCCCAGCGTGCCACCCGTCAACAGCAGGCTCGCAAAGGTCAGCGTGTACGCGTTGACGACCCATTGCAGGCCCGCTGTGTTGGTCGCGAGCGCATCGGCGATGCTACCCAGTGCAACATTGACGATGGACGTATCAAGGATAACGACGATATAGCTGATGCTGGTCGCAGCGAGGACGCGGCGCTGTAGCGTTCGGGTGTCGGGCACAGGGAATTTCTCGCAGCGGGACGGGAAATCCAGTGTAGGGACGCTGTCATGCCGCATGCTTCGACGCGTATCGAAGCATGCGGACAGATGAGCGGATTATCATGACGAACTCAAAGCGGAGATCCTTCATGTTCCCTCATCCAGCGGTCTCGTCGGCCGCTTTCCTGATCGCCGATCCCACGCGCGCCACCATGCTCATGGTCCTCGCCGACGGTCGCGCGCGACCTGCGGGCGAGCTGGCCTACGCCGCCGGCGTGACCGCCCAGACGGCAAGCTCACATCTCGCGAAGCTGCTGACGGGCGGGTTCTTGTCGGTGGAAACGCAGGGACGGCATCGGTACTATCGCCTCGCCGGTTCGCACGTTGCACTGGCGATTGAAAATCTTGCATCGATTGCGCCGATTTCGTCGATTTCGTCGACTGGCGCGATGCGTCGAATGCCGCGCAGCCGGGAAGCCCGGGAATTGCAGTTCGCGCGATGCTGTTATGACCATCTTGCCGGCAGTCTCGGCGTAGCGGTGACGCAGGCCTTGCAGGCCCGCGGGTTTATTTCTGCTGCGGTGGATAAAGAGTTCGACGTGACGCCTGACGGCATGGGATGGTTCCTCACGATGGGCCTGGACGTGGCGGCGTTGAAACCGACCCGGCGCGGACTCGCGCGGCAATGCCTCGACTGGACCG
Source organism: Caballeronia sp. (assembly GCF_028292365.1). Classification (GTDB taxonomy): domain Bacteria; phylum Pseudomonadota; class Gammaproteobacteria; order Burkholderiales; family Burkholderiaceae; genus Caballeronia. Next base: position 2,433 of record NZ_JAQGMM010000301.1, read on the forward strand.
AGCGGCGGCATCATCTGGCCGGACCCCTGGGCGTTGAATTGATGAGCCGGCTTTGCGCGATTGGATGGGTCCGGCGTTCAAAGTCCTCGCGTGCCGTTCAGGTCACGCCGAAGGGATGGGCCGGGTTGAAAGAACAACTTGGCGTGGACGAGAGAACGGTGCAGGCCGGTGTGTAACCGGTACTGCACCGGCGGTTTCTAGCTGGTTGCAACAGGTATGAAACGCACAACTGGCTTAATTCTTCAATTCATTCCTCGTCAACGCGCCGGAGTGCGGGTCGACGTGGATGTCATAGAACAAACCCTGTTTGGTGGCTTCGCCTTCCCAACGTCCGTCGTCGGCTTTGAGGCGTACCGCGTCATAGCCCTGCGCCTTGACCTTCCCGATTGCGGCGTCTTTCGATATCCAATCCGCACCCGGCTGATCATGCGCGAATGCCGCGTTGCCTGTTGCGAGTGCTAGGACGGTTCCTGCTGCGATACAAGTCTTCTTCAACATTGGCTCTCCTTAACGAATTGAATAGGCCAGCGTAGCGGTAGCGGCTGGGTTAATCGGTCATCAATCTAACATTACCCTTACATGTCGATCTGCGACGGATCCGCACAGTGGCGCCTGCCGGACGCGTTGGCACGGCCATTGCTGCCACGCCATTGCCAGACCAAGCTACCTTCTCTCAAAGGAGAGCCACCATGCCAGAGAAGAAAACCATCGAACGCGCCCATGCCGCCAAACGCGCGGGAAAGTCGCCCAGCACACAGGCTGGCGCGTTCGTGAAGGAGCAGATCGATCATGTTCGCGAGGGCAAGCACGGCGCGAAGTCCGCGAAGCAGGCGATTGCCATCGGCTTGTCGGAGGCGCGCAGATCCGGTGTCGCTATGAAGGCGCCGAAGAAGGGCGCGGCGTCCGCTGCCACTCGCAAGAAAGCGGCGAACGACACGCAGGCTGGGCAGCACAAAACCCAACGCAGCGGGAGCACGGAATCGAAGTCGAAACGGTCCGCGACGTCCACGCGGGTGCTCAAACGTGAGAGCACCAAGGCCGCTTCGCACAAGTCGCTCTCGAAGCAGGCGCATGCGAGTGCAAGCCGGCGGTCTGCGGCCGATCGATCAGCATCGGCGAAGAAAGGCTGGCAGAC
>NZ_JAQGMM010000304.1 GCF_028292365.1 Caballeronia sp.
AGAGCCTGAGTTGAACAAGGCCCGGCGTTACTGCGCTTTGCACGCAATCAACAGGTTGTTCTGGCCGTTGTCGCTGCTTTGATCGAGGACGTCGTAACTGCCTGCGCACAACGCGCGGGCATTTTGCCGGCAAGTACTCCAGCCGCCATTAGCCGGGCACTGGATCATGTTGGTCGGGCGGCCATCGGATGAAAAAAGCGGCGGCGCGCTGCTGCAAGCAGACAACACCGACGCCGCGACCGCAAGCGGCAACAGCGCCAGAAAACGCGATGCTCGTACGTTGAAAATCTTCATCCGGAACCCCTTTTTAACGCTGTTTTTATTGATCCCGCGAGTATGCCATGCGGAGCTTTCGGCTTGCCTCCTTAGCCATGCTGATCGCGCGATCCCGGCAACCGTTCGCGCTACTTTTGGAGCCCCCAGATGTCGCTGTCGATCATCTCGATGCGGGCGTCGATTTTCGCTTTTACATCGGCGAGGGCCTGGTTGTAGAAATGCGCGCCAATGATTTTCGATAATTCGTCAAGCCATTCCTTCGCCTCGAACTGCCCGAGCCGCGCGTCGAACCGCTCTTGCGCCATGCGCTGCAACTGGTCGATGGCAAGCGCCTCGAGCTCGCGGGATAACAGCGTCTTGTTCGTGTCTTTGCTCATGATCTAAACCTCTATGCCCAATGCGACGATCTTCTTGTACATGGTCGCCCGGCCAATGCCAATCCGCTGCGCCGCTTCTGCCACGCGACCGCCGCTTGCACGCAGAGCTTCCGAGAGGAAACGCTTTTCGAAACCCGCCATGGCGTCGGCGTAGGATGCCGTATCGGTTTCCTCTGCCTCGCTCGGGGGCGCAGCCGATGCCTCCGCCCCCATGAAGGCGCCGAGCGCGCGGGCATCGATATGTTCACTGTCCGACAGCATCACCGCGCGTTCCAGCACATTGCGCAATTCGCGCACATTGCCGGGCCACGAATACGCGGCGAGCAGGCGTAACGCGTCGTCATGGAGCACGAACTGGCCGGCGTGACGCGGGCGGGCATCGGCGGAAAGCTCTTCGAGCATGGCGTACACCAGCGCTTCGATATCTCCCGCCCGCTCGCGCAACGGCGGCGCGTGAATGGACAGCACGTTCAGCCGATAAAACAAATCCGCGCGAAACCGGCCGCTGGCGACCAGCGCCGGCAAATCCGCCGACGTCGCCGCGATGATCCGGACATCCGTGCGCACGATCCGGTTCGACCCAAGCGGCTCGAACTCCTTCTCTTGCAACACGCGCAGCAACTTGCCCTGCAGCACGAGCGGCATATCGCCGATTTCATCGAGGAATAGCGTGCCGCCATCGGCGAGTTCGAACTTGCCCACGCGGCCTTTGCGATCCGCGCCGGTATACGCGCCCGCCGCCGCGCCGAAAAATTCCACTTCGAGCAAGGTGTCCGGAATCGCCGCGACGTTCACCGTCACGAGCGGCCGCGCGGCGCGCGTGGATGCGCCGTGGATCGCGTGCGCCAGCAACTCCTTGCCCGTGCCCGTTTCGCCGGACAGCAGCACGGGCGAGTCGACTTGCGCCGCACGTCGCGCCTGGCGTTTGACATCGAGGCTCGCAGCGCTCGTCCCCACGAAACTCGCGAACGTGTATTTGGCGCGCCGCGCCTGCGCGAGCGATTGCCGTGTCGCGATCAGTTCCTGTTGCACCCGCGAGTAATGCGAAAAGAGCGGCGTGAGCGCCTTCATTTCGTCGAAGAGGGCGAATCCAATTGCCCCGACCGTCTGGCCGTAGTCGTCTTTTAACGGCAGGCGCGTGACGACCAGCGGCTCTCGATCCGTTTCCAGCAGATCGAGCAGGATTGGCTTGCCCGTTGTCACGACTTCGCGCATCAGGCTGTTCGGAATCACCGATTCGCAATCCCGGCCGATCGCCTCCTGCGGGTCCGAAAACCCGAAGCGTGCCGCGTAGCGTTTGTTGATCCAGACGACCCGCGCTTCTTTATCGACGATAAACGTGCCTTCGCTAAAATTCTCGAAGGTCTTGAAAAGCGAATCCATCGCGCGACGCAAAACATCGCTGTAATCGACGGGGACATGCGTCCAGTCGTTGTGCATCCAGTGTCTCGTGAAGTTTTCTCAATATCGAGACAGGATATCTCGAAACGTGGAAATGCGGCAAGATCGCCGTCAAGCATTATGTGACCGGCCGTTCGGGCGAGTTTTGGCTCGCGGCGTTGTCTCGATCGGTAGACATTATTCAGCACGCGGGCAGCGTATTAAAGCCGCGTTCCCTTGCTGGGCAACGCTTCCTGGCCTTTGGCATGAATGCTGCATAAAGGGCGCACCCATTTCCGGGCGGCTATTGCTTTTGCTCTTGCTTGGCCGGACACACAACAAGTAACGGAGACTTAATGTCGTTCATCATCGTCCTTGCGGCCCTGGCGTTTCTCATGCTCGCCGCGTATCGCGGATACAGCGTGATCCTGGTGGCGCCGCTCGCCGCGCTCGCAGCCGTCCTCCTGACCGAACCCGCCGCCGTCGCGCCCGTGTTTTCCGGCATCTTCATGGAGAAGATGGTCGGCTTCGTGAAGCTGTACTTCCCCGTATTCCTGCTCGGCGCCGTATTCGGCAAAGTGGTGGAATTGTCGGGATTCTCCGAATCCATCGTGGCCGCCGCCATTCGATACATCGGCAAGACGCGTGTTAATGCGGTGATTGTTGCCGTGTGCGCATTGCTCACCTATGGCGGCGTATCGCTGTTCGTGGTCGTGTTCGCGGTCTATCCGTTCGCGGCCGAAATGTACCGGCAGAGCAATATCCCGAAACGGCTGATGCCCGGCGCCATCGCGCTCGGTGCGTTCTCGTTCACCATGGATTCGCTGCCGGGCACGCCGCAGATCCAGAACATCATTCCCACGACGTTCTTCAAGACCACTGGCTGGGCCGCGCCGTGGCTCGGCACCATCGGCTCGCTGTTTATTGTCGTGGTCGGGTTGTCGTTCCTCGAGTGGCGCCGTCGTTCAGTGATGGCCACGGGCGAAGGCTACGGCACGTCGCTCGTGAACGAGCCGGAGCGCGTGGAAAGCGCGCATTTGCCGAATCCCTTGCTCGCGGTTGCGCCGCTGGTGCTGGTGGGCGTCGCGAACTTCGTACTGACCAAGCTGATCCCGGTCTGGTACGGCGCGAGTTATACAGTCGCCGACAATGTGCTGCCGGGCATTCACACGCCGGTTGTCACGCCGATCAAATCAGTTGTCGCGATCTGGGCCGTGGAAGGCGCGTTGCTGCTCGGCATCCTGCTGGTTGTATTGACGGCGTTCGGCCGCGTGCGCGAACGCTTCGCGGTAGGAACGAAAGCGGCGGTCGGCGGTGCGTTGCTCGCCTCATTGAACACTGCGTCCGAGTACGGTTTCGGCGGCGTAATCGCGGCATTGCCGGGATTTATCGTGGTCAGCGATGCGCTCAAGAGCATCCCGAATCCGCTCGTGAACGCGGCTGTCTCGGTAAGTTCGCTGGCAGGCATCACGGGCTCGGCGTCGGGCGGCATGAGCATCGCGCTGGCCGCCATGTCGGATACGTTCATCAAGGGCGCGGAAGCGGCGCACATTCCGCTGGACGTGCTGCATCGCGTGGTCGCCATGGCCAGCGGCGGCATGGACACGCTGCCGCATAACGGCGCGGTGATCACGTTGCTCGCCGTGACCGGCTTGACGCACCGCGAGTCGTATCGCGATATCTTCGCCGTGACGATCATCAAGACGCTGGCCGTGTTTTTCGTGATCGCGGTGTACTACATGACCGGGCTGGTTTAAGGCTTTCGTTTTTGCCCGTTGCCTTGGCGCTTGCATTGAAATGCGTTGAAAGTCGCCGAGGCAAACCAACATCGCTCATCCGCATCTGGCAAACTTTGCGGCAGCCGCCTCCCCCTTCCTCTCCCACAGGACTTCCTACATGACCTCATCCGCAGCAGCACCGCTCGCCGGCAAAACCGCGCTCGTCACCGGATCGACGAGCGGCATCGGACTTGGAATCGCTAACGCGCTCGCGCAGGCCGGCGCGAATCTCGTGCTGAATGGCTTCGGCGACGCCGCTGTCATCCAGAGCGCCATCGCGCAAATCGAGCAGCACGGCGTGAAAGCGGTGCATCACGGCGCGGATATGTCGAAGTCCGCTGAGATTGAAGCGATGATCGCCTTCGCCGTCGAGCAATTCGGCGCCGTTGATGTGCTCGTGAACAATGCGGGCATCCAGCACGTGGCGACTATTGACACTTTCCCTGTCGACAAGTGGGACGCGATTATCGCGATCAACTTGACGTCTGCGTTTCATACCATGCGTGTGGCGTTGCCCAGGATGCGCGATAACGGCTGGGGCCGCGTGATCAATATCGCGTCGGCGCATGGGCTGGTGGGATCGGCGGGGAAATCGGCTTATGTGGCCGCCAAGCACGGCATTGTCGGCCTGACGAAAGTGGCCGCGCTCGAAAACGCGCGGACGGGCGTGACGGTGAATGCGATCTGCCCGGGATTCGTGCTGACGCCGCTGGTGCAAAAGCAGATCGACGATATTGCCACCCGCGACAACATTTCGCCGGACGCCGCACGCTCGAAGTTGTTGGGGGAGAAACAGCCGTCGGAACAATTCGTGACGCCGGAACAGATCGGCAAGCTGGCTGTATTTCTGTGCTCGGAAGGCGCCGATGAAATGCGCGGCGCAGCGCTGCAAATTGATGGCGGCTGGACGTCGCAGTAAAGAATGCGATGAGCGGAGCGCGTGCCTGCCGTGGAAACCGTTGGTACTATCGGGGTTCGTAGAACGGAGACTCCGATGACGGCCGAACACAATCGAACAGAAGAAGCGCGGGCGATGGAGCGCATCGTCAATGCCACGCGGCAGGTACAGACCGCGTTCACGGCGTTGCAGGGGCACTTTCCGCCAGGAGGTGATGGCCGGCCTTCGCAGATGGCATTGCAGACCTTCGACGCCGCGCTTCAGGAGCTGGAAGAAGCGCAAGCCGCGTTCGACACCATGTTGAACGACCTGTTCGACGGCAACCGCTAGAAGGGTTTTAATCCGTTCGCGTCCTGGATGACCGGGCGGTGCCGGTAGGTGCCACCCACGGCGCGAACGGAACGTTGAAACTTCCTCAAGCCCCCCGCAATACCGGCACCACGGGCGGTTTCTCCTTGGCGCTCTCAATTTCTGCCGACACAACCGCGTCCGGCGGATTCAACCCCTCCCACGAAATGCCGTCGGTGGACTGCCGCCGGGCCGCCGCCACACACGCCTCAACCAATTCCTTGAACGACGTAGCCGCCGAGGTCTTGCGAATCACCGCCTCGCCTTCCAGCGCACTGTTTGGCAGCACCAATCCCACGATCAGATCAGCCGTGGCCGCGCGCTGATGCAGGCGCCGCAGCAAATTGCGCAAATACGGCGGCGATTCGGCGGCATCGAACGAAATCACGCAGATCAGCGAGACCCCCGTCAAATCGACTTCATCGAAGCGCGTCCGCGAAAAACGCTCGTAGGGCGCCAGATCCGCACCCAGGCCGTGCTTGCGAAACAGTTGCACCGCGATAGTCGCCGCCAGGTCGTCAAGCACACCGCGCCCGGCAATGCACAGCACGGACGCCGTGTGGCCTTCGCTGGCCGCGTCGAAGTGAGACGGCGGCGCTTCGTGCACGATGCCGGCTTCGCGATCCGACATCTCGAGACTGGCGGGCGGGTCCTCATCCTGCCTGACCGCCATCACCACGTCCTCGACCTCCTCGAGCCCTTCGACAATGTCCATCGCCGATTCGTTGATGCGCCTCAACTGGTCCGAGGTCACGACCCCGCGCAACACGTCGTTGTGCGCGATCCGCAACCCCTCCAGCGCCACTTCGTCGTAATACGCGCTGAGCGAACGCTCCTTGAGCAGCGACTCGGCTTGCACGAGCGCTTCATCGGGATCGTTCGCCAGCAGCCGCTGATAAAAATTCTCCGCTGGCGTCAGCGCTGGACGGTCGCCGAACAGCACATCGAGGAATTCCAGCCGGTCCACATGCCGCCCCAGAATCACCAGGCACAAGGTCAGCGGCGTCGATAGCACCAGCCCGATCGGTCCCCAGATCCAGCTCCAGAAAATCGCCGCCACAATCACTGCGAACGGCGAAAGGCCCGTGCTGTGTCCATACAGCAGCGGTTCGACCACCTGCCCCGCCACCACGTCGGTCACGCCGAACAGGACGATGGCCCAGATCATCATCGACCAGCCGGGGCCCACTGCCGCCGCGAACACCACGGCCAGCAACGCCGCGATCCAGGTGCCCACGTACGGCACGAAACGCAGCAAGCCGGTGAGCACGCCGAACAGCAACGCGCCGGGTACGCCGATGATCGCCAGCCCGATCGCGATGACAACACCCACGCCCATGTTGATGCCAAGTTGCGCGAGGAAGTAGCGAGACAGCCGGCGAGCGGCTTCGTCCATGGCGGTGGTCGCGCGATGCAGGTCGCGCGAGCCGAACAGCCGGATCAGCCGGTCGCGCAAGTCTTCCCGCTGCAACAAGATGAAGATGGCGACCACGAGTACGATGCCGGTGGTTTCGAGCGGACTGAGTATCGGCGATAAAAACCGCTGCGCCAGCTCCACGGGCGACGGCGCCGGTTCGTGGACTTCGACCGGCATCGGGGAATCGATAGGCGAGGCCGCAGGATTCTCTTCATTCTTGCGAATTTCGTCCTGGCGGTTCGGGGAAAGGCGCTTGAGCGCCGACGCCGCTTTGCCTAGAAACGCATCGGCCCGGCCGATGGTCTTCTGTTGCACAGAGTCGATCTTGCGTTCCACCGCGACCTGATACTGCGGCAGGTCGCCGGCCAGTTGCGCCACTTGGGCGCCGATCAGCGCGCCGACAGCGGTCAGCACCGACAACGCGACCAATACCGCCACGATCACCGACGGCACCTGTCCGAACTTCAGCCGCCGCAACAAGTCCACAAACGGCGCTACCAGGAAGCTCAACAAAACAGCGAGGATGATCGGAATCAGCACCGCGCGGCCGAAATACAACACGCAAATCACCACCACACCGGTAATTAACGACGTCAACGCCCGCAAACCCGGTCCTTCGGGCGGCAAAACCGCGGTTGACGGCCGACGGGGCACGGGATCTTGATTCATGACTGCGTTCTCGAAAATGGGGGCGGTCGGACGTAAAGACAGCGCGTACTTAAATGCAAGAACGCATACGCTAGTCCGGGCAGGATCGCGGTGCGGGCGCACGTTTTCCGTGTCTGGATTGCCACAAGCCGGTGTCCGGCGGCTCGGGTGTCGAAGGAACGTCGACATATCTGAGCAAACGACATGCCATTTGCGCCAAAAGGTGAGTCAATACGGGAGCGCAAAGGTGAGTATTAACGGGAGCGCGAGCGATCTCTTAACAGCGCTTGGCGCCTAGTCGTCCGTTGCGCCCAGCGTGACCATCCGGCGAATCCGGCTCGCCATGGATTCCAGTGTGAACGGCTTGGTAATCATTTCCATGCCGGTATCGAGGAAACCGTTTGTGCGGGTCGCCGCTTCAGCATAACCGGTCATAAAAAGCACCCTCAGTTTGGGCCGCGTTGCCCGCGCGGCGTCCGCCAGTTGCCGGCCGTTCAGCCCGGGAAGCCCGACGTCAGTCACCAGCAAGTCGATACGCGCATGCGAATTGAGGATGGTCAATCCGGACGGGCCATCGAATGCTTCGAGCACCTGATAGTCCAGATCGCGCAGGATCTCGCACACGAGTTCGCGCACGGACGCGTCGTCCTCCACCACCAGGATTGCGTGCCGCCCGGCCGCACGATGCGCGTCGTTAAGTTCACTCGCGATTTCCTGCGTGCCCGGATCGCCTGAAAAACGCGGCAGATACAGCCTGATCGTGGTGCCGGCGTCGGGCGCGCTCTCGATTGTTGCAATCCCACCCGATTGCTTCGCAAACCCGTAAGCCATCGATAAACCCAGCCCCGTGCCCTGGCCCAGCGGCTTCGTCGTATAGAACGGGTCGAAGGCGCGTGCCTTGACATCGGCCGGCATGCCCGCGCCCGTATCCGACACCGATACCACCACGTAAGACCCCGGGGTCACATCGGGATGGCGCGCGGCGAAGTCGTGGCCGAGTTCCACGTTGCCGGTTTCAAGCGTCAGGCGGCCGCCTTCCGGCATGGCGTCGCGCGCGTTGATCGCGAAATTCAGCAGCGCGTTTTCAAGCTGGTTCGCGTCGCAGCGCGTGAGCCAGAGATGCGGGTTCGGCACCACGCGTGTATCGATCGCCTCGCCCATCGTCCGCTTGAGCAGGTCGTCGATGGAATGCAGCAGCTCGTCCGCGTTCACCGGCTTCGGGTCGAGCGGCTGACGCCGCGAAAACGCCAGCAGCCGGTGGGTGAGCGATGCTGCCCGGTTGGCCGCACCGGTCGCCATTGAAATGAACCGGTCGATGTCGTCTGTCCGGCCGAGCTGGGTGTATCGGCGAATCAGTTCAAGCGGCCCCGTAATGCCTTGCAGGAGATTGTTGAAATCGTGCGCAATCCCGCCCGTGAGTTGCCCGAGCGCCTCCATTTTCTGCGCCTGGCGCAGCGCTTCCTCGGTTTGTTGAAGCGCTCGCTGAGTTTCCTTTTCGCTGGT
>NZ_JAQGMM010000633.1 GCF_028292365.1 Caballeronia sp.
CGCTGCTGCGGGGTCGCGCTTGAAGCAACCACGCGAAAATTGACCTTGCATCCTAGGCTGTGAGACAGGCGTCGCAAACGTAGTAATTATTCTATGGATAGTGCGCGCGATTTCATATCGATCGGAAGGATCGGCTTACGCTGAGATGTTCAGGCGGAGCCCATGGAAGCGGCAAACCGAACAGGAAAGTCGCGCACCCACTAAAATCCTTGGAGAGGACACATTTTCCAAGGTGGGCATCTGGCCGAGCATCAACAAGGTTTTATTCTGACGCGTCATTGGCGGGACACCGCCGATGGGACGGAGGTCGAATTCTGGCTGGCGACGGATGAGGGTCCCCGCCACCTGCGGCTGCGCCCGCAGGATTCGGTTGCGTTCATTCCGGCCGAACAACGCGAGCGTGCCGAAACCGTTTTGCAGCGCGAGAAGCAGGTGGAACTCCGGGCGCTGGATCTCGTTGACTTCAGCCATCGGCCGGTGTTGGGCCTTTATTGCAAGCAGTATCGGCAATTGACGGGGCTGGAGAGGCGCTTGAAGCAGGGCGGCGTTGATGTGTACGAAGCCGATGTCTTTCCGCCGGACCGCTACATGATGGAGCGGTTTATCACGGCGCCGGTGGTATTTACCGGCGAGTCGCATGAAGACGGCCCGCTTCTGAACAGCGAGTTGAAGCCCGCGTCGGGTTACCGGCCGAAGTTGAAACTGGTGTCGCTCGATATAGAAACCAGCGCCAAAGCCGAACTGTATTCCATTGCACTCGAAGGCTGCGGTGAGCGTCAGGTTTACATGCTGGGGCCGCCCAACGGCGACAGCAACGGCATCGACTTCAAACTCGAATATTGCGCAAGCCGCCCTCTCCTGCTGGAAAAACTCAACGAGTGGCTTGAGAAGCATGATCCGGATGCGATCATCGGCTGGAACCTGGTTCAGTTCGATCTGCGCGTATTGCAGGAACACTCGCAGCTTTACCAAATTCCACTGCGGCTGGGTCGCGGCGGGAGCGTGATGGAATGGCGGCAGCATGGGCTCACTCAAAACCATTTCTTCGCGGGCGCAGCGGGACGATTGCTGATCGATGGGATTGAAGCACTCAGGTCGGCAACATGGAGCTTCCCTTCATTCAGCCTCGAGTATGTCGCGCAGACCGTGCTCGGTGAAGGCAAGGCCATCGATAACCCGTACCAGCGAATGGACGAAATCCAGCGTCGCTTCGATGAGGACAAGCCCGCCCTAGCGCGCTACAACCTGAAGGATTGCGAGCTGGTAACACGGGTCTTCGCGAAGACGGAGCTGCTGCCCTTTTTGCTCGAACGCGCGACGGTCACGGGTCTGCCCGCTGATCGAAGCGGTGGGTCGGTGGCCGCTTTTACGCACTTGTATATGCCGCGAATGCATCGGCAAGGTTTCGTCGCGCCCAATCTGGGTGATGTCGCCGGCGCGGCCAGCCCCGGCGGATTCGTGATGAATTCGCGTCCCGGTCTTTACGATTCCGTTCTGGTGCTCGACTATAAAAGCCTGTACCCATCGATCATTCGTACCTTCCTTATCGATCCTGTGGGACTAGTGGATGGTTTGCAATATCCCGACGATGAGCACTCGGTACCGGGTTTTCTCGGTGCGCGTTTCTCACGCACACGTCATAGTTTGCCGGCCATCGTTGATCAGGTGTGGAAAGGACGCGAGGAAGCCAAGCGCGAGCACAACAAGCCGCTTTCGCAAGCGTTGAAGATCATCATGAACGCGTTCTATGGCGTGCTGGGTTCAACGGGATGCCGCTTCTTCGACCCTCGCCTTGCGTCGTCGATCACCGTGCGGGGCCATGAAATCATGCGCAAGACGCGTGAGCTGATTGAAACCGAAGGATACGAAGTGATCTATGGCGATACGGATTCAACGTTCGTCTGGCTGAAGCACGCTCGCAGCGAGGAAGAAGCGGCGCGTATTGGCGGGCTGCTCGTCGAACATGTGAATGCGTGGTGGCAGGATCATGTGCGAGAGCGCTTCGGCCTGGAGAGCGCGCTGGAGTTGCAATTCGAACGGCACTATAAACGGTTTTTCATGCCCACCATTCGCGGTGCGGAAGAAGGCAGCAAGAAGCGCTATGCCGGCCTTAGCCTTCTGCCTGACGGTAGCGAAGAGGTGGTCTACAAGGGCCTTGAAACGGTTCGCAGCGACTGGACGCCGCTCGCGCAGCAGTTCCAGCGCGACCTGTATTTGCGAATCTTCAAGGGTGAGCCGTATCAAGAATATGTACGCGACTATGTGCGTCGTACGCTAAGCGGCGAATTTGACGAGCTGCTTGTGTATAGAAAGCGCCTTCGCCGACCGCTGGATGCGTATGAGCGCAACGTGCCGCCGCACGTGCGCGCGGCTCGCATGGCCGATGAATTCAACCGCGAGCGCGGGCGGCCGTTGCAGTATCAACGTGGCGGCTGGATCAGCTATGTGATGACCAGCGCGGGACCGGAACCGCTTGAAACCTTGCAGGCTGCCATTGACTACGATCACTACTTGACGAAGCAATTGCAGCCTATTGCCGACGCTATCTTGCCGCTTCTGCAAAGCGACTTCCAGGCGTTGATTTCTGGGCAGCACGAGCTGTTCTAGCTAAGAAGATATCCACAGAAATTGTTGGCAAGGCTGTGGGGAAATTCATTGCGCGGAGCAGTACAGATTAGTCATGCACCGAGGTCAACTTTCCGCGTTGTGACCGTTGCCTGCTGGTTAGGCGGATGTCACCATAGGTGCCGGTTTTATGCGCTTCGGCGCGTGCTTGCGCGCCTGCCAGAGATCGTAGTCGAGTTGCATACCAAGCCACAGATCAGCTCGCCCTCCGCGCTCCACACCCAGCCACTGCTCAATGCGCAACGCCATTTCAGGAGTGATCCCGCCGCGCTCGTTGAGCAGACGGGACAAGGTCACACGGGACACACCAAGTTGCTCGGCAGCCTCGGTAACCGTCAGGTTCAGTGCAGGCAGCACATCTTCCCGGAGGATTGCCGCAGGATGCGGTGGATTAAACATATTAGACATAGCTTTCGTCACTATGAGACTTCAATGTAAAGCCCGATGTGACCGG
>NZ_JAQGMM010000320.1 GCF_028292365.1 Caballeronia sp.
TACACCGCTGACAGCGCTGTTCGATCGGGCTTTGATCGTTGGCGCGTCCACGATCCGTGATTGACGAGACGCGCTGAACGTATGTTCGCGAACCGGGGACGCGCTCTCGCGCGATCGTTCGGCCCTCGTGGGGAAACGAGATGTAGACCGTGTCGACTTGGCTGTATTCGGCCGGGTCTCAGGCGGAGCAACCGGAGGCGCAGCGTCAGTTTTTTCCTCACGCGCCTGCAATTCTTTCTGGAGTGTCAGCGCGCGGCTGTCGTCCTTGTGAAGCGTTTGCACCGCGCCCAACAGGACCTTGGCGGAAGCAAGATCATTACGTTTCAGGCTGTCCCGAATCGCCTGAAGAATATGGGAGATATCATCGGAATGATTGCTTGCGGAAGCCGGGCTTGTTCTCCAGGTTTCAGCCGGGCCATTGTCGAGGTCGCCCGAGGCGGAAGCGCCATCGTGCTCCGAGCCTGATCGCGCGCCCGGCAGTTTCTCCTCGCCTGAGTGCATGATAGATACACCGATCACTAGTGCACCGAGAAGGAGGCCCGTGAGTAGTGTCCTCTTGGGGTTGGTCATCATAACGTCTGTCCTGTAGCTCGAAACGCGCCTCCAACATGCGGATAACATCGGCCTTCACTCGGCAAAGAGTGAGTGACACACATGGAGGCAGCATAAAAAGGGCCGCGCATGAACTGCGGCTTCGCCATCAATAAGCTACGCGCCCAGACCTAAGATTGGATGCGCCAATCCCTAGCTGATATCCGACAAAGTAAGATTTTTGTTGGCTTGCAAACGGTGGCGTCTGGCGCCCTTTGGCTGGCGTTTTATGGCGTCAGGCGCGTCGGCATGCGCTGCTACACTTGCAGTTCTTTTATTGCCGCACAATCCTTGCCGCCCGGTACGATGCCAATCGCCATCCGCCCCGGTCTCTTGGCCACTCTTCTTCTGACAAAGTCCGCAACCCATGCTTCGATTCGAGAACCTCTGCAAACGTTACGACGAGCGCGTTATCTTTCAAGGATTGCGTTATAGCGCCGGCACTGGGTGCGTGGCGCTGAACGATGAAACGGGCAGCGGCAAATCCACCTTGCTCGGTATCCTCGCCGGTGAGTTCGAGCCAGACCAGGGTGAGGTATGGATAGATGGGCACTCGTTGCGTGGCGCCACGCTCGAGGCAAAGGCCCTACTTGCCTACGTGCCCGACGACTGCATGCCGTACTCGCAGCAAACCGGCCGCGAGTATCTGGAGCAGGTGGCATCGAACAGGGAAACAGCCGTCAATAGTCAGACGTTCGATCTGGCAGACCGCTTTGGCTTGACGCCACATCTTGGGAAGCGTTTCGAGCAAATGTCGTTTGGTACCCGCAAGAAAATCTTCCTGACGGCAGCAGCGCTGGGCGAAGTGAAGGTCGTTATCGCAGATGAACCGGGCGCTGGCCTAGATGCCCCCGCGCGCGCTGTTCTAATTGATTTGTTCAAGGTGCTAGGTAAAGACCGGACGGTTTTATTTTCGAGTTATGACGAGGAGTTTACGCAGGCATGCGGCGCGAAAATGATCAGTTTTGCTGAGCTTGTGGATGGTAATTAAGCGGTTTCTTGGGGTGTAAATCAACGCCCTCGAACGTACCCATCCCGCGATGGTCGCAAAGTGCGCGATGCCTTATCCAAGCCCCATCGCGCGCACGATCATGATCACCCCGAGCACAACGACGGCGGCTCCAATAGCGCTCGCCGCGCGCTCACCGGCCGGTGCAAGACGCTCGACTGTTATAGCTGCCGTCACGGCGGCCATCACGCGCAGATCCATGACGCCCATCACGAGAAGGATTGCCGTCAGACCGGCACAGCAGATGCTGCAGTGAACGCCAAGGCGCAGGCCGTGTCGCCCGGCCGTTGCCGCGTCCGCCCGCATCACGCGGTCGCACCTCGAAACGTCCCGGCAGCAGGCAAGGTGACGCGTCTTCCACGATGTGAACTGGAGCGCGCCGCCGATCAGTACGACCACGCCTGTCGCAATCGGAACGCTGCGCGCCAGTGCCGGCAACTGCATCTCAAGCGCTGCCAGCGCGCTGCCCAGCGCAAAGGCGGCCGCTCCAAGTACGGCCCACACAAAGAAGTACCCGGCGCCCACCACCGCGGTCAGCCAGCCAGAGCTCGTGCCGACTGCCTGACGGTAGCGCCACAGCACGGGCGTGAGGGATGGCAACATCATCGCCACCATCATCGCGACCCACATGCCGATGAACGACGCCGCAGCATTGGGCCATGTCTGTCCGCACATCCGCATCCACGCCATCGACATGGTCCATCCGCCGGGCATTGGCATCTCGCCCATCGTTGACATGGACGCACACCAGACGATCGTCACCGCAGCGCTGGCGGCGAAGAGCAACGCCGAGATACCGAAGAAGGTTCGCCGGGAAAGTCGTTCGGATACCATAGTTTCAGACACTTTCCGCTCCCGCTTTCGCGAGCATGAGATCACAGCAACGCCGGCTCAGCGCGTGCCGTACTCGTCGTGACGCTTCCACCAGACACCTGTCTCGTTGCGCCCCTTGGGCGCACGATCAAGCCACTGGTACATGCCCCAGATGCCGTCCACGCCGCGCGAATAGGACGAATACGTGTGATAGACCACGCCGTCCTCAAGCACGAACGCACTGACGCCCGGTCTTTCACGTGCGTACGTCGCTGTGTCGGTTCCGGACATGATCGCGAACGTAGTGGCCCCGTCGGGCGTCGTACGCGAGGGTATGTCGACGACAGGCGCTTCGCGAACGTAGTTGTATTCGACCGTCCCCTCGCGCTGTTGCTGCTCCGTGAGGGAGGTGTTGAAGTCGAAATTGAAGTCGCTGCCGAACGAGGACGCCCAGGGAAAAGTCCACCCCATCCGTCGCTGGTACGCCTGCAACTTCGCGAGCGGCGCCCGCGACACCGCCGAAAGCGTCACGTCATGGTTCGCAAGATGCACCACGACGCCGTTGAAGCCGTCCGCTATGGACGAGCAGGACGGGCATCCCGCCTTGTAGTCCGGTCCGAACATGAAGTGATAGACGAGGAGCTGGGAACGCCCCTGGAACAGGTCTGCCAGCGAGGCATCCCCTTCGTTGGTCTCGAACCGGTAGTCCTTGTCGACGCGAACCCACGGCAGTGCCTGACGCTGCCGCGCCAGCGCGTCGCCGCGCCGGGTGAGTTCTTTCTCCGCCTCGAGCAATTCGAGCCGCGCTGCCAACCATTCTTCACGTGTCCCGGTTACGTGTGTTGTCATCGTCCTTGCCTCCGTTAAGGGTTCTTCGTCGTTCGTTCAACGCCCGATCCGACAGGCGGGTTGGTGATAGATTAGTACTGGGCATCAAACGATGGGAGTGACAAGTGTGGCGTGATTCGGATAGACCATGGACCCACTAATTGCGGTCGCGGCACGTTCGCTCGCCGCGGGCGACCCGCTCGGCGCCCTGAACCGGATAGCCTTGCGCGACGACGCGCCCGCGCTCGCGCTTCGCGGTATCGCGATGGCGCAACTAGGCGATCTCGTTCGAGCAAAAGCGCTCATGCGAAGTGCGGCGCGCGCGTTCGGTCCGAAGGAGGCGGTGGCCCGTGCGAGGTGTGTCGTCGCCGAGGTCGAGATCGCCTTCGCTTCAAGAGACCTGGGCTGGCCCGCGAAGACGCTCGACGCAGCACGGGCGACACTCGAAGCCCATGGCGACCGGGTGAACGCCGCGCATGCGCGGTATCTCGAGGTCCGGCGCAATCTCCTGACCGGCCGTCTCGACGAGGCCGAACAGGCGCTCGCCAAGCTTGATCCCACGCCCTTCCCGCCCGCGTTGAGGGTCGCTCATGAGCTGGTCGTGGCAGGCATCGCAATGCGGCGCCTCCAGGCAAAGACGGCGCGCGCCGCGCTTGCCCGGGCCGAACGCGCCGCGCACCAAGCGGGTATTCCTGCGCTCACCGCGGAGGTCGAAAGCGCATCCCTCATACTGAATACGCCCGCCGCACGCTTGATTGCGAGGGGTGAGGAACGGCTCCTGCTGCTCGATGACGTCGAAGCGTTACTTGCGTCGAAGGCGCTCGTCGTGGACGCATGCCGACAGCTCGTGTGCAACGCCAGCACGGCGGTCTCGCTCGCCAGACGCCCGGTTTTGTTCGCGCTCGCACGCGTGCTGGGCGAAGCGTGGCCCGCCGACGTGCCCCGGGAAACGCTCATCGAGGGGGCATTCCGGACGAAGCATGCCGATGAATCGCATCGCGCGCGCTTGCGTGTTGAAATCGGACGACTTCGTACGGCGCTTGGAACACTGGCGGGCGTGAGCGCGACGAAGCGAGGGTTTGTGCTGGTGCCGCGCGCCACACGCGAGGTGGTCGTGCTGGCGCGGCCCGTCGAAGACAAACATGCGGCGGTTCTTGTCTTTCTCGCCGACGGCGAGTCGTGGACGAGCTCGGCTCTGGCACTTGTGCTTGGGGCTAGTCAGCGCACCGTGCAGCGTTCACTCGACGTGCTTGCGGCAGCAGGTAAGGTGCAGTCGTATGGCCGCGGGCGAGCGCGTCGCTGGATGACTCCGCCCGTGCCAGGATTCGCGACAAGCTTGTTACTCCCTGCTCAACTACCCACTGATTAGGATGACAACATGAAACGATCAAACGCCGAAATAATCCGTGAATATGGGCCCTTTCCGGGTATCGATAGCGTGCATGGGGTCACGTATGACGGTCAGCATGTCTGGTTTGGATCCGGGGACAAGCTGAATGCCTTCGATCCCGCGAGCAGGGATCCGTCGCTGCGCTCGCTGGATGTCGCCGCCGATGCAGGAACAGCCTTCGACGGCGAGCACCTGTTTCAGATTGCCGGGGATCGTATCCAGAAGATCGATCCAAAAACCGGTCAGGTGCTTGCCACCATCCCGGCGCCCGGTGGCGGCGGTAACTCGGGGCTTGCGTGGGCCGAAGGGTCGCTTTGGGTCGGGCAGTATCGGAGCCGGCAAATCCATCAAGTCGATCCTCAAACGGGCGCGATTCTCCGCGCCATAGAAACTAACCGCTTCGTCACCGGCGTCACCTGGGTCGACGGAGAACTCTGGCACGGTACCTGGGAAGATGACGCGAGCGATCTGAGACATATAGATTCGCACACGGGAGAGGTCCTGGAGAGCCTTGAGATGCCGCCCGGAACCTATGTGTCGGGGCTCGAGTCCGATGGAGGCGAGCAATTCTTCTGCGGCGGCGGAGCCAGCGGCAAGCTAAGAGCTGTTCGTCGCCCCCGTCGAGACTCCGCAGCCGGCAGCGACGCCGGGATCCCCGTCGACTCTACTAGCGAGTAGTGCAAGTGGCCGGTGCGCGGCGGGGCGGCCGGTTCAATGCGTGAGACTAACCGGCGCTCGTACTGCGTCAATGCGCAAGCTCAGTATTGCGAAGCACCATTCCGTGGCGCTGCCGGGCGATGTCGCGGGACGATTCCATTTCCAGTTGCGTGCGGATCGAGTCCCATCCCAACACACGCGCCGCGATCGCCGCAGTTTCATCCAGCACGGCTCCGGTCAATTGACCAGAGATCGCTATCGTCGTTCGGTGGAACAGCAGATCCGCAAGATGCGTCACGGCTTCCTGCTCGCATAGGTACTGAATCTCCCGCACTGTGTAGCTCGGCTCGCTTGCGAGCGGGGTGTCACGGGATCCATCGGGAGTTGATGAGCAGAATGCTGCGATAACAGATGCACTCGTACCGTAACGCGAGAGCAAGGTCTCAGCTCGTTCGACCTGAACACTGCAACGCGCGGCAAGCTCGCTGATCCATGCAGCCCTATCTTTGGCTGTACGTGGAAAATCATGTCCGCCACCGATAGCTTCGTCGCGAGTGCTGACCCTACGCGAGCGTCCGAGGCGCTTCAGTGTATCGTCGGCAACGGATTCGGCAAATCCCCGGAAGGTGGTCCATTTGCCGCCCACCAGCGAGAGCACTGGAATCTCAGTATCGGGCAGATGATCGATGTGCACCACGTGATCGCGACTCACGTCGCCGGGATTCGCGGCATCGGAATAAGGCAACGGCCGCACGCCGCTATAGCGAAAAGTGATGTTCGATGCATCCAGTTCCAGGCGGGGAAATATCTCCCGCATGACGCCGAGCATATAGTCGACCTCACTGTCCTCACAGCGAACCTGGTCGGGATCGTCCACGCGTATGTCGGTCGAACCGATCAGAAGCCGATCCATAAATGGATACACAAGACAGATGCGGCCGTCCTTCGAGCCGAAGTAAACCATGCGGCCCCGCAGTTGCGCATGCAGCTCGGGATGGGTCACGATCAGATGCGATCCTTTCGTTCCACCGATGTACTTTCGCTCGATCCCCAGCGACCGGTTCACGCTGTCAATCCAGGCTCCGCCGGCGTTGACAATAAGGGTTGGTGTGACAGGAAAGAGCCGATCCGACACGAGGTCCCGCAACCAGACCGTGTCGCCCTCCACACGATCAACGGTCACGTAGTTTGCCGCCGCGGCTTCCGTGCAAGCAGCCAGTCCATCTGCTACCAGTTCGTAGTTCAGCCGCTCGGCCTGTGTCACCTGCGCGTCGAAATACGTGGCGGTTGCCTTGATGCCGGGATCGAGCAATGGCAAATCCTCAAGAGACCGGCTTCTCAGCGCGACATGGTGGCGCGGCATTGTCCGGTGATGGCGGCCGAGAAAATCGTAGATCGAGAGACCCAGTTTCGAAATGATCGCGCCGCGATCCGCGAGCTTCGACTTCACACCGAAAAACCGCAGCGTAGAGGCAACGATACCGCCAAAGTACGAATGAATCGGTAGTACTGTCTCCAGTGGATGTACAAAGTGCGGCGCGTTTTTCAGCAACAGATTTCGTTCCAGTGTGGATTCGGCCACGAGCCGAAACTCACCAGTTTCAAGATACTTCAGGCCGCCGTGAATGAGCCTCGACGGCGCCGAACTTGCACCTGAGGCGAAGTCAGCCTTATCGATCAGCAAGCAGTCAACCTGTTGCAACGAGAGGTCGCGGAATAACCCTGCGCCATTAATTCCGCCACCAATAATCAGCACGCTGACACGGCGCTGCTGCGCAAGCCGGTCGATAAAAAATCCGCGGGATCGCTGGGTCATCACTTGTCTCGTCTAAGTCTCATCATCAATGCGCGGTGGCAGCACGATCGAGCGCCGGCCACAATGCGTTCATGTTTGAAATAAGCTGCATATAGAGGGTGTACGCTTCAGTAAGCTGAGCGCGCCGTTCCGGATCCGGCTGGTGCGTCCGCTGTATGCGGCATGCGCGCGTGCCGGCTTCCGCCAGCGATGCAAACGCTCCTGCGCTCACGCCGGCACAGAGCGCTGCGCCAAGCGCGCTGGCTTCCTGATTTTCCGGGATATCGATAGGAATCCCGAGGGTATCGGCAAACAACTGCGCAAGCATGGGGCTTGATGATCCTCCACCGGTCAGACCCGCCCGGCGCGCGGGAAGCGCGCTGGTCAGTGCTTCGACATGGTATCGATGATTAAAGACCATGCCTTCGAGCACTGCCCGCGCCAGATGGGCCCGACGGTGCCAGCCGCGGATGCCGAAGAACGAGGCGCTCGCGGGTTGTTCAAAGGGGGAACCGAACAGGAATGGATGAAACATGACGGAACTCGGTTCGGCGAATGCAGCCTGCAATTCATCTCCGATCAGCTCGAACAGCGAGCATCCGCGTTCTGCCGCCTGTTGCGCTTCGTGTGCGAAAAACTCGCGCAGGAACCAGTCGACATTGCTCGACGACGCGGGCGAAATCGACATGTTCATCCATTGGCCGGGACGTGTGCCGTTGCGGCACGACCAGCGCGGATCCAGTTGCGGACGATCAGAAAGGATCTCGTTGATGCTGAACGTGCCTGCCGTAATCGACACGATACCCGGCTCCGTGTTGCCCATCCCCAAGGCACTGGACGTGACATCGTGTAATCCACAGGCGACCGGCGTGCCCTCCTTCAGACCGGTTTGCGCCGCAGCGTGTGCGGTGATGCGTCCTGCAAGCGCCTCGGACGGGACGATTTGTGGCAATGCGCGGCCTATAGAGGCGAGGCCGTATAGATCCAGTACTTCGGCGCTGTACTGTTGCGTGCGGACATCGGTAAAGGAAGAACTGGCTTCGGTCGGATCGGTTGCCGGGACGCCAGTCAGGCAGAGGCGGAGCCAGTCCTTGCAGAAGAGCACGTGGCCTATTTTTGCGTACCGCTCAGGCTCGTTGACCTGGATCCATTTGAGCACGCTGACGGCGGCGTAGGGATATGGCTGCTGCCCGGTCAATTCCAGTGCCCGTTGGAGCACGCCGGTTTCGCGCCATTGATCGCGGACGTCGAAGGCGCGGCTGTCGAGCGACAGGATTCCAGGTCCAAGCGGGGCACCGTCGTGGTCAACGAGGTATAACCCGTCGCCGTGCCCGGTTACGCCGACAGCGGCGATCGCGCTGGCGGGTATTTGGCTGTGCTCGAGCGCATCGCGAATGGCGCCGCTTGCCGCGGTCCAGGTTTCTTCCATGTTACGTTCGACGTGACGCGGGCGCGGTTGGCGCTGCTCGACGCGTCGTGAGCCTACAGCGACGGTGCGGCCCGTGGTGTCGAAGATAACGGCCTTGGTCGCGGTCGAACCACTGTCGAGGCCCAGCAGATATGTAGCCATTTGGTCCTTCACTGCGTTTCGGATGGGGGATGGGGTTTGAGTGGTGGGTTCTTGGGTTAGCGGTTCTGGTTCTTGGGTTGGCGGTTCTGGTTCATTGCCGGGTTGCTGCTTTCTAGGTTTGTGGTCTGCTTGAGTTGGCTAATTTCTTTATCACTATTAGCCACTGTGCGTGGCGGCACGTCATTTCTTGGTCCTTAGCGACAAAGAAACGAAGCAAAGAAAACGCTTTTAACCACGCTACCCTAAGTGTCCACAGCGTGCAGTTTCGATTCATGGGTGCCCCAAAAGCACGGTGCTCGCCAGAGCGAAGGATGTGTGAAACCCTCCTTCTCACGAATCCTGACATGAACACGCTTCGCCACCAGTGCTCTCGGGCAAGCACGAGTTGCCAAGGCGCCCGCACGGCCCCATGCCTCTCTACCGCTTCACT
>NZ_JAQGMM010000672.1 GCF_028292365.1 Caballeronia sp.
CATGGGCGCATTGAACAAAGCGGTTCGCCATACGAAGTATTCAATCGGCCGCGCACGGAATTCGTCGCGCGTTTCCTCGGTGGACATAACGTGTTCGGCGCAAGCGGCCGCGCATTTACCGTGCGTGCCGATCATCTGCGGATTGCGCCGCACGGCTTCACACCGGTCCAGTCACCCACGAACGAAAGCGGCTTCAGCCGGATCGGCGGCATCCCGTGCACGGTCCGCGAAACCGAATATCAGGGAACCCATTTGCGCATGACGCTCGCCCCGCTCGACGGTTCACCCGACCTGGTTTCACTACTCCCCGATAACGAATACGACCCGCAGCGACTGGGCCCCGATGCGCGTGTCGTGGTCTGGTGGAACGAACAGGACGCCCATGCATTGGCGGCGTGAGAGAGGCTTATCCGTTGCATCGAACGACAATTTAAACCAAGGGAGATGGCCATGACCGAGCGTTACGAAGAACCGTCCGAACCCAGCACGATCGACTCGTCCTCAAGCTCCGCGACGACGGAACCGAAGGGTATGTCACGCCGCACCTTGCTCAAGGGCGCGGTCGCCGCGGCTGGCATTGCGGGGTTTCCGTACGTGCATGCGCAAGAAAAGATCACGCTTCGCTACCTGGGCACTGCGGTGAACCAGAGTTCGGATATCGCGAAGAAATTCCAGGAAGATACCGGCATCCAGATCCAGTACATCCCGGTCACCACTGACGACGTCGCCAAGCGCATCATCACGCAGCCGAATTCATTCGATATTGTCGACACCGAGTACTTCTCGCTGAAGAAGCTGATTCCCGCCGGCACGCTGGCCGGCATGGACGCGAGGAAGATCAAGCTCGCCGACAAGATCACGCCGGTGCTCACCCGCGGTGAAGTCGACGGCAAGAAGATTGGTGACCAGGGCACGGCCCCGAAGAAAGTGATGTTCCTGACGGGCGCGCGCTCGACCGAATTTTCGGCGACGCCCACCGAATGGATGACGCTGATTCCGACCACCTATAACGCCGATACGCTGGGCATCCGTCCTGACCTGATCAAGCGCCCGATCACTAGCTGGGCCGAGTTGCTCAACCCCGAATTCAAGGGGCGTGCCGCACTCCTGAACATTCCCGCGATCGGCATCATGGATTCAGCCATGGCGATCGAGGCAATGGGTCATGTCAAATACGGTGACAAGGGGAACATGACCAAGGCCGAGATCGACCAGACCATCAAGATCCTGATCGAAGCGAAGCGTGCGGGCCAGTTCCGCGCATTCTGGAAAGACTTCAACGAGAGCGTCAACCTGATGGCGTCCGGCGAGGTCGTGATCCAGTCGATGTGGTCGCCCGCCGTCACGAAGGTCCGCACGATGGGCGTTGCATGCAAATTCCAGCCGCTGAAGGAAGGGTATCGGTCGTGGGCGTCGGGCTTCGGGCTGCCGCGGTCGTTGCAGGGCCGCAAGCTTGACGCCGCCTATGAGTTCATCAACTGGTTCCAGGACGGCTGGGCCGGTGCCTACCTGATGCGCCAGGGCTATTACGCGGGTGTGCTCGAGACCGCCAAGACTCATATGCAGCCTTATGAATGGGACTACTGGATTGAAGGCAAAGCGGCCGCGCAGGACATCAAGGCGCCCGACGGCCAGTTGCTCGAAAAGGTCGGCACGGTGCGTGACGGCGGTTCGTACAACCAGCGCATGGGGGCGATCGCGTGCTGGAACGCAGTGATGGACGAGAACATCTACATGGTCCAGAAGTGGAACGAGTTCATCGCGGCTTAATGTGCATGGCCGGCTTGCACAGCGGCCGCATCTGTTTATTCAATAGGTAAAACCGCGATGGCATCGATCGAGCTACCCGTCCAACCGCTGGAGGCGACCGTCAAGCACCGGCGCGCCGCCGCCTGGCTGCAGGCGACGCCGCTTGCGTTGACCTTCCTCCTGTTCTTTCTCGTGCCGCTGGTCATCACGCTGATCGTGAGTTTCTGGGACTTCAACGAATACCAGATCATCCCCGCGTTTACGTTGAAGAACTACGTGGCGATCTTCGACGGCTGTTCTTCGATGACCGATGTCTGCGTGACCTTCAAGACCTACTGGTCGACGATCAAGTTCTGCGCGATCGTCTGGGCGGTGACGCTGGTGCTCGGTTTCACGATCGCGTATTTCCTGTCGTTCCACATTCGTTCATCGGGTATGCAGACGGTCTTGTTCCTTGTCTGCACCATTCCGTTCTGGACGTCGAACGTGATCCGGATGATCTCGTGGATACCGCTGCTCGGCCGCAACGGACTCGTGAACCAGGCGCTGCTTTCATCGCACATGATCGACAAGCCGCTTGACTGGCTGCTTTATTCGAACTTCTCGGTCGTGCTCGCGTTCGTGCATCTCTATACGTTCTTCATGATCGTGCCAATCTTCAACGCCATGATGCGCATCGACCGGTCGTTGCTCGAAGCCGCGCGCGACGCGGGCGCGAGCGGCTGGCAGGTGATCCGCGAAGTCGTGTTGCCGTTGTCGAAGACGGGCATTGTGATTGGTTCGATCTTCGTCATCACCATCGTCATGGGCGATTTCCTGACGGTCGGCGTGATGGGCGGGCAGCAGATTGCATCGGTCGGAAAGATCATCCAGGTGCAGACCGGCTACCTTCAGTTTCCCGCCGCCGCGGCCAACGCAATCATCCTGCTAGCCGTCGTGCTGATGATTGTCTGGGCTCTCACGCGCGTAGTCGATATCCGCAAGGAGCTTTGACATGGCAGCGATTCGTCAGGGTCTGAAGCACCCTCGCGAGCGGCGTCCCGCCAGTTTTTTCTGGCTTGCACTGGTGTTCGGGCTGTTCGTGTTGTTCCTCTACGGACCGGTCATCACTATCTTCATCTTGTCGTTCCAGGGCCCGGAAGGCGGTCTCACGTTTCCCATGCGCGGTGTTTCGCTGCACTGGTTCGCGGTGTTGCGCCAAGGTGTGGGAGACATAGACATCTGGGCCGCGTTCGGACGCTCGGTGCGTCTTGCCGCAGTCGTCACGGTGTTGACGGTGCTGTTCTCGGTCGCGGCAGGCCTCGCGTTTCGCAAGCGCTTTCGCGGCGACACAGCCGTGTTCTACGTGTCCGTCGCGAGTCTGATCATGCCGTCTATCATCGTGTCGCTGGGAATCGGGCTGACATTCCGGCTGCTCGACAACGGCGTGAAGTATCTTGCCGGCGCCTGGGGTCATCAATCGTTCGTCGACAACTACACCACGTCGATGGGACTCTATACCTCGGCGCTAGGCGCGCATCTGACCTGGACGCTACCCTTCGGACTGCTCGTGATGTTTGCCGTCTTCAACCGCTTCAACCCTGCGTATGAAGAAGCGGCTCGCGATCTTGGCGCGTCGCCTTGGCAGAGCTTTCGCCATGTGGTGTTGCCGATCATCGGGCCATCGGTGATTGGCGTCGGGATGTTTGGCTTCACGCTGTCGTGGGACGAGATCGCGCGCACATCGCAGGCGATCGGCGATCAGAACACGCTGCCGCTGGAACTCCAGGGACTCACGACGTCCGTCACCACGCCCGTGATCTATGCGCTCGGCACGATGACCACGATGCTGTCGCTGACAGTGATGGTAGTGGGACTGCTGACGGTGCAGTGGCTGAACCGGCGACGTTCGAGAGCACTGGCGGGCTGACCGTCAGTGCCTGCGTGCCGACGCAGATCAAGCCGCCGATAACGACCGCTCCAGCGCCGCCACGCCCGCGGGCAGATCCACCGGTACGCCGAGGTCGATCATGGTCCGGCCAAGCGCATGGATGGTCCTGAAGAGATGATGCTCGCGGCATTGTTCGCCCATCTGACCGATCCGTACAATCGGCGCGCCGAACGAGCCTGCAATCTCGACGTGATGAACGCGAGAGATATGAGCGCAAACGTCCGAACCGCTGATGCCCTGCGGCAACGCAATCCCCACTACCGAATTCAGCCGGCTCGGCTTCGGCACAAAGAGCTTCAGCGCCAACGCTTCAACGCCCGCTTGCAACGCGTTCGAACAGCGCTGATGACGCGCGAACCGGCGCTCGAGCGTCTCCGCACAAACCAGCCGAAGCGCCTCATGAAGCGCGAGCACGCCCGACACCGGCGCTGTGTAATGGTAGGACGCGTTATGCCAGAAGTTCGTGGCGAGCGCCGCATCGAGGCACCAGTGCGTAGGTGGGACAGGACGCGTCATGATGCGTTGCCACGCCGCTTCCGAGAACGCCAGCAGCGAGACGCCGGGAATCGATGACAGCCCTTTCTGGCCCCCGGTAATCACGGCGTCGATACCCCATGCGTCCATCGGCAGCGGCATGGTGCTCAGCGTGCAGACCGCGTCGACAATCACCAGCG
>NZ_JAQGMM010000007.1 GCF_028292365.1 Caballeronia sp.
GTCACGCCCGGTCGCGCCGCAACTTGCGAGACCTTCTGGAACATGATCACGAATGGCGAGTTCGCGAGAAATTCCTTCTGCATCGCTTCATAGCGTTGAGCGCGTTTTGCCGTTGAC
Organism: Caballeronia sp.; assembly: GCF_028292365.1. Taxonomy (GTDB): domain Bacteria; phylum Pseudomonadota; class Gammaproteobacteria; order Burkholderiales; family Burkholderiaceae; genus Caballeronia. Next base: position 118 of record NZ_JAQGMM010000007.1, read on the forward strand.
GATTCCTCCAGCGCCGCCTGAGTCTCCTTCGTCAATTGCGGAATGTCCCACGCATTGCGCCACGCGAGCATCTTGAAGGACGATTTGTCGGAGTTGTCCGGATTCCACGCGAAGCCCTGTGCGTTGCTATGCGGATCGATGTAATCCGCCGACCACTCGCCAATATAAATGTCATGCTGACGCGCGCGATACTTGCCGAGGGTCTGCTTGTTATCGCTTGAAATCAGCTCGACCTTGATTCCGCCTTGCGCCAGATTCGCCTGCACCGCCTGAGCAATCTCGCCGTATGGGGAGTCGTTACGCACATCCATCTTCACCGAGAAACCGTTCGGTACGCCCGCTTTTGCCAGCAACGCTTTCGCCTTCGCTACGTCCTGATGGTACGGATTGGTGTTCAACGCCCCGAGGAAACCTTCGGGAAGAAAGGTCTCGTGCACCTTGTACGTGGTCCGCACGATATTCTGCTGAATGCCGTTGTAATCGATCAGCCATTTCATGGCCTCCTGCACATCGGCCTTCGCCAGATTCGGGTTCTTGTTGTTCAGGCCAAGATACATCAGCGTAGCTTGCGGCACGGACGTCACGCGGATCGTGCCCTTCTTCGTCAGCGTCGCGAGGTCGTCGGAACTCAGGTCGCGCGCGATATCGATGTCGCCGTTTTCAATCATCAGGCGCTGGCTCGATGCTTCCGGTACATGCCGCATCACGATGCGTTTCATTGCAAGCGGCACGCGATAACCATCGAAACGCTGCAGCACAATGCTGTCGTTCGCGGTCCACTTGACCAGCTTGTAGGCACCTGAGCCCGCCTCGTTTGTCTTCAGCCACTCGTTGCCGAAGTCCTTACCCTTCGCGTGCGATTCGAGCAGCTTTCTGTCGAGCACGGAAGCCGGCCACGATCCCAGCACGTTCAACACGAACGTGGGCGCGTACTTCTGGTCGGTGGTGATCGACACCGTGCTGTCGTCGATTTTCTTCACGTTCTGCAGCGCGTTTTCCTTCGTCAACCCAATGCCTGCCAGCACGGCGGCCGCGCCTTTGTCGAGTAATGCGGTGCGCTGGATCGACCACGCGACGTCGTCGGCAGTGAGCGGATTACCCGAGTGGAACTTGAGGCCAGGGCGAATCTTGAAGGTGAACGTGAGACCGTCCTGACTCACTGCCCAGGATTGAGCAACGTCGCCATTGAAGCGGGCTGGATCCTTCAGATCGACGCGAATCAGGCGATCATAAGTATTGGCGACGTATTCCTGCGGCACCAGTTCGTAGATCTCGCCCGGGTCCAGCGTGGTGAATTCGTCGAGTAAAGTGGCCATGACCAGCATGTCCTTCGGCGTGGCCGCTTCGGCGATTCGCGTGCCGGCAAGCATCAGAGTAGACGCTGCCGCGATGGCTGCCAGCGCGTTGCACAATACCCGTTTCATACTCTCTCCGTGAGCGATGTTGATGAGATGTTCTGCGCGTTCCGTGCGGTTGCTGCGTGTGGTTACATCAGGCGCAAGGGGCCGCTGTCGGCGTTATCGATAAGGTCTAGTGCGCGCGAGCCTGGCAATTCGTAATGCCACCACTCGCTGGGAATATGGGTGAAACCGGCGCCGTGCATCACGCCAAGCAACAATGTCCGATTGCGCTGCACATGCTCTGGCAAACCAGGATGGAAGTGCTCGGAGGCAATCGACATTTCGTCGAAACCGGTGCCCATATCGAGGTCCAGGCCTTGAGCATCGACCAGCGTCAAGTCGACCGCCGTGCCGCGACTATGGTTCGAGCCGCGCTTAAGGTCTGCTATGTAGGTCGGATCGGGTAGGAAGTCCCAGAGCACCTGCTGGGCTTGCGGCGGGCGATACGCATCGAATATTTTCAGCGTCATGCCAATGTTGCCTGCCAGTTCGACAGCTTTCTTCAAGGCGGCTTCAGCGGGAGCCAGGAGCAAGCAATGTGCCCTCTTGTAGATCGGCTTGCCAGTCAGGTTGCGATCAGTTGCGTAGACCAGGTCGATCGCGACGCGGTGCGTTTCAGGAGAGATTTTCAGCAGACGGTGATCGGGCATCGGCGGCGTTGGTTTCGAGGCTCACGAGTTCGTGCGGTGCCGTTATTGTTTATCAAAATGACCGGTTTGGGGGTGAATGTGGCGGACATGCCGCACTCGGTGGACAAATGCCGCATTCGCGCCTGTCCCGGGATCAACCGATCCTGATTAGAACCCGCCAAAAATCCGGGGGTTAGGTTCGAAGAAGATGGGGACGGGAATGGCGGCGCGCCGAGTGACGCTTAACTGCGAGGATGGTCGCCTTGGGATGGCGGCCTACGGGCACCCCCTGCGGAATGGGCAGTGTCTTAGCCGATGCCGGGAGCATCAACGGAAGGTGAAAGCGCAATCGAAAGCGGTTCAACCACACCCGCGGAACCGCTTTCGATGCTTGTAAAGGTTACCGTGCGGATTACTGCGCCATCGCGCCCGAAGCAGGATGGCCCATCCCCATTGCATCGTGCTTTTTCATCTTGTCATCCTTCTTCATCGAGTCCTTGGACATCGAGTCTTTCGACATTGCGTCCTTGGACATGCTGTCCTTCGCCATGGAATCGTGCGCCATTGCGTCGCTTGCCTGGGCGAATGCCATGGAGCCGCTCAGGGCCAACGTTGCTGCGAGTGCTGCAGTGATGAACAGTTTCATATCAACCTCTTTCTGGAGTAAAAGTATCCGGTCATGCCGGGGTGAATCGAAGTACCTGACGCCGCGAGATGTCTCGATTTTTTCGTGACGTCAGGAACCTCCGAACCAGTTGTAGCCCTGATCGACCCAATAGCCGCCAGGGAATTTATTCGTGACGAAAATCTCCATGATGTGCTTCGGATTTTTATAGCCTAATTTCGTAGGCATCCTTAGTTTCATCGGGTAACCATATTTCGGCGGCAATTGCTGGCCGTCAAAGGTGAACGTCAGCAACGTCTGCGGATGCAAGGCAGTCGGCATGTCGATGCTTTCGTAGTAGTCGTCCGCACACTTGAAACCGACATATTTCGCCGATGTGTCCGCCCCTACCCGCTTCAGGAACGCCGAGAACGGTGTGCCGCCCCAGCGCCCGATCGCACTCCATCCTTCAACGCAGATATGCCGCGTGATCTGCTCGGCTTTCGGCAATGCGTAGAGCTCGGGCAAGCTCCACGTTTTCGTGCTCTGCACCAATCCGCTTACTTTCAGGCGAAAGTCGGAGCCATCGACGACAGGAACATCGTCAATACCGTAGAACGCGTTGAACGGAAACGGCCGCGTGATCTGAGCTTCCGTGTAGGTTGGCGCCAGACGGTTCGGATCGAAGAGCCAGCCTTGCACGGTATCGTTAAGACGAGAGACACGGCTGAGGAAAGTCTCAACGGATTTATCGTCTGAGATGCTGCAACCGGCCAGCATCGCAAGACCGCCGAGCGTCACAATGCGTTTGCCGAAGAGGCGGCGGGACGGCATGTCCAGTTCGCGGCGAACATCAATAATCAGCGACTCGCGGTCTACGCTCACGCGGTTTGGCTTCACGGGTTTCATGATCGAGATTCCTCGAGTCCTTAAGTTATCTTTCAGCGGGGCGGCACGCGGCTGAACTAGCGGCCACGGATCATGGTGAGCAGCGAGCGCGGCACCAGTGACACCATCACGAGATGCACGACAATGAACGCCGCCAGCAACGACATGGCCGAGAAGTGCACAACGCGCGCAAAGTCATAACCGCCCATCAGTTCGCGCAGCAGTGGAAACTGCACCGACTTCCAGATTGCAAGACCGGACAGGATCAGCACGGCAATATCGAGCATCACGAACAGGTACGCGAACTTCTGCACTGCGTTGTACTTGCTCGGGTCCGCGTGCGATAAATGTCCCTTAAGCGCTTCGCCCAGGTCATGCAAAATTGCGCGTGGCGAGAGCGGAAAAAACTTGGAGGTGATACGCCCCGTGACAACGTTCATCGTGAGATAAAAGAGACCGTTGAAAAACAGCAGCCACATGGCTGCGAAGTGCCATTGCAGCGCACCGCCAAGCCATCCGCCCAACGTAATACCCGGTGGAATCACAAAACCCTTGAATACGGGCGACGCGTCGTAAATCCGCCATCCAGACAACATCATCAGGATCGCCGCGAGTGCATTCAGCCAGTGCGTGATCCGTACCCAGACCGGCTGAATTGTCCGCGAGGGGGTGCTCGTGCGTGCGGCTTCTGGTGTTGCGTTCATCTGGACCTCCATGACTTGCTTTCGTTGGCGGCGAATAAAACTTCCATCAGACAAGTTGTGCGACTCTCCTTGTTGAGCCGTTCTTTTATCGTCGGCAAGAAGCGTTCAAAGCGGGTCGTTAGTTGCTAGTTAATTCGTTTCGATTGCCAGCCGGGTTACATCGCCCAACGAAATTTTTTAAGAGCGCGAAAACGCACATGCAGTGCGCTTATGTGAGTTAGTTCGTCGAGGAAGACCGGCCGGTTACAGCAAGTTATTTTTTTGCTGCGAGCGGCCAGATACAGTGACGGCGTGACCCTTAAAAAAGGTCAGCGAAGTGATGAAGAGCGATGCCAGGGCGGCCGCTCAGTTATCCGGCAAACGTCCTGCCATCGAGCGACGCGATTACCGGCCGCAAGAGTCCTTCCAGCAATGCGGGTTCCGGTCGGCTACGCGCAAGTACTCGAATGCCCAGCAAGACCGCCAGCAAGAGGCGCGCGAAGTCTTCAGCAGGTTGCGCGCATGAGATCTCGCCAGTTTGCTGACCTGCGGCCACGCAGCGGCCGAAATAAGCTTCGAGCTTCACCAGCACGCCAGCTACGACCCGCTGAAACTCAGGATCGTGCGGGGCCATTTCCAGCGCCGAGTTCACCAGCATGCAGCCTTTGCGGTCCTTGTCGCTGAGTGAGCGGTGGACGATTTCATCGAAGAACGCCTTGATCGATTGAAGCGGCGACAGCGTCCCTTCGAAACGCCGGACCCGGTCTTCCACGCTTCGTGACACGTAGTGGGCCAGCGCCTTTCCATATAGCGCGTGCTTGTCACCAAACGCGTTGTAGAGGCTCGCGCCCGTGATGCCCATGCTGTCCGCCAGCTCACGAACCGAGGTGGCTTCGTAGCCACGGTTCCAGAAACACAGGACCGCGGCGTCGAGCACGGCGGCTTCGTCGAACTCTCTTGGCCTTGGCATGCAGTCCATTACTCCGTTGAACCCGGCGAGATTGCCATTCCATTTTCGTTACGATATTCTAAATCGATCGATCTAAAACATAAATCACAATGCGCGTCCGGCAGTAAAAGACAGCGTCGCCCAAGCGAGTCTTACAAATACATTTCGAGGCTGCGCGTCTTCGTTTCCGGATGACCACCCCTAGCGAGCCGTGATGGCCCATCCCAACACCCAAGGACAACATGATCCGTTTCTACTTTCACCCGACGCCAAATCCCGCGAAGGTTGCGCTCTTTCTCGAAGAGGCAGGACTCGAGTACGAAGTGTTTCCCGTCGATACCAGCAAAGGCGAGCAGCATCTGCCGGCATTCAGGAGCATCAATCCGAACGGCAAGGTGCCCGCCATCATCGATACGGACGGTCCTGGGGGATCCGAAGCACGGGTGTTTGATTCCAGCGCGATCCTCTTGTACCTCGCCGAGAAGACGCAGCGTTTCGCCGGTAAGCCCTCGGACCGGCCCGAATTGCTGTCATGGCTGTTCTTTATCAGTTCCGGAGTTGGCCCCTTCTCCGGACAGGCAGTGCACTTCCAACACGGCGCACCCGAGAAGATTCCCTACGCGATCAACCGGTATCGGCGGGAGATCGAGCGGCACTATCGTGTGCTTGACGAGCACTTGTCAGGGCGCGGGTACATAGTGGGCGATGAGTATTCGATCGTCGATATGTCCGCGTGGGGATGGCTGGAGCGTGCGTCGCGGGTGCTGGCCACCGACGCGCCGCTTGCCGCCTTCCCGAATCTGAGCCGTTTCTTCGACGCCATCTGCACGCGCCCTGCCGTTGCCCGCGCGCGAGCGGTCGGCCGCGAGTTTACGTTCAAGCGCGAGGTGGACGAGGAGACCCGGCGCGCGATGTTTCCATCGAATTATCCTGAGGCCACACGCTAAGCAGGAGCCCGTTTGGACCGATGGTTTTCGCGCGCGGCGCGCGCTCGCAGCGCAGCTAAAACCGATCCCGACATTAAAATCGGGTAGTCTCCCGCCTCAGAACCGTATCCCCGCTGTCGGGACTGTCGACGCCCGTCGGCAAGCCCGTCGCAATTTATTTGAAGCGCGCTGTAACCCGATTCCGCGATGAAGCGAATAATACAAAGTGGTTCCGTGCCTGGTGTCGAAGAACGGTTGAAGGCCCTGTTCGTTCGCGGGTTGAATGGTGACGCGGTCGCCTATCGGACGTTCCTCGACGACCTGACGGGACATCTGCGTGGCTTCCTGAGAAAGCGCATCTATTACCTGCAGGACGACATCGAGGATGTCGTGCAAGAGATCCTGCTGGCCGTACACAACAGCCGCCACACCTATCGCCCGGACGAGCCGTTGACCGCGTGGGTCCATGGGATCGCACGTTATAAGCTGATGGATTTTTTCCGTGCGCGATCGCGGCGCGAAGCACTGAACGATCCGCTGGACGACGCGCTCGAGATCTTCGCGACCTCGGATGAAGAACCCGCCGATGCCAAACGCGATGTCGGCAAGCTGCTTGAACAATTGCCGGACCGTCATCGGCTGCCGATCGTTCACGTGAAGCTACAAGGGCTCTCCGTGACCGAAACCGCGGCGCTCACGGGGATGTCGGAGTCGGCGGTTAAAGTGGGCATTCACCGTGGACTGAAAGCGCTGGCAGCAAAGATTCGAGGCACCGTATGAAAACCGAGGACCTGATTTCGCTTCTATCGACTGGCGTTACGCCAGTCGACCCGCGCGTGTCCGCACGGCGCTTCGGACGTGCAATCGTACTGGGCGGGCTCGGCGCACTTGTGTTGATGGCGTTGACGTTTGGCGTTCGGCCAGACATCGCCGTCATCTCGCGCACACCGATCTTCTGGGCCAAGTTTGCGTTTCCAACATCGCTTGCCGCAACAGCATTGTTCCTGGCGCTGAGGCTGTCGCGGCCCGGGACGACCATCGGCAAATTCTGGGCAATGCCTGCGGTACCTGTGCTCGTTGTGTGGAGCGCGGCAGTGGCGGTGTTGTGTCTCACCTCACCCGACGCACGCATGCCGCTCGTCATGGGCTATACGTGGCGTACGTGTCCGTTCAATATCCTGTTGTTGTCTGTGCCCGCGTTTGTCGCGGTGTTCTG
>NZ_JAQGMM010000009.1 GCF_028292365.1 Caballeronia sp.
TTCGGCAACGATCTCAACAACCAGCCCTCCAATACGCTCTTCTTCGCAGCGGGCCCCAACGACGAAGCGGACGGCGTCTATGGAAGAATCGATCTGAATACGACGTCGAACTCGAACAACGGATCGAGCACCGGCACGAGCTCGAGCGGCGGTTCGAGCGTCGGCATGTAGATCGTCTTCAGCCAGCGAGAACGGCCGCACTCGCACGGGTTCGAGCGTGTAACACTGAAACTGTCCGACGGGTTGTTGCTTGCAATTGACACCCGACGAAATGAAGCACTCGCCTGATCAGCGGGCGCGAGAAAAAAGGGTTTGCGGCGGGACTCCGGCTTTCGCCTGCGGACATCGAATGTACAAAAGCTTGAGTTACCTTCGGCCTCCGCCTTCACCACGGGCTCCTTCGCGGGCATCTCCGCGTTGACGCGGCGTCTTACGTCCCTGGCAATTTCGTGGACCATTCGCCCCGAAAAGTGCGTGCGGATCTGCCGGGGGGTGCGCGAGTTATCCGCCTTGATTTGTTTGGCGAAGGCCACCCGTCCCCCAGTGAAGTGGATTGAAGGGGATAGTTTGTTTTGAGGTCGGCATGTCCACCGTGCTCCAGCCGCCGCCCACTGAACCTATCAGCCCGACCGCTGATTGCAGTTGGCAGCTCTGCACCTGAACGGTCGCAAGCTCGGCGCTCAGCGCGGCGACCTGCGCGACCGTCACACTGAGGTAGTCGTCCAGACCGTTGGTATAAAGGCGCAGCGCGAGGTCCTGCACCTTGAGCGCGGCCTTGAGCGCATCCTGCTGCTGGGTGTACTCCGAGGCAAGCTTGTTCGTCTGCACGAGCTGGTCCTCGACCTCGCGAAACGCCTGCAGCACGGTCGAGTGGTAGTTATCGGCGGCCTGCGCGAACGCGGACCGGCTTTGCTGTTCCTCGGCCCTGCGCAAGCCGCCCTCAAACAGCGGCAGCATGGCCGATGCGCCTATCGACCAGAGGCTGTCGGGCAGGGACGCGAGTCCGCCGAAGGCATCGTCCTCGAATCCCCCGTTGACGCTCAACTGAATGTTCGGATAGAACGCCGCGCGCGCCACACCGATCTCTGCGTTTTCCGCCGCCATTCGCCGCTCGGACTGTGCGATATCGGGGCGCCGTTGCAACAGCGCGGACGGCACACCGACCGGAATCACGGGGATCGTCAGGCGTGCCAGTTCTTCGGGGGGCAAGCTGAAGGTCGACGGATTCTCCCCGGCGAGCACGGCGATGGCGTGTTCAAGCACGGCGCGCTGCATCTGGATGTCAGTATCGGCTGCTTGTGCCGTGGAGAGCTGGTTTTGAGCGCGCTCGACGTCGAGACCTGCCGAAATCTTCCCGGCATAGCGTAGCTTGGTGATCTTGAGCGCATCGCCGTAATAGCCGAGCGTTTTCGTATAGACCGCGTGCTCCGAGTCGAGGCCGCGCAACGCCATATAGTCATTGGCCAGTTCGATTTGCAGACTCAACCGCGCCGATGCAACCATCGCGGCGGTGGCCTGGGCGTTGGACTTCGCGTAGTTCGTCTGATTGTGGATCGAGCCCCAGAAGTCCGGCTCCCACGACAGCGCCGCCCCGTAGCCGTTCGACGATTGCTCAGCCGGGCCGCCTCCGTTGACGCGGAACAATCGGTTCTCGGATTGGCGGTTTTGCGTCATGTAACTCTGGGCGCTCAACTGCGGAAACAGCTGCGAGCGGGCCTCGCCCACAATATCGCGCGCCTGGGTGTAGGTTTCCTGCGCCGCCTGAAGATCGGGGTTGGCCGCATTCAAGCTAGTTTCGAGTCGATCGAGTTGTTCATCTCCGAACATTTTCCACCAGTCACCCTGCACGAGCTGATCTTCGGGATGCGCGAGCGCGAAGGATCCCGTTCCCTTGTAACTGGCGGGCAGCACCATATCCGGCGCCTTATAGGGCGGCGCAAGGCTGCATCCGGCAAGCGCCCCGAACAGCGTCAGGAGCACGGCGGCGGCGAGACGCCGGGGCGGTTTGAAGTAGCGCATCATGTTGGATCGCTCTTGGCAACTGCGACGTTGGCTTGGCGGCCCTCGCCTGAATGCGCGGGCTCACGTGCCGAAGTCCGGACCGTCGGTTCCGGCGCGATTCCCGGTGCGCCGCTTACGATTTGTACTTGCTCTCCCTCGAGCGTGCCCGCAGAAGGATTGACCATGAAGCGGTCGGTGGGTTTCAGGCCCGAGATCACCTGAACGTTCTGGCCCAGATTCAGCCCGAGCTTGACGTCTTGCAGATGCACGCGGCCATCCGCATCGACGACCGCCAGCTGCATGCCCTGGTCGCGGAACAGTAGCGCCTGTTCGGGCACGACAAGCACGCTCCGGTTAGTTGGCACTACAAACTGAACCGTCGCATAGGTGCCTGGCCAGAGCAGATGATCCGGGTTCTGAGCTACTAATTCCGTGATGACGGTTCGCGTCTGCGGGTTGAACGCGTTTGCGGTCGTCAATAGCGTCGCCTTGAACTGACGCCCCGGATACTGGGACAGGGTGAACGTCGCATCGAGACCCGGCTTCAACATGTCGGCATAGTCTTGCGGAACGGCAACGAAGATCCGCATCTCGTGGATATCCGCCACCGAGAACAGCTCATCCGCCGCACCCCGGGAACTGACGTCACCGCCCGCGGCGTTCACGTAATTGCCTACGTCGGTGTCGCGCGAGGTGATGACGCCGTCGAATGGCGCGACGATATCCTTGAACCCTTCCAGGGCACGGTAGCGCGCGAGATCATGCTGGGCTGCGACTACCTGGGCCTTTTTAACCGCGGCACTCGCCACTTGCACGTCCACCTCCTCCTGCGCGACAGCTTCCGTGCCCGCAAGCGCCTTCCAGCGCTGCGCCGTCACGTCGGCAAGCGCCCTGTTGGTCTTCGCCACGTCGAGATTCGCGAGCGCCGTCTGGTACTGCTCGTCGACGGTGGGTGCGTCGATCGTGGCGAGCGACGAACCGGCCTTGACGAACGCGCCGTAATCCACGTACCACTTGCGCACGTAGCCCGAGACCTGTGCATAGATCGGGGCGGTGTACCAGGCCTTGATGTCGCCGGGCAGTGCCACCGTTTGGCTGGCGGGCCCTGACATAGGCAACATGACCTGCACCTGCGGTACGGACTCCTCATTGGTGAGGGTTTGCAGATTCGTGAGGTTGTCATGACGTTGGACGATGCCGTGCACGACAAGGCCCCCAAGGACCAGGACCGCGATCGCGGCAGTCCATTTAAGTCGAATTCGGCGCGTGGTCACCACTTCGCGATTGACTACATTCATAGGTGAGACTCCGTGGCTTTTTTATCGTTGCGATGCATCATCGCGAATACGCAGGGAACGAAGAGCAAAGTGGCGAACGTCGCGACGAGAAGTCCACCGACGACTGCTCGTCCAAGCGGCGCGTTTTGCGTATTGCTCATGGACATCGGCAGCATCCCGATGATCATGGCGAGCGCGGTCATCAGAACCGGGCGGATACGGGCATATCCTGCTTCGATGGCCGCGGCGACCGCATCGCCATGTTCCGCGAGGCGCTCACGCGCAAACGAGACGACGAGGATCGAGTTGGCCGTAGCCGTGCCCATGCACATGATCGCGCCCGTGAGTGCCGGCACTGAACCGTCCGTATGCGTGAGAAAGAGGCTCCAGACAATGCCGGCGAGCGCGCCTGGCAGTGCCGTGATGATGATGAACGGGTCCAGCCATGACTGGAAATTGACGACGATCACGAGATAGACCAGCAGCACCGAAAGTGCCAGTCCCCCTAGGAGCTGCACGTACGCGCTGCTCATCGTCGTAGCCTGTCCGCGCAGGTGCACGCTCGCGCCGTGGGGCAGTTGCGAATTGGTCTCCTTGACGACCTGCGCGACTTGATCGTAGACGGCGCCGAGGTCGCGTCCCTGGTTGCTCACGTAGATATCGATCGAGGGCAGGATGCTGTAATGAGAGACCAGCAAGGGCGTGCCCGTTTGCGTCACCGTGCCGAGCGCGCCGAGCAACTGCGACTGCTGGCCACCCGGATCGCCGTTGCCTCGATCGATCGGAATTGTCTCGAGGTCGTTCATCGACGCGAGCTGGTCTTGCGGCGTCTGCATGTTGACGAGGTGCGAGATGCCATTCACTGTGTCGAGCCAGTACGTCGGCGCCGTCTGCCCGCTGCCGGAGAGCGTCGCGAGCGCATTGTTCGCAATGTTACCTTCGGTCAGGTTCATGCCGGAGGCAAGCGAGCGGTCCGCGGCAATCCTGAGCGTCGGTTCGTTGAACGCCTGTTGGATGTTGACGTCGGCGGCGCCCGGAAGCTTGCGGATACGGGCCGCGAGCACCTGCGCGTAAGCCATGTTCGCCGTTTGTCCGCGGCCGGAGATCTGCACGTCGATGGGCGCAGGCAGGCCAAAGTTCAGGATCTTGGCCGTTATGTCACCGGGCAGGAAGGAAAACACCGTGCCGGGAAAGAGCGCCGGCAGGTCGCGGCGCAGCGTGGACCGGTAGTCGTCCACGGGCGACTGTTCATTCTTCAGGGTGATCGTGATGTCGCAATCCTGGGGACCAATCGTGCCGTCCGAGGTGTAGGCCAGGTTGAGGCTGCTCGACGGCAGCCCGCAGTTATCGACCAGATTGGTGACTTGTCCCGGCAGGCTTTTCCTGATTTGGCTATTGACGAGCACCGCGATCTTGGATGCATCTTCGAGCCGGGTGCCGATCGGTGCGCGCATGTGCATATCGATCTCGCCCGACTTGATGCTCGGGAAAAAGTCGCGGCCGAGGAAAGCGAGCAGACTCATCGACGCAACCGTGCAGGCAATGAAGCACAGGATGAACGGCTTGCGATGATGCACGGCGAGAGCCAGCACTTCCCGGTAACGATCGCGAAACTGCGAGAAGCCCTGCTCGAAGCGTCGTTGAAACCGGGTGAAGAAACCATGCTTGCCTTGGTGTCCATGCTCATGAGCTTTCACCTGGCCGCGCAGCAACCAGGCGGCCATCGTCGGCACCAGGGTGCGCGAGAGGACGAACGAAGCGAGCATCGCGAAGATGATGGCCTCGGCGAGCGGCTGGAACAGATATCCTGAGATGCCGCTCAACTGGAACAACGGCAGCCAGACGATACAGATGCACAAGGTCGCGACGAGCGTCGGCACAACGATCTGGTTTGCCGCCGCAATAATTCCCTCCTCCAGCCCGGCGCCCGCCTCGAGATGAGTGTCGATGTTTTCGATCATCACGGTTGCGTCGTCGACCAGAATACCGACCGCGAGCGCCAATCCCCCGAGCGTCATGACGTTGATCGTTTGCCCGGTGTAATGCAGGGCCAGGATCGAGGCCAGGATCGAAAGCGGAATCGATGTCGCCACGATCAAGGTCGAACGCCAACTGCCGAGAAATAGCAGCACAGTCAGCCCCGTCAGGATCGCCGCGGTGACCATCTCCTGAATCACTTCTGTCACCGAATCGCGCACGAACCCCGAGGCATCGTTGAGCGGCGTGATCTGCACACCCGGTGGCAGCGTGTGCAAAATACCGGGCAGCGCCTGCTTGATGCCTGCCACCACGGCGAGTGTCGAAGCGTCGCCGCTCTTGAAAATCTGAATCAGTACGGACTGCTTTCCTTTCACCAGGACCGCATTGGTTTGTGGCGGCGCGCCGCGGTGCACGTAGGCGACATCGCGCAGATAGACGGTCGCGCCGTTGACCGTCTTGATCGGCATGTTGTTGAACGTCGGCACTTGCAAAGGCGTCGAGTTGGTTTCGACCATGAAGTCGAGTCCGCCGATCTTCTGGTCGCCCGCGGGAAGCACCACATTCTGCGCACTGAGCGCGGCCGCTACGTCTGCGGCCGAGAGGCCGTGCGCCAGCAGTTTCGCCTGGTCCAGATCGATCTCGACGTTCAGCGCAGCGCCTCCGTATGGATTCGGAATCGAGACGCCCGGCACGGACACCAGTTGCGGGCGGATCAGGTTTGACGCCATGTCGTACACCTGCGCGGCGGTCATGTTCGGCGCAGAGACTTGAAGGTCCAGAACCGGGACCGAGGACGCGTTGTACAGCAGCACTTGTGGCGGCGTGATGCCCGCCGGCATTTGCTTGAGCACAGTCTGCGAGATGGATGTCACCTGGGCTTGGGCGGCGGCGATGTCGGTGCCCGGCTGAAAGTAGATTTTAACGATGCCGGCACCGTACAGCGACTGGCTCTCGATGTGCTCGATGTTGGCCACGGTTGCGGTCAAGGCGCGCTCGTAGTAGTAGACCACGCGGCCGGACATGTCCTGCGGGGACAGTCCGTTGTAGTTCCACACGACCGCGATCACCGGGATGCGGATGGCAGGAAAGATGTCCGTCGGCGTCTTCA
>NZ_JAQGMM010000011.1 GCF_028292365.1 Caballeronia sp.
ATCACTGACGGCAATGCGCGTGCGGCAACCTGCTTTGCCGGGAGCGGCTCGCCACGCTCGACCATTTGCCGCAGCTTCTGCGCGGGCGTCACAGGGATGGTGGGTACACCGTCCGGCAGTCGGTCGACGTAACGCGTCTCGTCGTCCGTGTCGTTGTGTTTGAGCACAGCCGGCTGCTCACCCGCCACGACAACATAGGGCCGGGGTAAAACATCGCTATAACGCAACAGCCAGTATTCTGCGACGAACGGAATTTCAAGGCGCTGACCAGCGCCAAGCGACACCGAACCGGGCCGCGGGGTCAATTCGTAGAGGTCGCCCGTCAAGTGCCGCAATGCGAAATCAGGATGATCGATCTTCAGGAGACGGCGGATGCTGTGCAGATACAGCTTCCAGCTGTCGCCCGTGATTCGCGTCAGCCCTTCGTTCACCAGGATCAGGCGACCGGTCGCGCAACTACCCGAATCCGCGCCGAGGTCGGCACACGGCACGCCTGCTTTCGCCGCGTCGTTGTTATCGATTGAAACGCGCAACATGAGATCGCTCGCGAGCACGGAGGTCAACGTCGCGTCGGCGGATGGTGCCGCAGCAAGAGGAGGAACAGGAGACAAGGCAAATACAGGCAGCGTGGTCACCATTGCCAGCAATCCGGCCATCAAGGCGATTCGATTCAGATTCATGATGTGATCCCTTCAAAAGGTCTTGCTGTACGACGCGATGATCTTCACGTCGTTGCGATCAGACTTCCCATAGAAGCCGTTGGTACGCAGACGCGCGGGGAAAACGCCGAGGCCAACGCCCTTGAGGGGGCCGTCCTTCACGTCGTAAGTCATGCTCAGGTCGATCTCGTTCGCGGAGGTCGTGCCGCGCCCCGGGTTTTTCATCGCCCATCCCTGGATGCCGCTGATGCCAACCGCAAGACCCGGCATGCCGACATACGAGCCGATTTGATAGGAGGCCGCTGCCTTGAGCACCCGTGTGCCGTCCCAGACGAAGTCGTCGAGCTGGCCCCAGGTCTGGATCTGGTTGCGGTTGTCGCTGTTCCCCCATGGCGTCAGGCGAAAATTCATCTCGCCGGAGTCAGGCGCGTGCGTAGCGCCAAAACCCAGACTGACCGTGAAGGGTCCGGTGGCGTAGGCCACGCTGGTGCTCGCGTGCCATTCATTGCGCGGCGTGGCGCTCGGCCCAAGCGCCGCTTCATAGCGGCCCCACAGCGCGTAGCCCGTCGCGGTCACTGTGCCGCTGTCGGCGATACGCCAGGCGCGCGTGGCGGCCACCTGCGCATTGCGGCGATAGCGCCTGCCCTCGCCCACGCCCGCGTCAACGGAGCTATCGGCATTCGCCTCGTAGCGAACGCCGACGCTGTGCACGAAGTCGATACGGCTGGCCGTGCCGTCGTACTGATCGCGATTCTGATGCCACGCGTTGGTCATCGGCCGAAACCGGTTGTCCCATTCGTTGCGAAACTGGTCAGCCAGCCCGTAGCCAACCTCCCAGCCCGCCACGCGGTACTTCAACTCCGCGCCGCGGTACGCGTGCGAATGCAAGCCACCCGACGTTCCAAGCGTACCCACGCTGATGGGTGTATAGCCGGCGCGCACTTGCCATCCGTCGCCGGTCGCCGTGCTACGCCATTTCAGCGCAGCTTGCGCGAGCGTGGCATAGGTTTTATCGGCGCCGTCCCGGTAGTCGTGGTACAGCACTTCCGACTGGCCGATGCCCGGCGCAACCCGCAGATTGGTAAAGCCGGATACATCCGCGCCGACAAAACCCCAAGGCCCCGCTGCATAGCCCGAGCGCCAATCCACGCCCAACGAGAGCGCATCGACATGGATATCGCCGGCATGGTCAGTCGCATGCCGGTTTCTCGAATAAAACGTTGTACTGATGGTTGTTTCCGATTTCGAGAAAAGACTCGGCACCTCTTCCGAACGCCACGGCCGCGTTGTGCCGCGCGTCAGTTCATCGTCTTCGAAAGCGTCGGGCGTCTCGGTCGCTGCCCATGCTGATGTGTCAAAAATTGTGGTTAGTATTGCAAAACAAATTAATCGGCTCTTTGCCATGTCTCCTCCGTCGTTGCGGTTACCGCTGGTAATTCACCTCAACGCAGGAGACTATCCGGTCCTAAATTGGTATTCAAGTGGTATTAATTTGGGATAGAGATCAAAGTTAAGAACCGTTTTCGACCAGCGTCGTTTGGCTAAAAAAAAGCGGTGCTGGAAACCCAGCACCGCCGACACATGCCAACAAGCGAATCGCTTGCCTTAGCGCGCCGCGTCAAACCCGCCGAAGAACGCCTGCGCATTCACCTCCAGCGTATCGATGTGATATCCGCCTTCCTGCACGATCAGCGTCGGAAGTTTCAACGCGCCGATCTGAGCGCCAAGCTTGCGGAAACCCTCGGTGGTCACCGCGACCATCGACTGAGGATCGTCCTTGTAGATGTCAAAGCCAAGCGCCAGCACTAGTACGTCGGGCTGGAAGCGCTCAAGCACGCGCGCGGCGGTATCGAGGGAATCGAAAAACACGTCCTCCGATGAACCATGCGGCATCGGCAAATTCACGTTGTAACCCTCGCCTGCCGCCTCGCCTCGTTCGTCGTCGAAGCCCGCTACGGCCGGATAGAAGTTCGTCGGGTCGCCATGAATGGAGACATACAGCACGTCGCTGCGGTCGTAGAAAATTTCCTGTATGCCCTGGCCGTGGTGCATGTCGGTGTC
>NZ_JAQGMM010000040.1 GCF_028292365.1 Caballeronia sp.
CGCTTTGGTCGTCATGCGTGTGCACGTCGATGAATCCCGGGGCGACGATTCTCCCGGCTGCATCGATCGAGGTCGCCCCGCGCACCTCGAGATCCGCGCCGATTTCGCTGATGCGCCCGTTTTCCACCCGGACGTCGGCGCGAAATCGCGACGTCCCAGTGCCGTCGATCACGTGTCCGCCCTGCAGCAGCAAATGCGCAGGCTCTTGCGCGTGCCGGGTGTCGGTCATGGCCGTGACTCCGCGAAGACCAACACCGAATGATCCGATATGTAATTAAATTTCACTATCAAAGCTAAACCTTTGCCTGGAGTTCGTCAAAATGGAAAAGCGTCGCTTGCGACACTCTTCCGTCTTATTCGCAGTACAGGTTACAGATGCGCTACAAAACAAGGGGCCAAGTGATTAAACCTCGCTCTTATTCTTATTGAAGTGCCTTTTTTAATGTAGGGATGCACGACGGTGTAATTGCGTGGACCGCTTCGTCATGTAACAAAATTTCATGATCAAGCGTAAAACGTCGATAGTTCGATGTCAAAAGAAAAATAAAATTTTGAGGGATGAGCGTGGGAGACGAGAGTGGGGGCCGGCGAGGACGGCGAGGACGGCGGGGATGGAGGGGCATGGCGGGTCACGCGCCTTGCCTTTGCTCACGTGTTTTGTTTCTTACAGAGGGTCGGGTTCCGCTTCGGACCATGCTCGCTGCAGGGCCGGATGGACCTCGGTGTCGACGCCGCGCTCTCTGAGCACCGACCGGACTCGCTTGAGGCGCTCGAGTGCGGAGGGCCCAAGCCGCAGGCCTACGCCGACCATCAGGACCTCGAGGAGGACCTGACCCGCGATGTAGGCCTCCGTGCCCACGCGCGCGGCGGCGTCCTCCGGCACGACCATCCCGATTGGAATGGAACATTGCCTGGCGAGCGGCGTATCAGGCTGTGTGATGCCGATCACCGTCGCGCCCTGTTCACGCGCGAGTGCTACCGCCTCCAGCAAGGTGGGCATGCGACCGACATGCGAGATGGCGAGCACGACGTCGCGGGGAGAGAGCGAGGCGGCCGATATGACCTGCATGTGCGGATCGAAATAGGCATTGGACATGAGGCCAAGCCGGGCGAAGCGCGACTGGGCGTCGCTCGCGAGGAAGGTTGACACGTTGCCCACGCTATAGCACTCGATCCGCTCGGCCACGGCCAGTTTCTCGATAGCCAGGCTGATCGTATCGGGGTCAAGTTGGCTTTCAAGGCTGGTCAGCACAGCAGCGGCGGCGTACAAGATCTTGTGGATCAGACTGGGCACGCCATCCTGAGCGTTCACTGCCCGATGAAGGTACGGTGTGCCCACTGCCAGGCTTTGTGCAAGCTGCAGCTTGAAGTCGCTCAAGCCCTCGAATCCGACGGCACGGCAGAATCGAATGACGGTGGGCGCGCTGACTCCCGCGCGGTGCGCGATCTCCGCGACACTGGCTCGCACCGACCACTCCGGCTCTGCGAGTATCGCCTTCCCGACCAGGAGCTGCGCGTCCGGCAAGGACTCGGAAATTGCCCGGATTCTCGCGAGGGTGTCCGTGGTGGAGTGCGGTACGACTTGCAGGATATCCATGCTTCCCTTGGCTGATTTTGAGCGTTTCGGCCACCGTAACACGGTCGAAGGCGGTGCAGACGCGGCGCTGCGGTGTGGGTCCATGAAGGTCCGCGAGCGGCGCCGTCCCTATTTTTGGATGATAGACCAGTTCATTTTCAACGAGCCCCAGAATGACTCGGAGCGTTATCAATGCAAGGCATTCCGTGCGCTCAACAGCGACCGCTCGGCGTCTACCAGTCACAGTCCTGCTTCATAGCCCTGCTTCACAGCCCCGCTTATGCCGACCTTTGATCGATAGTTATCCAGCTACCTGTTGAGTCTCAGTCCCGCCCCTGTGCACGATCCTGATCATCGTCGTTCGCATGCAGGTACCCCCGGGTGGTCGCGATCGATTCATCGCGGAGGTTGTCCGGCACCGAGGTTGTTCCGCACGTATCACAGGCCGCTTGCCCGTCACATCGTGTGTGAGCCCCTGTGCGCCGCAGCCAATGCCCGGACACCTCGCGGATCCGGTTCTCATCCGGATCCGCCGTCTGATCGCAGCACCGCTGACCCACATCTCTTGATATATCATATCGAGGGGAGAAAGCGTCAGTCGCCTGCAATTGCGTGGTCCGGCCGGCGAAACAGACGCTTCTGGCGGACGCTATTTTCGGTCCAGTTTGCACGTTTCGGAGCGCCGTCGCCGCGCAAGCCGCCGCGGCGTCCGACGGCCTGGTTCCCGCTTTGCGCCATCACACATAGACCGGAACTCGACAATATGCGGCAAGACAAACTCGAGCATCAGAATCTCAACGATCGTACTTACGCCATCTTGAAGGGCGGTTTGATATCCGGGACGTTTCACCCGGGGCAGGTCTTTATCATACGATCGCTTGCCGAACGCTACGGCATCTCGACCACGCCGGTGCGCGAGGCGCTCCAACGGCTGGTCGCCGAACGTCTGCTCGTGATGCTGCCGAATCGCACGATCGTCGTGCCGTCGCTGTCACCCGAGAATTTCGCGGAGATCTACAGGATCCGTTGCGAGCTGGAAGGGCTCGCCGGAGAACTGGCGACGCCCAACTTCCGGCCCACCGATATCGTTCGCCTGAAGAAGACCCTGGTCGCCATGGACAAGACGATCGAGGAAGGCGAAAAAACCGCGTACCGCGAACTCAACGAGAAATTTCACTTCGAGATTTATAAGAAGGCGAATCAGCCACGGCTGCTCGAGCTCATTCAAAACCTGTGGGGTCAGGTCGGTCCGGTGTTTTATGGCTTGCTCGATGCTCCGGACTACGGCGGCGAGCATGCGAACCAGCACCACCGGCAAATTGTTGGGGCGCTCGAAAGCGGCGACGCTCACGGCGTCAGGCAGAAGCTCGCCGAAGACCTCGTGGCCGCGGGAAACGCGTTGCGGCCGCGCCTGAAGATCCTGGTGGTCAATGGTGCGGAAGCCGGCTTGCCACTCAGCGACGGATCCGAAGGCGAAGCTGAAGCCGGGCATGCCGTGTCCGGTCTGGCGCCCGATGCGCGCAGCGGCAGCCCTCGTTCGAAAAGCGGCAAGGCTGCACAGAAATCGGCGGCGAAGTGAGGTGATCGGGATGACAGCGCAAGCCGCATCCCGGGAGGTCTCACTTCACGCTGTTTCCTCCTGCAGCGTGTCCTCCAGGGCATTCAGGAACTGGTCGGCGTTGTCTTTCGAAAACGGCAGTGGCGGCCGGATCTTGAGAACATGGCCCTCCGGGCCGGACGCGCCGATCAGGATCCGGCGCTTGCGCAAGCCGTTGACCAGGCGGATCGCCAATGCAGGATCGGGCTCCAGTCGCTCCCGGTCCTTCACCAGGTCGGCGCCCATGAACAAGCCGACACCGCGTACTTCCCCAATCGCCGAAAACCGTTCTGCCAGCGATTCCAGTCCCTGTTTCATGTATCGGCCTGTCGCTTCCGCGTTGGCCATCAGGTTCTCCTTCTCCATCACTTCGAGCACAGCGAGTCCGGCCGCGCACGACACCGGATTGCCGCCGAAGGTATTGAAATAGCGCGCGCGCAAAGCGAAGTCTGCGAGCACTTCCGGCTTCGCGACGAGCCCGGCAATCGGTATGCCGTTGCCCATCGGCTTGCCGAGGATCACGAGATCAGGCAGGACACCGTGCCGCTGGAATCCCCACATGTTCTCGCCGGTACGCCCGAACCCCGGCTGCACCTCATCGGCGATGAACACGCCGCCCGCACGATGTATCGCATCCACGGCCGGCGCCAGAAAGCCCGCGGGGTGGGAATAGACACCGTCGCTGGAAAATATCGTGTCGACGAGGAGGGCGGCCACGCGGATGCCATGGCGGGCGAGGTCCTGGATCGCTGCCTCGACGTGGGCGGCAAAGGTCTCTCCGACATCGCTACCGGCCGAGCCGGTCGAGCGCAAGGGATCGGGCGCAGGGACGGTGCGCACATGAACGCCGAGCGGCACGTGGCTTCCCAGCGACGGTGACACCTCGGACACCGCGCTGGTGATGCCGTGATAGGCAGTCTCGGTGACGATGATGCCGGTGCCTCCCGTGAAATTACGCGCGACTCGAAGCGCGAGATCGGACGTTTCGCTGCCGGTGCAGGTGAACATGACGTTGGACAGCTCGGCCGGAAATGTCGCGACCAGTTTCTCCGCGTACGTCAGGATCAATTCGTGCAGATAGCGGGTGTGCGTATTGAGCGTCGCCGCCTGTTTCGCGATGGCCGACACCACGTGCGGATGACAGTGCCCCACGGAGGGCACATTGTTATAGACGTCGAGATAACGGTTGCCCTGCGCGTCGAACATCCATACGCCCTCGGCCCTCACGAGATGCAGCGGTTCCTCATAAAACAGCTTGTACGAAGGACCGAGAACGCGTTGCCTGCGCGCGAGCAGCGCACGCAGCGGCGCATCGAGCTGGTCGGCCGTGGCCGGGTTGAACGCATTGACCATCAGCGTTTTTGACATCGGGATCACTCCATGTTGCACGCGATGCGCAAGCGCGCTTGCGCCGTCTCGCGTGGAAGGGTTCGAAGGTAGGTGAGCCCGTTCCAGGCCCCGGCGTTATTCTTCAGGATATAAGCACTGTTTTCCGGATAGCGCTGGGCGCGCCAACCAGTGATCGTGACGGTGAGGACGAAGCGGGCGGCGATGAGATCGAAGAGCAAGTCGACTTCCTCGCGCTCAAGCGGCGACACCGCATGATAAGAGGCCACGAACTCCGCTACCGCATCCCACGGATCGCCCGCGCCGTTCATGTGATAGGACGCGCCCACCGCAACGTCGTTGACAAGCGGTGTGTGCACCATGTCGCCAAAATCGAGAATCCCCGCAATGCAATCGTGGCGTTCGGGATCCACCAGGACGTTGTGCGGATTCAGGTCGTTATGTACGACCTGGGCACGGAGCCGGGGCAGTAGCGGTTGGGCATGTAACTCGAAGTTGTCGAGGAAATGCTGAGCTGTGCGGCGCCGCTCGGCATCGGCAATATGCGCGAGCAACGCCCGCAAGCGGCTTGCGTTCTTGATGTCCCACGCCAGATCGTGGCCCGCGGCGCCGTGGAAAAAGCCGCGCAGCGCGAGTCCCAGCCGCGCGAGCAGGGCGGCGAGCTGGCGGCGTTGGGTGGCTGTGCGCTCGACCGTATAGAGCGGTACGCCGGGCAGATATGAAAGCAGTCTCACCCCTCTCGTACGATTTTCGGCGAACGGCAAAAGTAGGTGCGACTGCCCGTCGAGGGCAGCGAGAACCCGCGGCACGGGCAGACCCGGATCGACGGCTGCCACGTGCATCAGCGCGCGGACCTGGAAGTCGTTGATCGAAGGATGCTCGGCGGGATTGCTGATCTTGAGCGCGTACTCGCGCCCGTCCCCGGCCGAAATCCTGAAGTTCTGGTCTCGCTCGCTGGTCAGGCGCGATGCTTGACCAGCAATACCGTAGTGGCTGGCCACCAGCCTCTGCGCATCGGCAATATCCACTTCCTCCGCGGCGACGCTCAAGATGCCGTTCACCGTCTCCTCGACGTTACCGTCAACTTTGACGTCAAAGCCACTCATGCTTTTCCCCCGTGAAGGCGCTCTGGCCAGTCAAGAATGTTGAGATATGATATATCATGTGCCAAGCGTATCACGTAGACTTTGTTTCGGCCAAGCGCAAACAAAATGCGAGCTGTTGGAGTTCGTTTGTACCTTGGTGCCAAGTACGCACATAAATAGCTTAGTTACCGCGAGATCCTTTCTGGTATTACGATTCAGAGATTCATCAAGTTGCCTGAAAGAGTCGCGAAGACCGGCAATCTTTATTTTTTTCCACGCTTTTCATGATATATCATATCTCATAGATTGAGCCCAGAAAGGGGTCAGTAAGCGGGAGTGGACGAGCAAATTCGCCTGCAAATATCATCCTCGAAGTGCCGCTTGCGCGGCTGTCGAGTTGCTGAAAGGGAAGTCAATGAAGAAGCTGACGATCAATTGCGACATGGGTGAAGCATTCGGGATTTATCACCTGGGCGACGACGAGGACGTGATGCCGTTCGTCACGCACGCGAACGTGGCCTGCGGCTTCCACGCGTCCGACCCGAGCGTGATGTGGCGGACGGTGCGCGCGGCGAAGCGCCATGGCATCAAGGTGGGGTCCCATCCGGGACTGCCGGACCGGG
The DNA here is from genome assembly GCF_028292365.1 of Caballeronia sp. Lineage (GTDB taxonomy): Bacteria > Pseudomonadota > Gammaproteobacteria > Burkholderiales > Burkholderiaceae > Caballeronia. Next base: position 6,229 of record NZ_JAQGMM010000040.1, read on the forward strand.
AGGGCTTCGGGCGGCGCGAAATAAAACTGTCGCGCGAGGAAATCGCGGCGCTCGTGCTGTACCAGACCGGCGCACTGCGCGCGTTTCTCGACGCCGAGGGCATGTCGCTGTCGCACATCAAGCCACACGGCGCATTGATGGGCATGGCAATGAAATACGCGCCGGTTGCCGAGGGCGTGGCGGACGCTGCCCTCGCGCTCGGCTTGCCGGTGATCGCCTGCTCGGATAGCGAAATGACCCGCGTCTTCGATCGGCGCGGCGTCGAGTATTCATGCGAGTTCTATTCGGACCTCGACTATGACGACGATGGCCGCCAGATCATCGCGATGAAGCATGCGCTCGTCACACCCGATGACGCCGTCGTTCGCGTGATGCGGGCACTGACGATGCACACAGCGAAGTCGGTCAACGGGCACGAGGTTGCGGTCGCCGCGGATTCCATCTGCATACATAGCGACACGCCCGGGGCCATCCCGCTCGCGAAGGCGGTGTATGAAGCCGTCGTTGACCGGCTCTGAAGCGCCGCCCATGGACACCTTGAGCACCTCTCGCATCATCACTGGAGCTGCCGCGCGCGAAGTCGTCGCCAGGTCGCTGGCGCAAAGTGCGCGGGCAATCGGCGCGTCGCTTGGACCGCTCGGGCGAGGGCTGATGTATGACGGCGGTTCCGGCGGGCCGCGCCATGCCAATGGAGGCCTGGCCATTGCCCGTCAGGTCACCCAGGAGAGCGGTGCATGGTCCGTGGCACCACGCCTTCTCAGGGATGCGCTCTGGGACGTCCAGCGCGACCTGGGCGACGGCACGGCGCGCACGGCCTGCATTGCCGTGGCAGCTCATGCCGTGGCGGCGGCGCGCGTGGCGCAAGGTGTGCCGCCGGTTTTGCTGGGTGATGCGATTCGCCGGATCGCCGGGACGCTGCCAGCCATGCTGGACGCGCAGCGTTGTCCCGCGCCCGACGCACTCGCCATAGCCCGTGCCGCATGCGGTGACGAGGAAGTCGCGCGGGCCGTGGCGCATATTTCTGCTTCGTTATCCGAAGCAGGCGCTGTCGACGTGTCTGAAGGCTGGCGGCCAGGAGTTCGATTCGAGCAGTTCGACGGCTATTGTCTCGATGTAAAACCCGACGCCATCGGCGCAGGGAGCGCGGAACAGGGCATGCGACTCGAGATGGACACCGTGCATGTGCTGGTGGTCAACGAAGTACTGAGCGATTTCGGGCCGCTTGTGCGCGTCCTCGAACAGTTCGTGTCGCGTTCGAAGTCGCTGGTCGTGGTGGCGCGAGGCATTGAAGGTGCCGCGCGCGCTACGTTGGTCGCGAATCGTGCGGGCCTGCGCATGCATGTGCTGGGACTGGTTCCGGCGGACGCAGGGCTGCACGCAATGAGCGTGCTCGAAGACCTGTGCGCCGTCACGGGAGCGACTCTTGTCAGCGAAGAGACCGGCGTCTCCATTGCCGGCGTGCGGCCGGCAATGCTCGGACGCGTGGCGCGTCTGGTCGTCGACGGCGCGCGCGCGTTGTTCATCGATCCGGCCGGCACGGAGCAAGACATTACTGCCCGGCGCGCGCTGATTCTTGCCGAAGCTGATGCGCAACGTCATGTGTCGCTGGATCGCGAACGGCTGCTGCGTCGCGCCGCGCGCCTGGGACTCGGCTGGGGTGAGCTGCGTGTAGGCGGGCACACCGCGTGGGAGACCGGCCAGCGTATGGACGGGGCTCGAGCCGCGCTCGCTGCGGTGCGTGCGGCGAGGCAGCAGGGCGTGGTCGCCGGCGGTGGCCAGGCGCTCAATGCGCTCGCCGATGCCTTGCCGCACGCATTGCGCGATGAATTTCCTGACATGGCTTTGCCCGTACGCCGTGCGGCCCTCGATGCGGTCACGTCGGGCTGCCGCGTGGTCGCCGCCCAGATTGCGCGCAATGCCGGTGTCGAGGTGGCATCGCTAAGCATTCCAGACGATGTTGTCGATCCCTTGTCGACTACGCTCGCCATCGTTCGGCGGGCATTTTCTGTCGCCGCGACCCTGTTGACCATTGAGGTCCTGATATGTTGAAAATGCGAAGCGATTCCGCCAGCGCTTCTCCGTTTGTATCGATGTCGGCCACGTCCGTGCATGCATCCGGTGAACGTGTGCGACCGTCGGAAGCACGTATGTCGAGCGCCGACGCTATTCTCCGGGCGGTGGACGTGGTGCATCGCTATGGTCAGGTGACGGCGCTCGATCACGTTTCGCTCGAAGTGAAGCGCGGTGAATTCCTGACGATCCTGGGCGAGAGCGGTTCCGGCAAGACCACCATGCTGCGTGTGATTTCCGGACTCGAACGAGTGACCTCCGCGGCGCAACTGACGCTGGACGGCGTCGACGTGATGAATGTGCCTGCCGCCAAACGCAACTGCACGACCGTGTTCCAGAGTTATGCGTTGTTTCCGCACATGTCGGTGGAGGATAACGTCGGCTACGGCTTGCGCTTGCGTGGCGTGGGCCGCGACGAATGCCGCAAGCAGGCCAGCCAGGCGCTCGAGATGGTGCGGCTCGGCGGCAAAGGGACGCGCAGGATCGGCCAGTTGTCGGGCGGTGAACGGCAACGGGTGGCGCTGGCTCGCGCCATTGTCACGCGTCCGGCGATCCTGCTGCTGGATGAGCCGCTCGGCGCGCTCGACGAACGCCTGCGCTTTGACATGCAAGCCGAGCTGGTCGAGATCCACCAGGCGCTCGGAATGACCTTCGTCTACATCACGCACAGCCAGGAAGAAGCGCTGACGATGAGCGACCGCATTGTGCTGATGCGGCGCGGGCGGATCGAACAGAGCGGTACACCCGAGGATCTCTTCGATCGCCCGACGAGCCGGTTCGCCGCCGAATTCATGGGCTTCGACAACGTGCTGCCCTGTACCGTGACAAGCGACCCGGACGCTGCACAGATCACCGTCGATCTCGACGGCGTGACGATGCGCGGTCACTGTCCGCCCGGCACACGTCTCAAGCGTGGCGACGCGGCCTTGCTGGCGGTAAGGGCCGAGCGGCTCACGCCGGTCACGAGTGCGCTCATGAGTGCGACGGCCGCCGCGGAGCTCAATGTGCTCGCCTGCACGCCGGACGCGCATGTGTATCGGGGGAAATACACCGACCGGACCGCTCGAACGCCAGCCGCCGCAGTGCTGAAGATTCGCAGTTGGGACCACGGCACGGCGCCCGGCGCGTTCGATGCAGTCGCTTGCCGCATGCAGGATTGCGTTGTTCTTCCACAGTAATTTCCCAGACACGAACCAAGGCGGGCAATCATGAAAGACCGGCATTCGATCACATCGCAGTTGGACCTGTCCCGTCGGGACATGTTGAAGACCATCGCAGCCACCGGCGCACTGGCGCTTGGTGGGACCTTCGGGCTGAACCGCCTGGCTAACGCGGCGGCATCCTCCACGGTGCGCGCTTATGGCGTGACGACCGCACAGTTGAAGGACTGGTCGATCCTGCAGAAGTCGACGGGCCTGAAGATGGAGTACGTCGGCTCCGGCAACGACGTCGGCGTCTTCATGCGCGACGTGATGGCCTCACAGATGGGCAACAAGGTGGACCTGTTCATCTTCGAGGGCGGCACCCAAAACATCCTCGGGCCACAGGGCGCGTACCTGGTGATCGATGAAAAAAATCCGGAGCTCAAGCTGTGGCAACGCACGCCGGATACCTGGAAGCGCTCGCAAACCGTGCTCGGCTCCGATGGCAAGCAATACGGCGTGCCCGTGATCGGCAACGCCGACAGCTTCGGCTATTTCCCTGACAAGCTCGGTGTCAACCCTGACGGAAGTGCGGACGTGTCGTGGAAAATGATGTTCGACGACGACCGCACGCGCGGCCGCGTGGGTTATGACAAGACCTGGAACTACTCGATCGGGGTAGCGGCGCTCTACCTCAATTCCACGGGCAAGGCGAAGATCGTCAATCCCGCCGACCCTTCGCCGGCGGAAGCGAAGACGGTGGTGGACTTCCTCGTGGCGCGCAAGAAGGCGGGGCAGTTCCGTACGCTGGTGGCCTCGTTTGAAGAGCAGATCCAGTTGCTGAGCAACCATGAAGTCGACATCCTGAACTGTTGGGAGCCGGCCGTGCGTGAAGCCAACCAGAAGCTGGGCGATGGCAAGACGCGCTATGCCTATACGAACGAGGGCTACTACAAGTGGGGCCACGGCGCGTACATCGCGTCGCAGGCCAAGGATCGCGGCAATATGAACAACATCTACAAGATGCTGAACTATTTTCTCGATGGCGAATATCGCGCGTTACAGGCGCGTGATCGTGGCTATGCGGGTCCGAACATGGACCTGGCTGTGAAATACGCCGGCGCGAACGGCTGGAAGCAGGAGGACATTGACAATCTCAAGGCGACTCAGGAGAAAGTCGACCGGAAGTTCACGAAGCCGTTCGTGAGTACCACGACGCCTTCGCACTCGGACGCGATCGAGGAAGAGTGGCAGCGTTTCCTCAACGCATAGACTCCTGATCCCCGACTGGAACGTGGAACGCACCATGAGCGATGTAACCCTGAAACCTGCGCGGCGCCCGGCCATGCGCACGCCCCTCGACCGGTCACCGTGGCTATTGCCCACGTTCCTGGGCGTGTGGCTATTCGTCGTCATTGCGCCGCTCGTGGTGCTGTTCGCCTACAGCTTCTTTGAAAGCCGCAACTTCGCGATGATCTACCGGCCGTCGCTCGCCACGTGGGAAAGCCTCTTCACCTCGGGGCGCTTCGAGGTGACCGTGCGAACCCTGCGCATCGCACTGACGGTAACGGTGATCGAGCTTGTACTGGCGTTTCCGTCGGCGCTATGGCTGGCCAAGGGTGGGTGCAGCAAAACGACCAGGGCGCTCGTACTGGCTTTGCTGACCATCCCGTTTTTTCTCGACCTTTCGTCACGGATCATCGTGTGGCGAGGCATCCTCGACGAGAACGGACTGATCAATCACGTCCTGATGACCTTGCACCTCATCGGCTCGCCGATCCAGGGAATGCTTTATAGCGAGCCCGCTGTTCATTTCGGCATGATCGTCTCGGATTTTCCGATGATGATCCTGCCCATCTACATGGCGATCAACGTTATCGACGATACGTTGATCGCCGCTGCAGCCGACCTCGGCGCGACGCCTGCCCGCATCCTGTTCGACGTCATCCTGCCGCTGTCGTTGCCGGGCGTGCTTGCGGGCGTCGTGTTCACGCTGGGCCCGGCGCTCGCATCATGGATCGAACCGAACATGCTGGGCGGCGGCTTCGTCAACATGCTGAGCAATTCGGTCGACAGTGCCTACAGCGCACTGCGATATCCCGTGGTCGCCGCTTTGTCCAGCTTCGTGATCCTGATGGTCGGGCTGATCCTTGCCCTGCTCATGTTCCTCACGCGCCGGTTCGCCGACTTGTCCACCTCTTTCCGGAATCTTCAAAGTTGAACGATTCGGTCATCGACATGCCGGCCCGGCAGCCGGACTCATTCGTACAGGGCGGCGAGTGGAGTTACTGGAAAGGCTGGGCCCGGCTCGCCAGGTGGACCCTGTTCGGCGTGCTCGGCCTGATCTATTTTCCATTGCTGTGGCTTGCCCTGATGTCGGTCAGCGCCCGGCCGCTGTCGGGACTGCCGTTTCCGTTTTCGGGCGCGAATTACGTCTCGCTGTTCCAGAATGGCAGCTGGCTTGCGCCTTTTGGCATCAGCGTGCTGATCGCTGTTGGCGTCGGCTTCGTCACCGCCGTCACCGCGACCCTGGTCGGCCGCGCATTGCCGCATTCGAAACGGGCCGGGACGCTCGTGCTGCTTGCCATCCTGCCCCTGTTCATCCCGGGCATGTCGATGGGCGCAGCCCAATTCATTTTCTTGCGCCCAATGCTTGGGCTGACCCTTGGCTTCTGGTCGATCTTTCTCGGGCATGTAGTCTGGGCGTTCCCCTTTTCGCTGCTGATCGTACTGGTCCTCACCACGCGCTTCGACAGCCGCCTGGTCGAAGCGGCCGCCGATCTCGGCGCCTCGGGATGGCGCACCTTCTGGGACATCGAGATGCCGATTCTCCGGCCAGGGATAGTCGGTGCCGGAACCTTTGGATTCCTGATTTCATTCAACGAAGTGCAGCGCTCAATCTTCCTGCGCGGCACTGCGACGACCATGCCTATCTGGAACTGGACGATGGCGTCGTCGCAGCAGTCGCAGGTACCCGTAATCTTTAGTCTCGAGACTATCGTGCTGGCGGTGGTGCTGCCCCTTCTCGCGGCGTTGTTCTGGGTACTTTTTGTCCGGATGGACAAGAACTGACGGGCCATCGAACTTACTATCCGGAATTTTTCCTATGCACCACTGCGAACCGCATTTCAAGCCGGGCGGCGATTGTTTCATCGAGGTCGAGCTGGGCGACGAGATGAGTTTCAACCTGAACGTGCGTGTGCACGCGCTGGCGTCGGCGATCCGCGCGGCGAAGATAGAAGGGATTGTCGAACTGGTTCCGGAGCTTGCGTCGTTGCTGGTTTCGTATGATCCCGACCGTATTTCGTTCGCCGATACCGTCAGCGAAATCAAGAAGTTGTTCGAGCTGACGGCCGGCAACGCAAACGGAAGCAGCGATGGCAACGGCCAGGGCGCTCAGGAAATGCCGAGCCGGCTGTTCCACGTGCCGGCGCTGTACTTCGACCCGTGGACGAGCGAATGCGTAGACGATTATCGGAAGACCTATCCGGACAAGCTGCCTGATCCCGAACTGCTGTGCGAAGCCAACGGCCTGCCGGACCGCGCGGCGCTGCAGCGCGTGCATTCGAGCACCGAGTACTGGGTGGCGGCGCTAGGGTTCTGGCCGGGCCTTTGCTCACTGATGCCGCTCGATCCCCGTGCGCAATTGAATGCGCCGAAGTACAACCCGCCGCGAGGCTGGACGCCCAAAGGGACCATCGGCCTGGGCGGAGGCATCAGTTGCATTTATCCGGACCGGACCCCCGGCGGCTATCAAATTTTCGCGCGTACGCCCATGCCCACCTGGGATCGCGACCAGCGTCTCGCGGCGTTCAAGGACAGCCCGGCACTGGTTCGCCCCGGCGACCGCGTGCGTTTCGTGCCGATCGAGCGGGACGAGTACGACCATATTGAAGCGCAAGTTGCCGAGGGGACCTACCGGCATCCGATGGTCGACTATCAGACGTTTTCGATCCCGAGATATCACGCCTGGCTGCAGGACATTGGAGAGGAATGAGCCGATGCTGGAGATTTTGAAACCCGGGCTGGAGACGACGGTGCAGGAGTTGCCGGGGCGCATCGGGCATTGGGAACAGGGATTCCCGCCGTCCGGGCCCGCCGACCCGTGGTCGTTCCGGCTGGCAAACCTGCTGGTGGGCAATGATCGCGATACGGCGGCCCTCGAGTGGCAGTTCGTGGGGCCGACGCTGCGCTTTCATCGCGCTTGCACGATCGCGTTGACCGGAGCGGACATGGCGGCGAAGCTCGACGACGCGCCAGTGCCGCTGTGGCAGACGCTGCAGGTTCGGGCAGGTCAGGTGCTGGCTTGCGGCGCGGCGCGAACCGGGGCACGGGGCTACATTGCGATCGCGGGCGGGGTGCACACGCCCGCCGTGCTCGGTTCGCGCGCAACCTTCCATATGGCGGGAATCGGCGGCTTGAGCGGCGGGGCGTTGAAAAATGGCGAGCATGTGCCGCTGGGCGAAGCGGCTGGGTCGCCCGGGTTATTGCAGGTTGCGCTCGCTGCTCGTCCGCCGGTCGACCCCAAGGACCGGACCCGCCGGGAAGAACAGGCAGTCGCGGCCATGCTGGGACCGAACGATTCGTGGCTGGACAGCGAAGCGATCGAAATGTTCTTCAACAGTGAATGGACCGTCCAGGCGCGCAGCAACCGAACCGGCTTACGCCTGACCGGGCCCGAATTCACGTTCTCCGAGCGGGCGTATTCGAAGCGGCCAGAGCATGGCCGCGACCCGTCCAATATCCTCGATCACGGCTATCCGCTCGGTGGCATCAGCATCGCGGGGCAGACGGCGATCGTCCTGATCCACGATGCCCCAAGCGCAGGCGGTTTCATCATCCCGTTCACTGTCCCGCGTTGCGATCTTTGGCGGCTCGGGCAAGCACGTCCGAACGAAAAGCTGCGATTCCGGCAGGTGACGATGGACGAAGCAAGCGCGGCGAGGCGTCGCCTGGATGAAGTGTGCAGCCACCAATCTCTGGTCGATCTGGCCAGATAGAACGCTTGAAACCCAGGGAGAAATATTCATGTCAGACGCAGAAGTCAGGAGCGAATTGCCTGGCACTTTCTATAGGAGTCCTGCGCCCGGCGCACCGCCGTTCGTGCAGGAGGGACAAGCCGTGAACGCGGACACGGTGATCGGGGTGGTCGAACTGATGAAGCAGTTCAATGATGTGAGCGCCGGCGTGGCTGGCGTGCTGCGCGCCTTTTCCGTGAATGATGGCGATGCTGTCGACGCGGACGCGACGCTTGCCTTTATCGCAACCGGCGGGAGCTGACTTGGAACGCTCGATCAGGAAGGTGTTTGTTGCGAATCGTGGGGAAATTGCGGTACGCGTCATTCGTGCGGCTCGTGAACTCGGAATGGAAACGGTGCTGGGTTGCAGCGAAGCGGATAGAGATAGTCTCGCGGCGCGCATGGCCTCGGCGGTCGAGGTCCTGGGACCGGCTCCCGCTGCAAAAAGCTATCTCGATGTGCGGGCGGTCGTCGATGCCGCCAGACGTTCCGGCGCCGACGCCGTGCACCCGGGATATGGGTTCTTGTCGGAGAACAGCGCGTTTGCGCAGGCCGTACAAGATGCGGGCCTGATCTTCGTCGGGCCGTCGCCGCGGGCGATCTCGCTGATGGGCGACAAAGCCGCTGCACGAGCGTGTGCAAAAAAGGCCGGCGTGCCGACGGTGCCGGGAAGCGACGGGGTGATCGAGGGCGTTGAGTTAGCGCTTCAGGAAGCGCAGCGGGTGGGGTATCCCATCATGCTCAAGGCGGCTGCGGGCGGAGGCGGGCGAGGCATTCGCGTGGCCGCTGATGCGCAGGAGCTGGCCGCGCAGTTTGTCGTCGCGACGCGCGAGGCAGAAAGCGCGTTCGGCTATGGCGGTCTTTACCTCGAGCGGTTCGTCGGCCGGGCTCGGCATGTGGAGGTGCAGATCATTGGCGATGGCCGGCAGGCGATCCATCTGTACGAGCGCGAGTGTTCGCTGCAACGCCGACGCCAGAAGCTTGTGGAAGAAGCGCCGTCGCCCTCTCTCAACGAAGCGGTGCGCGAGCGCATGTGCGCGTCCGCGGTGGCGCTGGCGGAATCGGTGAACTACGCCGGTGTTGGAACGGTCGAGTATCTGTACGATCCGGCGACGGCCGAGTTTTTCTTCATCGAGATGAATACGCGCGTCCAGGTCGAGCATCCGGTCACCGAAATGGTCACCGGCGTGGACATTGTTCGCGAGTCGCTGCGACTTGCTTGTGGCGGATCGCTTGGCTATCGGCAAGCGGATATTGTGTTGCGCGGCGCGTCGATCGAATGTCGTATCAATGCGGAAGATCCAGCCAGGAATTTCATGCCGGCGCCGGGCGTCGTGACGGATCTGACGCTGCCGGCAGGACCTGGCGTGCGGGTCGACACTCACCTCTACGAAGGTTATCGCGTGCCGCCTTTCTATGATTCGCTGCTCGCAAAAGTCATTGTCTGGGACGCGAGCCGTATTGAGGCAATTGCTCGCATGAAGCGCGCCCTGGGCGAGTTGAGCTTTGAGGGCGTCAAGTCGACGAAGGCGCTTCATCTGGCCTTGCTCGATGATCCGGGCGTGGTGGCGGGCGCCTACGATACCGGCTACCTGGAGGCTAACCTTTCCCAACTTGTTGCGACAATGCCTTGAACGAACTGCGTAGCCGGGTGGCCGCAGTTCGACACTAGCGCCCCCCGGCTTCGCGCGGCATTGCTCGCGTTCATGCTCAGGCGAGGAGTGCCATGCTCTCCCGATGCGCGGCAACCGCCGCACACAGTCCGAGCGTGGCCGCGAGGGCGCCGATCAGGAACACGACGGCATAGCCGTAGTGATCGGCCAGCAGGCCAGCGACCGGACCGGTCGCGCCATAAGCCAGATCCTGGAATGCTGCGAAGCCGCCGAGCGCAGTGCCCCGCAGTTGAGGCGGTACACGTTTGACCACTTCGGAACCCATCGCAGGAAATACCATCGAACAGCCGAGCCCGGTCAGCAACGCACCGGCAAGCGCCAGTAAAGGACCGGGCGCGATCCATAACAGGTATTGCCCACAGACTTCGACCATCAGCGAGACGATGGCCACCGGCGTGCCCCCGATGCGGTCCGGCAAGTGACCACACGTGAACCGCACAATCACAAAGCCGGCGCCGAAACAAGTCAGGCCGAGTCCCGCGTAGGGCCAGCCGCGGCTCGAGAAGTACAGCGAGATGAAGGCGCCCAGTCCTGCGAAGCCTACGCCTTGTAGCGCCACCGCCATCCCGGGCCGCCAGATACGGCCGATAATGCGCCAGAACGATTCGCGCTTGCCGGCCGGCGTGCGTACTTCAGGTAAGCCGCGGACGGTCCACAAACCGAGCATCGGAACAACGATGCAAGCGACCATCAGTCCGCCGAATCCCGCGTAATGAAGCAGCAAGAGACCCAGTGGCCCACCAACAGCAAACGCGCCGTACATCCCTGCGCCGATCTGTGCCATGACCTTGCCCGAGCGATTCGCGCCCATGAGGGCGACGCCCCAACTGATCGTTCCGACGACCACCTGGCTCTCGCCCAGGCCGAGCAGCAAGCGCCCTGCGAGCAGGGTCGTGTAGCCGGCGAACGGCGGCAGCACGGTCCACGCGGAAATGAGGCAGATCACGCTGGCAAGCGAGTAAAGCTTGAGTCCGCGGAGCATGCAGATCTTGCTGCTCGCGTGGTCGGAGAGAGTGCCCGCATAGTTGCGCGTCAGGATCGTCGACAGGAACGCGATCCCCACGGCCAGTCCGCCGAACGCGTTGCCGAAGTGGAATTGACGGGTGACGAAAACGGACGTGGCCGGCAGCGACATCGCAACGGCCAGATACGAAAGGAACAGTGCGAACGTCAGGCGGACCAGGCGACGCGGAGCGATATCGATATTCGATGCTTCAGGCATGACGAGCAATTCCATAAGTGAGCCAGTGAGCCCGCGTTCAGATAATAAGGATGCAGACGCAATCGAACCTTGGCGACGTCAAACGGTGGCGGGGCGCGTGGGTTGACGTTTGACGCTTACAGTTGCAATGCGGTGAGCCGGCGGACTGCCTCGGTCCCTCGGAGATACGGTGGCGCCCGATGTTCCCCAGGTTTGAGGCGAGCGACAGGAACCTCTCCGCGACGGCTATCAATGACCATTGCGGCCACGTGAGGCCGGAGATGGGGGCATGCTGCGCAGATAGCGGGTATTCACGGCGTTGGGCATATCGCCCGGCTGGGTATTACGAGCCCGGGTTATCGGCGTCATGGCGATGCGATGAGGGGAGCTCATGGCAGGCAACCGGCACAGGGCAAGGAGCGACGTAGAGCAATGCACTGCGAATCTCTGAGGCGGTTAATGACGCCATTGAGCCCATTGAGGCCCATCGAGCCCGCTACAAACGTTGCCTGATCGCAAGCTTCAATTTCATGCCCTTCGGCTAAGGGCTGAAAGGCTGGGCATATTTTGCCACTCTCGCCGCGGTTTGATTATGGGCGCAGGCGTTGAAACACTCTCAAACAAAACGGAAATATCGTGGACAACCGGGGCAGCCTTTCGGGAACGTAATGGCGCCATCGCAAGACAATTTACTTCATGAAAGCAAGATCGAGCGGAAGCTTGTCAGTCCGATCGCCAAGATCACCACACCCGGCTATGTTGCGATCATCCATCGGGCGCGGGATACCTGCAGGCACTAAAACCTCACGGCTGCACGGCGAACATGTCCATCAGGACATCGCGCAGCCACTGAATGCCGGCATCGCTTGAGAAGCGCACATGCGTGTGAATTTTCACTTCGATGGCCGGCAAATCGAACGGTAATGCGAGCAACCGGAATGCGCGACCGCGATTGAAGCGCTCGGCAATGCTGCGTGGAAAGATCACCGCGAGATCTGTAGTCCGGACTATCTCCGGCGCCACGATGAAATGCGGCAGCCGCAGCACGATATCGCGCTCCATGCCGAGCTCCGCGAGCCATTGTTCGATCATCCGGTGTCCGGTCGCGTTCGTGCTTGCATAGACGTATCGCAAACCGGCCAGATCCTGCTTCGACGCTGTCTTCCCCTTCAGCGGATGTCCCGCACGAACCAGGCATACGTGTTCATCCGAAAACAGCGTGTCGCCTATACAGCCTTCTTCCAGCCCCGGCACGTAGCCGAGCGCGAGGTCGATCTCGCCGGCACGCATGGCGGCTCCCGCGGACTCGGAGGCAAGCTGCACGATCTCGAAGCGAACCTTCGGCGCCGTGTTTTCCAATGCAGCAAGCAACGGCGGCAGGAAGTAGAACTCCGACATATCCGACATCGATATCTTGAACACGCGCGACGCAGTGGCGGGGTCGAAGTGACCATGCGCCTGCATGGCCAGGCTGATGATGCCGAACGCTTCATCGAGCGGACCGTGAAGGCGGATCGCCGCCTCGGTCGGCACCATGGTTTGCGGTGTGCGAACGAAGAGGGGATCGTCGAACAAGGTGCGCAGGCGTCGCAGCGAATGACTCACGGCAGGTTGCGTCAGGCCGAGCCGTTCGCCCGCCGCGGTGAGGCTGCGGAGGTCCCAGATCGCGAGGAATACACGTAACAGGTTGAGGTCGGTGAGACCGCTATTCGTCTGGTTCATGGCATCCATTATTGGTGCGAATTTGACGCATGGGTGGGTCAATTCTATCTTGAGGACAAGCCGTTCCATCGATACAAAACCACGCCGGAGCCCCGATGAATCTCGCAGACGATCCCAAGCTGGCAACCCTCACGCGCACATCGAACGCAATTGCCAATCCGCTTATGCTGGACGATGTTATTGCGGAAATCGCCGCGCGTCGCGACGAATTCGATCAGCTCTCGCACGTTCCCCGCGACATGATCGCGACCATGAAGCGTGCCCGGATTTTCCGTGCTAGCACGCCTAAATGTTTCGGTGGCGATGCGCTCGCGCCCGCCGATTTCCTGCGCGTACTGGAGCGCATTGCGGTGGCGGACGGGTCCACGGCATGGGTGGCCGCGTTTGGCTCGGCCAATGTCTATCTTGCGGCGTTGCCCGTTGAGACCCAGCGTGAAATCTATGCAAACGGCCCGGACCAGGTATTCGCCGGCGGTCTTTACCCGATACAACCCGCCGCCGCAGCAGCGGGCGGCTGGACCGTGAGCGGCCAATGGCACTTCGCGAGCGGCTGCAAGGGCGCGGACTGGATCGGCGTGGGCATTGGCGGGGCGCCCGCTGGCAGCGACAGTCCGAACGCCGGCAAGCCGCTGACGGCGGTGTTTCGCGCAGAAGAAGTCGAGATCGTCGATAACTGGGACGTGGTCGGCATGCAGGGCACGGGCAGCCATGACCTGCGCCTGAAAGACAAATTCGTCGCCGACTCGTGGACGTTCATGCGCGGCAGCAGCGCG
>NZ_JAQGMM010000051.1 GCF_028292365.1 Caballeronia sp.
AGCACGACCGGATAATCGCGCCGCACGACGGACTCGTAGGAAAGCAGGCCGAGGCCATCGAGTGAAAAAAGTGTTTCGATCAGCAAGCTGCCCGTGAAGAACGCCCCGATAAACGCGCCCGGAAAGCCCACGATCAGCGGCAACAATGCGTTGCGGAACACGTGCTTCCACAGCACCCTTCGCTCCGATAAACCCTTGGCCCTGGCTGTCAGTACGTATTGTTTCCGAATTTCATCGAGGAACGCGTTCTTGGTCAGCATGGTGACGACCGCGAAACTGCCGACCACCGACGCAATGATGGGCAACGTGATATGCCACAAATAGTCAGCTATCTTGCCGCCGAGGCTCAATGTTGCCCAGTTGTCCGACGTAAGGTTGCGCAACGGAAATAGCTGCCAGAACGAGCCTCCGCCGAACAGCACGAGGAGTAGCACGCCGAGCACGAAACCAGGAATGGCGAAGCCGACAAGCACAAGCAAACTGGTCGTGAAATCGAAGGTGGAACCGTTGCGCACCGCCTTCGCGATCCCGAGCGGCACCGATATCAAGTAAGTCAAAAAGAACGTCCATACGCCAATGCTGATCGACACCGGCAGCTTCGACACAATCAGCGACCACACGCTTTGATGGCGAAAATAGCTGTCGCCGAGATCGAAACGGGCGAAGCGTCCGAGCATCAGCCCGTAGCGTTCGAGCGGCGGTTTATCGAAGCCGTAGAGCGCGCGAAGTTGTGCGACCTGCTGCGCATCCACGCCCGTATGCTGGCGCATACCGAAGCTCGCGCCTTGCTCGCCGCGCCGCAATTCGTGCACGGCTTGCTCCACCGGTCCGCCCGGCACGAACTGGATCACGGCGAACGTGAGCGTGAGGACGCCGAGCAAGGTCGGGATCATCAGCAAGATGCGTTTTAGGATGTAGCTCCACATGGGCGCGGTCCGCTTGAGTAATTGAGTGCGTGGGTTTACTACTTTGCGCCGGCAGTGGCCGGCGGAGAGGCAGGCACGGCGCCAGGCGGTTTGAACCACCATGTCGATGTGATCCAGTCCTCGGCGGTGTAATACAGCGGCAAGGTCGACGGATACGCGAGCGTGTTTCGATACGCCACCCTGTGCGTAGCCGAATACCATTGCGGGATCACATAGTAGCCATGCATCAGGACCCGGTCGAGCGCGTGGGTGGCATCGAGCAGTTGTTCGCGTGTCTGCGCGCCGAGCAAGGTATGCACGATCGAGTCCACGGCCGGCGACTTCAGCCCGTTGATGTTATCCGAGCCCTGCTGATCCGCCGACTTGCTGCCAAAACGTGTCTCCTGTTCCGTGCCCGGAATCTGCACATCTGGCATGCGCAGGGTGGTCACGTCGAAGTCGAAGGCGTCGAGCCGCTTCTGAATCAGCGCGAAGTCCACCGTGCGGAAATTCGCGACAATCCCGAGCTTCTGCAAGTTGCGCTGGTACGTGGCGACCACGGGTTCCATCGACGATCCGCCGCCCGAGTCGTCGAGAATTTCGAATACGAACGGCTGCCCCTTCGCGTTGCGCAACGCACCGTTTCTATATGTCCAGCCCGCATCGGCAAGCAGCTGGCGCGCCTTGATCAGGTTCGCGCGCAGTGAACCGGGCGGATCGGTGTCCGGCTGCTTCACCATGTCGCCGAATACGGTGGGATCGAGTTGTGCGCGTAACGGGGAGAGGATCGCGAGTTCGCCCGCGCTCGGTTTGCCCGTTGCTTGCAGATCGGTATTCGCGAAAAAACTATCGGTGCGCGTGTACTGGCTGAAAAACAGTTGCCGGTTCAGCCACTGGAAGTCGAACGCGAGATCGAGCGCCTGACGCACACGCACATCCTGGAAAATCGGTCGGCGCAGGTTGAGGAAAAAGCCCTGCATGCCCGTGCCGTTGTGATTGCGGAATTCGCGCTTGATCAGCTCACCGTTGTCAAAGCGTTTTCCGATGTCGCGACGCACCCAGTTGCGCGCAATGTATTCGACCAGCGCGTCATATTCGCCAGCCTTGAACGCTTCGAGCCGAGCGACGCCATCCGAATAGAGCTTGTAGGTAATGCGTTCGAAGTTAAACGACCCCACCCGCACCGGCAACGCATTGCCCCAATACGCCGGATCGCGCTTTAACGTGAGCGTACGGCCATTGTCGTATTGTTCGATGAGATACGGACCGCTTGCTATCGGCTTCTGAAACGCGAGTTGATCGAAGGGAATGTGGCTGCCGTCGGGCTTCATGCCCCACTTGTGCGAGAACACCGGAATCGCGCCTGCGATAAACGGCATCTCCCGCGTGCGCACCTTGAAGTCGAAGCGAATAGTGAGCGGATCGAGAACGACCGCGCGGGAAATCTGGCCGAAATACACCGCATATTGCGGGGCGGCCTGCGGGCTTTTCAGTGTGTCGAACGAATATTTGACGTCTTCGGCGGTGACCGGATCGCCATTCGAAAACCGCGCCTTGGGGTTGACGTGGAACGTGACGGAGAGACCGTCGGGCGCGATGCTGATGTCGTCGGCGAGAAGACCATAAGCCGTCGAGACCTCGTCCAAACTGCCCGTTGTCAAGCTCTCGAACATATAGCCGAGCCCGGGCGCCGGGTTGCCGCGCTGCGTGAACGGGTTGAATTTATCGAAGCTCGTGAGCCGGTTCGGGTTCGCCAGAACCAGCGTGCCGCCGCGTGGTGCATTCGGATTGACGTAGTCGAAGTGCTTGAAGTCGGCGAGATATTTCGGCTCGCCATACTGCGCGATGGCATATACGGCGAATGCCGCTTTCGGAACCGCGAGCCCGCCGAAACCGATCAGCAAGCTGCCAGACAGAAGACCGAGGACCCGTCGGGAGCCAGTCGCCATGAGTGCCTTTATAAGTACCAGTGAAACGATGATCGGAAAAACAGCCCGCCGTTCAGAGCCCGCTTCAGGCTTGCTCGCGACGGCCCCAAGCGCTACGAGCATTAAACGACATGAGGCGATGTGAGAGAATTCTACTAAAACCACTGTCCCGGGCATTGTAACGACGTGCGCAAAGCTTGCGCGCGCTCAGTCCGGCGCACGTGCGATATCGACTTCTTAAGGAGCATTCATGGGATTTCTCGCTGGAAAACGGATTCTGCTAACGGGCTTGTTGTCGAACCGCTCGATCGCCTATGGCATTGCGGCGGCTTGCAAGCGTGAAGGCGCCGAACTCGCGTTCACCTATGTCGGGGACCGCTTCAAGGATCGCATTACCGAATTTGCGACCGAATTTGGCAGCGATCTCGTCTTTCCGTGCGACGTGGGTAGCGACGAGGAAATCGATGCCCTCTTCGTCTCGCTGAAAGAACGCTGGGACACGCTCGACGGTCTCGTGCATTCCATCGGCTTTGCGCCGCGCGAAGCAATCGCTGGAAATTTCCTCGATGGCATGACGCGCGAGAACTTCCGCATCGCTCACGATATTTCTGCGTACAGCTTCCCGGCACTCGCCAAAGCGGCGCAATCCATGCTCTCCCCCGATGCCTCGTTACTCACACTGAGCTATCTGGGCGCCGAGCGTGCAATCCCGAACTACAACACGATGGGACTGGCGAAGGCATCGCTTGAAGCGAGCGTGCGGTATCTGGCGGTGTCGCTTGGCGATAAGGGCGTGCGCGTGAACGGCATCTCGGCGGGTCCGATCAAGACGCTGGCAGCAAGCGGTATCAAGGGTTTTGGCAAAATTCTCGAGTTCGTCGAAAACAACGCGCCGATGCGCCGCAATGTGACCATCGATCAGGTCGGCAATGTGGCCGCGTTCCTGTTGTCGGATCTGGCGGGCGGCGTGAGCGCCGAGATCATTCACGTCGATAGCGGCTTTAACGCGGTAGTCGGCGGGATGGCTGCGCAGGCAGTGTCCGAGTAATTCGTAGTGGCTCTATCAAGGCATCCGCTTTTTTAGCCGCCTATATAAAGTTCAAAAGCCGTCCCGCTTCCGCGGGACGGCTTTTTTAATGCGTCTGACCGGGGTGCTTTAGTTGCGATGGCCGTTGTGGCCGCCGTTTCCGCCGTGGTTGTTGTTTCCGCCATGGTTGTAATTTCCACCGTGGTTATAGTTTCCACCACCGTGGCCGCCGTATCCCGGACCGCCGTGACCATAACGGCCGCCATTGTGCCGATACCACTCGTCACGGCCCCAATAGCGGCGACCATCGTAATAACGATTCCCATACCAGCCAATCACGATACCTGGCTGCACATAGACAGGAGCGGGTTGATAGACGACCGGCGGCGGCGGCGGCGCGTAATAAGGCTGCGGCGCCACGTAGACCGGAGCAGGAACCCCGATGTTGATCCCCAGCCGCACTTGAGCGTGGGCGATGCCGGATAGGGTAGCGAGGCACAGACCAGCAACGCCAGTCAGGATCCGGATGCTTTTTAACTTGTTCATGTAAAGGCGCGCCTCTAGCCGTCATTGTTCAGGTGGAAGCGAATATAGCGGATCGCCTTCAATCCGGTATTTCAACTTTGTAAGTTGTTCTTCGGCGCAGGGGTATCGTCTGCTGAAAGCTTACTCTTTGTTACATCATGAAAAACGGTGAATCAGCGAGGCCATTGGATGAAAAGCAGGTGGTGCTGGAAAGACAAAGGCCACCCGGCTTTCGCCGGATGGCCTTTCGGGCCAGCTTCCTGACGGGCGCTGTATTGCAGCCGGTATTAGTGAGTGCCAGCCTTAGTGCCAACCGCGATGATCGTAATGACCGCCGTGACCGTGATAGCGGTACCAGTCGTCACGATTCCAGTAACGGCGGCCGTCCCAATAACGATCACCATGCCAACCGATTACCACGACCGGAGCGGCAGCATACACCGGCGGGGGCGGTGCATAGACGACAGGAGGCGGCGGCGGTGCATAGACCGGCTGCGGCGCAATGTACACTGGCGCGGGCACGCCGACATTAATTCCAACACGCACTTGGGCCATCGCCGCGCCGGACATTCCGAGCGCCCCGATTGCAATCGCGCCGGCAAAAATAGAAGTCTTCAGTTTGTTGTTCATTTGGAGTGCACCTCAACGGAGTAGGTTCGTTGAGTAAATCTTAGCGGAACGCCCCGGTCTAAATGTTTCAAGTTGGTAACTCCGAATTACGACTGCCAACAGGGTGTGACACAACATTTCTTTAGCCGAGCAGGCCTTCTCAAGGCGACGCGCACGCTGGAATGGGCACGCGCCGCGAGGGGTAAGAGGTGCGCTGATAGAATCGAACTGGTAAAGCAGTTATCGTTCTATCGTTCATTAATCACCTTAGCTCGACTGACCTTTGCAACGTGCCGGGCGACGGTTCAGTGTTTGCGTTCCGCCTGGCTTGCGTGCAATCACGCTAGGGCTTCTGATGTAACCATGCATATCCGACATTGCCTCGCCGTGGTCTGCGGCACCACGCTTGTCTTCCTGCTGATGTTGTTCGCGAACGAATGGATTTTCAGGCATTCGGAGTTCGTACGCGGCGTCAACTGGATCTACCTGCCTGCAGGCATACGCCTGCTGTGCACGTTGTTATTCGGCGCGCTGGGTGCGATCGGGATTCTCATCGCATCGTGGATCAGTTGTTTCTTTTATTATTTCCCGAACGATCCGGTTCGCGCGGCGTTCGGCGGCATTATCTCGGCGCTCGCGCCGTATCTCGTGTATCTCTTCGCCACGCGCAAACTCGGACTCAATACGTCACTTGCGAATCTCACGGCCGGACGCCTGTTAATCCTGATCCTGCTCTATTCGCTCGCGGGCCCGGCAATGCAGCAAGCGTGGTGTGCATTGAGCGGCGATACCGTCAAGATCGGCGAACGTTTTATCGTGATGTTCATCGGGGATCTGACCGGTACGCTGGTGATTATCTACACGCTCAAGCTGGGTCTTTGGTTTGTTACGCGCATGCATGCGTCGATGCATCGTGCATCGCGCCCACGTTAGGAACACGGAGTGACGGCGTCGGTCGGTCCGGCTGTTTCCGGCAGCTACGCGGAGAATGATGAAGCCGCCACGTAGACCGGATAAGTGCGGCAGGTACGTGCGTTTTTTTTAAATCGTGCGCGTATTGCGTGCTGAAACGCATCGCTCTTACCGCCTTGCGATGCGCGTTTGGAACCTTTTAGTTTGTTCGATCGGCTACGTTGCCCCGCTTCCAGCCGCAGGGCAACGCGCTCGTTTTTTTAAATCTCTCTCAGGTCTAGGCGCGTGTCAATTTCCTGCGTCGATACACACCCTCTTTCATGAATCGTAACATTTAATTATCAAACTGATAAGAGTTTGGGAAGCAGTTTACTCGCGATGCTATGATTCACAGATGGATTTCGAGTCCACTGCCATGCCAAAAAAACACCTTGTGGATACCTATTTTCGCTTCCTGAATCTTGCTCAGGCGGTGCAGGCATTGCCGTCCGTTCCCAAACTCGACGCCGCCGAAGAACGGCTGCTCGAGGCGCTAACAGCGGCCTGGCACGCGGGGCGTACGCTGACCGTGACCGAGACGATGGCGTTATCGGTTGCAGGCGCGCCGGCGACGGTGCACCGCAAACTCGCGCGGCTCAGACGGGAAGGACTCGTCTCGGTAGATGAATCGAGTACGGATCTGCGCTCCAAGACGGTCGTGCCCACGCGCCTTGCGCTCGACTATTTCGAGAAGCTGGCGGCGTGTCTCGACGAAGCCAAGCGGAAGTAGATGCGCACAGATGCACGGACGCGCGGTGAGCGCGCGAGACAGCACGAACAGGTTGAACGCTTGATGCGACCACTACGGCCGCCACGCAAACCCGATATAAATCCCACCTGATCCATGCAGCCGCGAAAGCCGCGAAACGTCTGCTCACGAGTGAGACAATCGGTGAATTTTGGAGAGGCACACCATGATCGACGGCCTGGTTTCTGGACGTCTCTACGGCACGGCGCAAGTGCGTACGGGTCAGCACGGCACGCACTTCGTGACATGCCGGGTTCGCGCCTCGGCAGGCGATGGCGAAAGTCTGTTCGTGAACGTGATCGCCTTCGACGACATCGTCAAGGACGCGCTCCAGGCGCTCGATGACGGCGACAGCGTATCGCTCGCCGGCGCACTCACGCCGAAAACCTGGACTGACAAGCAAGGTAACGCGAAACCGGCGCTGGACATGGTCGTGCATGCGGTGCTGACTGCCTACCATGTACAGCGCAAACGTCGGGCGATACGCGGTGCAACGGGACAAACAGACCCGCAAAGCGCCGACGACCTGGACGACGACGAAGTCTGAGCGCACCCAGGCGCTTCGCTCGCGCCCGGCATGTCGTCCAAGAGAAGCGCCCTGCTCGATCAAAGAGAAACCAGGTTGCCGATTCCGCTAGCGGTTCAACTCCTGAATCAACGGATGATCGCAGTAGATCCGGTTTTCATAGACTTGACCGTTACTGTGACGCACGCAGTCCACCCCTTCGAAGCGCAGCGGCACATCGCCATGCGTTCCTGTCGCAATCCATCGGATGAAGACGGTATCGCCGCGAGTCGCGTGGTCGGCGACTTCCAGCCTGAAATCCGGAACGCGGCGCACCAGTTCATGCAGCGGCCGCACATAGGCTTCCACGCCTTTCAACGGTGCGTGCAATCCCGGCCAATATCCCTCGATATCCGCCGCCAGTTCATCGCTCGGCCGGTTGAAGTCCGGCGCGGCCCAGAAGGCGGCGTACTTCTCCACGCACCATGCCGGGCCCATCAGGGTGCTATCGAGGAAGCCGGTAATGCCGGCGAACCGTCCATCGATGGAAAATTCGCCAACGTCCGTCCCACTAGCCAGTTGCCGGCCAGTGGCATCGATCAAACGCCAACTGAAGCGGACCATCGCGCCCGTTGCATCGATCCTGCCGACACGCTCGAACGTCAACCCAGGCATCTGCGCCCGAAACGCGCCGATCATCTCGGTGAACGCTTTCGGGCCGGTGCTGCTCATCATCGGGTCGGTGTAATGAGCGCCGTCGAGCAAAACCAGCTCTGCGAGAGCGCCGCGGCGCGACGAATCCGTCTCGTTCCATGTATCAATATAACGGCCCACCAGAACGTCATGCTCAGTCATGATTCTCTCCTTCGATAGTCTTCGAGGCTATGGCGGCACTGGATTAGCGCGGCCTGGGAGCAATAATCCGGACGAGCGCGTCGTGCGTCGATTACCTGACAGGTAATGGAGCGACATGCGGCGGTTTGATAAGGTATGACCATGAACACACTGACTGCAACGGCTGTGGGGACTGTTGGGATTGGCCCAATGATCAAGCACTGGCGCGAACGACGGCGCATGAGCCAGCTTTTTCTGGCCAGCGAGGCGGAGATTTCGAGTCGGCATCTGAGTTTTATCGAAACGGGACGCGCAGCACCTAGCCGCGCGATGGTGCTGCGGCTGGCCGAGTATCTTGAGGTGCCGCTGCGTGAGCGTAACGAGTTGCTGACCGCGGCAGGCTTCGCACCGGTGTTCCGGGAACGCTCACTCACGGATCAGTCGATGCAGCCCGCGCGCACCGCAGTCGAGCAGATCTTGAAGGGGCATGAGCCGTATCCGGCGTTGGCTATCGACCGGCATTGGAATCTGGTGTCGGCGAATGGTGCGGTGGCTGCGCTTATCGCCGATGCTGATCCGTCTTTGCTTGAGCCGCCCGTGAATGTATTGCGATTGAGTCTGCATCCGCGCGGGCTGGCGTCGAAGATTGTGAATCTCGGGCAATGGCGCGCGCATTTGCTGGAACGGCTGGAGCGCCAGATCGCACTCACGGCTGATCCGCAGTTGGGCGCATTGCGCGATGAGTTGAAGAGTTACGCGGGGAGATCGGGTCAGGATGACGCGGGGGAACCTTCTATCGTGATTCCATTCGTGTTGAGCACGGCTGCGGGACAGCTGTCGTTCATTAGCACAACGATGATATTCGGTACGCCAATTGATATCACGTTGTCGGAACTCGCGATCGAGTTGTTCTTCCCAGCGGATGAAGCGACGGCGTCGGCGTTCAGGCGGTGAGGTGTGACCACGTACTTCTGCTTCATTGGCCAACCGGACCGCGCCCCAAAAAACAAAAACCCCGTAAGTCGTTAGACCTACGGGGCTTTGCATTCTTCTGGCGGAGACGGAGGGATTCGAACCCTCGATCCAGGTTTTAGCCCAGATGCTCCCTTAGCAGGGGAGTACCTTCAACCTCTCGGCCACGTCTCCTGCACTTTTTGTCACGCGGGAGTCAGCGCGACGAAGCCAAGATGATAGCGGGTTAGCCGCCGCGGGTCAATTTCGTGAGACAAAATTTTTCATCTCGCGAATTGCATCGAATAACAGTTTGCAGCTTGTTTGTTATTCGGCAGCTTATTTCGACTACAGCCCAAAAACACACCGCACGCTGTCACACCCGCGTCGCTTCCCCGCTTTGCTTCAACCGCGGTCGAGCTCAAACACCTTATGCAGCGCGCGCACGGCGAGCTCGGTATATTTTTCGTCGATCAGCACCGAAATCTTGATCTCCGACGTCGAGATCATCTGGATATTGATGCCCTCTTCCGCCAGCGTGCGGAACATCGTGCTCGCGATACCCACATGCGAGCGCATGCCCACGCCGACCACCGACACCTTCGACACCTTCGGGTCCCCGCGCACTTGTTCGGCCTTCACGTGGTCCTTCACCTGGCTCGTCAGGATCTCCATGGCATGCGCGTAATCGCCGCGGCCAACGGTGAACGTGAAGTCGGTCTTGCCGTCCACGCTCGTGTTCTGGATGATCATGTCGATGTCGATATTTGCATCGGCCACCGGTCCGAGGATCTGGTACGCAATACCCGGCTTGTCGGGCACGCCCATCACGGCAATACGCGCTTCGTCGCGCTGAAATGCGATGCCCGAGATAACAGCTTTTTCCATGGTCTCGTCTTCTTCAAAAGTAATCAGGGTGCCCGAGCGCATTTCGGTTTCGAGCGGAATCAACGGGTCCGTCAGGCTCGACAACACGCGCGTCTTCACCTGATATTTGCCGGCGAATTCCACCGAACGGATCTGCAGCACCTTCGACCCGAGGCTCGCCATTTCCAGCATTTCTTCGAACGTCACGCGATCCAGCCGGCGCGCTTCTTCAACCACGCGCGGATCCGTCGTGTAAACACCGTCGACGTCCGTGTAGATCAGGCATTCGTCCGCTTTCAACGCCGCCGCAATCGCGACAGCCGACGTGTCCGAACCACCGCGTCCGAGCGTCGCGATATGCCCGTCGGGATCGACGCCCTGGAAGCCCGTCACCACCACGACCTTGCCTGCGTCGAGATCGGCTTGCACACGCGTGCCGTCGATGTCGCTGATGCGGGCTTTCGTGAACGCGCTGT
This sequence comes from Caballeronia sp., assembly GCF_028292365.1. Classification (GTDB taxonomy): domain Bacteria; phylum Pseudomonadota; class Gammaproteobacteria; order Burkholderiales; family Burkholderiaceae; genus Caballeronia. Next base: position 10,327 of record NZ_JAQGMM010000051.1, read on the forward strand.
CGGTCTTGATCGGCACTTGCCAGCCGGCATAGCTGACCGCTTCAAGCCCTTCCGCTTGCAACGCAATCGCGAGCAGGCCGACGCTGACTTGCTCGCCGGTGGAGGCGATCATGTCGAGTTCGCGGGGGTCGGGATGTGCGGTGATTTCGCGCGCGAGGCCGAGCAGGCGGTTCGTTTCGCCGGACATGGCCGACGGGACGACGACCATCTTGTGGCCGGCCTTGTGCCATTTCGCGACGCGCTTGGCGACGTTCTTGATGCGCTCGACCGAGCCCATCGAAGTGCCGCCGTATTTATGTACGATGAGTGCCATTGTCGTTTTGAACAGGAGGAAAAGCCGCGCTGGCGCGCCGTTTGATGCGCCGCGTACTGCACTACTGCAGGTATTTCACGTGTTGCATCAGAAGCCGGCTTGAAGAAACACAAGCAACACCCTGGATCGGTGCGATCGACGACTTAAGCGTGACGACGAAGCGCGATGGCCGCACGCGCAAGGTTGACTCGCGCGCAAAATGCAATTCTGGCGGCTAGAAACGCGTCTTCTGGACGGAAAAGCTGCTTGAAAAGCGTTGCGGGAAACCGGTAAACGTACCTGATCGAGGCCTAAAACACAAGCCAGAACGGGCGATTCGACGGGTTTGCGGGCCACTAGCAGGCATGTGTCAAGAAAAGTTGACCGGATTTGCTCACACGCATGAAATACCGAAAAAATCGGGGCAGATTAAGTTTTCGCGCGAGAGAGGCGCTGCGCATACAGCGCGTGAGCGCACCGGCCAGCCGTTCAGGCTACGACAAGGTCCGGCTGCCACTCGATCCGCCTATATCCAGTTTCGCTGTCTCTGCCGCGTTCACCACTGACTTCGGTGCATGCCCGATTGACGCCAATGGACGGCACGAACAAGAGAATCTCGCCAAGAAACACCAGCGGGACATCGCGTTTCCATCCCGGCACGCCGCGCTCCTGAAACAGGTTTTTCAGGGTCCGGCCAGGTCCATCCGCACTCAAGCGCAAGCGCTCGCCGCCCGCGCGCGAACGCGCACAAAGCGGCGCGGCGCGTAGCGTGGTTTCGGAAACTGCATCTTCGTCGCCCTGGGCCACAGGTTTGAACACGAACGTCCCGCGCCAATGCGGCAGGCGCCAGATGCTTTCGCCATCCCAGTTCAGCACGCTCGCCATGCGCGCCGGATTTGCCCCATCGTCGAGATCGGCGGGGTCCGCGCTATCGCCCTTTTCCCAGAAGATTGCATCGCGATACGCCCGCAAGCAAAACCCGGCGTGATCGATGCGCAACGCGTGGCCATCCCGGGACACCGCTGCGTCGCGCAATTGCCGCAGCACCTCGCTAATACGCGCCGACGACGCGGCCTGCAGTCCGAGCGAGCGCATCCAGTAGCGCAGCAAGTTGATCGCGCGTTCATCGTCGAGAGCGAGTACCGCCGACAAAGCCAGCGCCCCTTCTTCATCACCTTGTGCCGATCCCATATCGATGCGTGCGAGTTCGTCGAGCAACCTTTGCGCCGATGCCGCATGCGACGCGGTCCGCGCAAGCGCATCGCGGAAACCGGGGAAATGCACGGCGAGCGCCGGGAGGACGTCATGACGCAGCGCGTTGCGGGCATAGCGGGTATCGGCGTTGGATTCGTCGTCGATCCAGCGCAGATCACGCTCATGCGCGTAGTGCTCGAGTTGTGCTCGCAATAGATGCAATAACGGCCGCACGCGCGGCGTTGAGGCGCCATCGGCGCGTTGCGGCGCCATCGCGGCAAGGCCGGCCACACCCGCGCCGCGCAGCAATTGCAGTAACACCGTTTCGGCCTGATCGTCGGCATGATGCGCGAGCCAAAGCGCGCTTGCTCCGTGCTCGGCACATAGCGCGTCAAGCGCGCGATAACGTGCGTCACGCGCCGCCGCTTCCAGGCTCTCGCCGCCTTCACGTACCACGTCGACCTGACGCGACGCGAACCTCACGCCCAGTGCTTGCGCGAACGCGTGACAATGCGCGGCCCAGGCGTCGGCGTTCGGGCTCAGGCCGTGATGAATATGCAGCGCCATCACGCGTGATGGCCCCACGCATCGAACCGTGGCATCGAGCAGCGCGGTCGAGTCGAGACCGCCACTGAGCGCAACGGCAATGGAGGATTGAGGAGAAGCCGGTACATCGGCAAACGCCGCGCGCACCGCATCGATCACGAGGCGGCTGGCGGGAGTGTCAATGTCGGAGGATGTCACGGGAGTCGGCTTGTTAAGTTGCCTTCAAGGCAGCCTGCCGTAGCAAACTGCAGGGAGGGAACAACGGAACCGCAAGTGCCGCGCTCAAGCTTCACGCACCCGGCAGGTTTTCCTTGAACTTGCCGTACGCCATCAGCTTGTCGAAGCGGCGTGCACGAACGTCCAGCGCATTCATGCCGTGGAACTGGCGCAGCGTATCGGCCAATGCACGGCGCAGCAATGCAGCCATGCCTTTCGGATCGCGATGCGCGCCACCCAGCGGCTCGTTGACGATCTTGTCGATCAATCCCAACGCCTTCAGCCGATGAGCCGTCAAACCCAGCGCTTCGGCCGCTTCCGGCGCCTTCGCCGCGCTTTTCCACAAAATGGACGCGCAGCCCTCGGGCGAAATCACCGAATAAGTTGAGAATTGCAGCATTAGCACGCTGTCAGCAACGGCAATAGCCAGCGCACCACCAGAACCGCCTTCGCCAATAATGGTCGCCACGATCGGCGTCTTCAGTTCGGCCATCACATACAGGTTACGACCGATCGCTTCCGACTGCCCACGCTCCTCTGCCCCAATACCCGGGTATGCGCCCGGGGTATCGATGAACGTAAAGATGGGCAAGCCGAATTTCTCGGCTAGACGCATGAGCCGCTCAGCCTTGCGATACCCCTCCGGACGCGGCATGCCGAAATTGCGCGCTGCGCGCTCTTTCGTGTCGCGGCCCTTCTGCTGGCCGATCACCATGCAGGGCTGGCCGTTGAATCGCGCCAGACCGCCGACAATAGCCAGATCGTCCGCATAAGAGCGGTCGCCGTGGAGTTCGTGGAAGTCGGTGAAAAGCTCGTTCACATAGTCGAGCGTGTACGGGCGCTGCGGATGGCGCGCGATCTGCGAAACCTGCCAAGGCGTCAGGTTTGCATAAAGATCTTTGGTGAGTTGCTGGCTCTTCTTCGACAGCCGCTCTATTTCTTCCGAAATATCGACAGCGGAATCGTCCTGAACGAAGCGCAATTCTTCGATCTTCGCTTCGAGTTCAGCGATAGGCTGTTCGAAATCCAGAAACGTGGTCTTCATATGTTCGAATCCTAAAGCATCGGGCAGCGCGTATTCTAACCGCGCCGGCCTCACTAAATTTCGGGTCGCAACTATCGATTATAAGATATCAATAGTCTGCCGATTGCCGCGGGCCAATGCGACCGCAAAATTTTAGTGATCGGCGGGAACGGGGTAAAGGCTGCGCCACATGTACCAGGTCGCGACGGTGCGCCACGGTTCCCAGTTCGCCGCGACTTCGCGCGCTTCGCTTCGGGTCACGGGTTCGCCGCTGAAATAGTTGACGCTGATGGCCTGGATCAGGCCGAGGTCATCGAGCGGCAGGACATCCGGGCGCGACAAGTTGAAGATCAGGAACATTTCCGCTGTCCACCGGCCGATGCCGCGAATCTGCGTCAGCTCCGCGATTACGGCTTCATCTTCCATGGACGTCCAGCTATCCACATGCAGTGCGCCCGAAACGAAATGCTGCGCGACGTCGAGGATATATTCGGACTTGCGCTTCGATAACCCGCACGACTGCAACTTCACCGGCCCCACCTTGATGAACTGCTGCGGCGCGAGCGTCGGACACGCGCCTTCCACGCGTTTCCAGATAGCCTGCGCGGCCGTCACGGAAATTTGCTGACCGACAACCGAACGCGCCAGCGTGGTGAACGGATCGTCGCGATTAATCAGATGCACAGGGCCGAACTTCGGAATCAGTTTCTTGAGGATACGGTCGCGCTTGACGAGGTCGGCGCACGCCTTGTCCCAATACTCGGGACGAGCCGCTTCAGCCGACAAGCCGGGCGTCTGCACCGGTACGGTCTTCTCGGCCGTGATCGCACGCGACTTGCGGACAATCTCGCCGTCGTTTTGCGGAGCGCGCACGAGCGCCTGCGTGGAGTCAGTGCTGATGTCAGTCTCGTCAGTTTTCACGTCGAGCACGCCATTGGCATCGCTGCTCACCTTGCCGCTCACCTTCTTCGGCGACACCTTGAGTGCCGCCTTAGGTGACACTTTTGGCGCAGTTGCGCGCACGGTCTTGCGTGCACGAACGAGACCATTCGTTTTAACGACACCGTCATGGACCACGCCATTGACCGTACGTTTCTTCGATACTGTCCTGCGTTCTCCGTCGTGACCAGCACCGTTGGCGAGCTTCGCCTCGGGCGCCGACGCCTTCGACGTTTTCACTTGCGTGCGCCGCGCGACCTTGCTCGCGGGCGTTGCAATACTTCCGGACGCGGCTCGTTTAGCCGGCGCCTTTCTGGCCGTTGCCATCATGCCTCCTACCTGGCGAGTCGATCAAAGGGAACGAGAGGCGCTTAGCTGCGACGCCATTCGGTCAACCCACCCGGTTTGTCTTCAAGTGCAATCCCGGCTTCGAGCAATTCAGCGCGAATCCGGTCTGCTTCGGCATAGTTCTTTGCCTGCTTCGCAGCAACACGAGCGGCGATCTTCATGTCTATATCGGCAGGCGTGAGGTTTTCTGCAGCCTCTTTACCAAGCAAATCGCGACTGCTGCGCGGTGTGTCCTGAAGAAACGCACGCGGCTCACGTTGCAACAACCCAAGCACGGCAGCCAGTTCCTTCAGTTGACGTGCGAGCACGGTGTCCTGCGAGCGATTCACTTCGCTCGCCAATTCGAACAACACGGCGATAGCCACCGGCGTGTTGAAGTCGTCGTTCATCGCCGTGCGAAAACGTTGCGCGTTCGTTTCGTTCCAGTCGAGCGGCCCGGCATCCGGCGTCACGTCTTTCAATGCTGTATACAAACGCGTGAGCGCCCCACGTGCATCGTCTATATGAACGTCGCTGTAATTGAGCGGCGAACGATAGTGTGCCCTTGCAATAAAGAAACGCACGACTTCCGCATCGAATTTTTCGAGGACTTCGCGGATGGTAAAGAAGTTGCCCAGCGACTTCGACATCTTTTCGCTGTCGATCTGCACGAAGCCGTTATGCATCCAGTAGTTCACGAACTGAACGCCCGTTGCCGCCTCGCTCTGCGCAATTTCATTCTCATGGTGCGGAAACTGCAGGTCCTGACCACCGCCGTGAATGTCGAAACGATCGCCCAGCAAGGTGCAGCCCATGGCCGAACATTCGATATGCCAGCCCGGCCGGCCGCGCCCCCATGCCGATTCCCAGCCCGTATCCGGCGGCTCCCCTTCCTTCGCGCTTTTCCACAACACAAAGTCGAGTGGATCCTGCTTGGCATCGTTTGCAGCCACGCGTTCGCCCGCGCGCAGGTCTTCGATCGACTTGCCCGACAGCTTGCCGTAGCCCTCGAACTTGCGTACCGCATAGTTCACGTCGCCGTCTTTACCCTGATACGCGTAACCGTTTTGCACGAGCGTCTGGATCATGCCCAGCATCTGCGGAACGAAGTCGGTCGCACGTGGTTCAAGGTCGGGACGCTCTACGCCGAGTGCATCGAGGTCGTCATACATGGCCTGGATGAATCGCCCCGTCAACGCCTTGATCGGCTCGCCGTTTTCCACCGCGCGACGAATGATCTTGTCGTCGATGTCTGTGATGTTGCGCACATAAGTCACGTTGTATCCAAGCGTGCGAAGCCAGCGCTGGACAATATCGAACACGATCATCATGCGTGCGTGCCCGACATGACAATAGTCATACACCGTGATTCCGCAAACGTACATGCGCACTTCTCCGGCACGGAGCGGCACGAAAGGTTGCTTGTCACGCGCGAGCGTGTTGTAGATGCGCAATGAGTTCATAAGCGATGGTGCGTGGGATAGTGCGTGGGCCGGGACATCCGTGTTTCGACTGCTGGCCAATTTTGTGACTGCGGTTGTGACGGCGTGCTGCATGGCCGCGTTCGTTCGCTTCATGTACGCGCTCTTCATGTACGCGCCCGTTTCCGGCTGACGATAGCAACGGTGCATTTTGCACTGCTGCGACCCATGCTACAGGTAGCCGTGAAACGGTAGCAACATCGAGAACGACAATGAGACGAGCAACGAGAACGATGACAACGCGAACATCAGCGATGTGACACGTTCCAGCAAGTTCCAGCACGTTCAACATGTTTAACCTGGCCCGGCTTCGAACTTGAAGCGCTGGGAACCGTGCGCGCCGTCGCGAGAAACATGACGGTCACACTGCGATCAAAACGGAGGCGGCCGCGAGTGGCGTAATGACTGTCTGAACGTTCAGCGGAACGTTGCAGACGTTTTGTTAGAATGGGTCGGAGTATAACATCCAGACCAGAGCCTATGAAACCTTCAAGCGGCCGCGCATCAAGCGTTGCCAAGCTAGCGGCGACCGCCCTTGCAACCGTCACATTCGGTCTTGGCGCAACTTTTTTGCCCGTTGCGCCGGCGTTTGCACAAGTCTCCACCGCCACCGCGGACGACACACCCGCCATCGACCTGGCCATCTCGCAGAAGCAATGGCCAAGCGCGCTGGCGCAACTCGACGCACGCCTGAAAACCAACCCGCGCGACGTGCAGGCCAAGTTCAAGCGTGCGACCGTACTCGCGCGTTTGAACCGGGACGACGAAGCCATCGCCGCGTTCACCGAGCTCACCCAGGCCTACCCCGAGCTGCCTGAGCCGTACAACAATCTTGCCGCGCTCTACGCCAAGAAGGGCCGCTACGACGAAGCACGCGTCGCGCTCGAAACAGCGACGAAGGCGAATCCCAGTTACGCGCTGGCGTACGAAAACCTCGGCGATCTTTATCTGCGGCTGGCGAGCGAATCGTATAAGCGGGCGCAATCGCTCGGATCGAGGAGTCCGTTGACGGCGCAGCGCGTGGGAGACATTCAGAAGATCGTGTCGCCGCCGCCGCGACGTCGTCCGGAAGCTGCGGCGGCAGCGGCAGCGGCAGCGTCGGGGTCCTCGCATGTAAGCGCCGCCTCGGGGGCAGTGGCGGCTTCGTCGGCTACGGCCGCGTCTTCGTCGAGTGCAACCTCTAGTGACTGGACGACGCCAGCAACGGGTACCACGTCGGGCACGACTTCTAACACTAACGACATGTCGTCGCCGCTTTACTCGCCGTTTGGCGGCCCCAGCGTGCCGCTTTCGACCACGCCTTATTTCGCGCCGACGAATCCTTGAATCCAATCCGGCAGGATCGAACGTTCAGACGGCCAGGCATCTGGATGTTCGAACGTTCGACAAGTCTTCACCCGTAACTGCTCCAACCAGAGGATCGATTACTCATGAAAAGTTTGTTGTTGGCGCTCGGCAGCGCTGCACTCATTGCCCACGCGCCCGCCTTCGCCCAGTCGTCGCAGACTGCTGCTCACCCGACCGTGCTGCTCAAGACGTCACAAGGCGACATCAAGGTTGAGTTGTATCCTGAGAAGGCGCCGAAAAGCGTGGCCAACTTTCTGGACTATGTAAAGTCCGGCCAGTACAACGGCACGATTTTTCATCGTGTGATTCCGGGCTTCATGATTCAGGGCGGTGGCTACACGACCAGCTTCGTCGAAAAACCCACGCGCGCACCCATTCCGCTTGAAAGCAAGAACGGGCTGAAGAACACGACCGGCACGCTCGCCATGGCGCGCACGAGCGATCCGGATTCGGCCACCTCGCAATTCTTCATCAACACGGTCGACAACACCGGCCTCGACTACCCCAACGGCGACGGCAACGGTTATGCCGTGTTCGGCAAGGTCGTCGCGGGCATGGACGTAGTGAAGAAGATCGAAGGCACGCCGACTACCACGCGCGGCCCAATGGGCGATGTGCCGCAAACGAACGTCGTGATCCAGTCGGCTAGCGTCGTCGCGAAGTAACCGTTTGGAAGTAAGCCTGGAAGCAAGCCTCAAAAACCCAGGCCGGGGAACAAGTCGTCGCCACTCGTCGTCATGGCGAGCGAGGCATGAAGCAGGCATACGCCGTGCGCATCGCGTATTGCCCCATCTACTCTTGAAAAGGAAAGGAACTCATCATGGTCGAACTGCATACGAATCACGGCATCATCAAGATCGAGCTGAACGCCGAGAAGGCGCCCAAGTCGGTCGAAAACTTTCTGAACTACGTAAAGAAAGGCCACTACGACAACACCGTGTTCCATCGCGTGATCGACGGCTTCATGATCCAGGGCGGCGGTTTCGAACCCGGCATGAAGCAAAAGCCGACGGACGCACCTATCGACAACGAAGCGAACAATGGCCTGAAGAACGAACACGGTTCCGTCGCCATGGCGCGTACCAACGACCCGCATTCGGCCACGGCTCAGTTTTTCATCAATGTGGGTGACAACGAGTTCCTGAACCACTCATCGCCGTCGCCGCAAGGCTGGGGCTACGCGGTATTCGGCAAAGTGGTGGAAGGCCTCGATATCGTCGACAAGATCCGCAAGGTCAAGACGGGTTCAAAGGGTTTTCATCAGGACGTGCCGGTGGATGACGTCGTGATCGAAAAGGCTGTCGTCGCCGGGGAATGATCGACTTGACGCACAACGTGATCGGAACAGCTGAAATAGCTGAAACAGCGGGCGCGAAAGATACAGCGCGCCCGCTGTTTTTCATTTCCGATCTCCATTTGAGCGATGCCATTCCGCACACGGTGGCGGCGTTCGAGCATTTCATCGAGGTGACGGCGAACGATGCCGACTCGGTGTTCATCCTCGGCGACCTGTTCGAATTCTGGGTAGGCGACGATGTGCTGGAAGCATCGGTGGCGGGGCCACGTGCTGCGTTCGCAAGGCGCATGACCGCGCTGATGCACACCCTGTCCGAGCGCGGTATTGCGTTATATGTGATGCATGGCAATCGCGATTTCCTGCTCGGCAAGCACTTCATGCGCGCCGCCGGGGCGCTGCCGTTGCCCGATCCGTTTGTCATCACGGCGTTCGGCACGCGTATCGTGGTGGCGCATGGCGATGCGCTCTGTACGGCAGACCCCGCGTATCAGCGCTTTCGCAGGTTTGCACGTAACCCGGTTGCGCAACAACTATTCTTGAGCTTGCCGCTGAAGCTGCGCTTATCGGTTGCGGAGCGCATGCGATCGACCAGCGAAGACGGCAGGATGCGTCCGGCGCAGGCGAAATATGACGTCACTCGCGAGGCGGTGGCCAAGCTGTTCGCGAGCACCGGCACCCACACGATGATCCACGGCCATACGCATCTGCCCGCGCGTCACCGGGAAACCGAGGGCGTACGCTGGGTCATGCCTGATTGGGAACTGGATCACGGCGAGCCACGCGGCGGATATCTGCGCGTGGACGCCGAAGGTATTCGGGCGTTGCCGTTGGAGTGAGCTCGAATGGGCGGCTTTTTTCGCGCTCGTGCCCGATGGCGACCCGCCCTCTCGTTCAGCGGCGCGCTGCTTCGCCTTTCATTGCATCGGAGAGACGCTTCAGGTCGATGAACGCGGCAGTCTCGACGCCGCTGATCGCATCTATACGCGTGCCCAGTTTCTCAAGCGCGGCAACAATCTCATCCACACGATGCGCCTGCGTAGACGCGTGATCGATCAGGCCGTGGATGGCAAGCGACACGGGATCATCGGCGTTTGGCGTGATGCCGTATGCGCAGAACGCTGCACGCTCAGGCACGTCCGAACTTTTTTGCGCGGGTTTGACCGTTGCCGGCATAACCACGCGCGCCGGATTGCCCACGGCCGTTCCACCCGCCGGAACCGGCTTCACCACGACCGCGTTCGACCCGATCTTCGCTTCCGCGCCGACCGTGAACCCGCCGAGCACTTTCGCGCCCGCCCCGACAATCACGCCGCGCTCAAGCGTCGGATGCCGCTTCGCACCCCGCGCGAGCGACGTGCCGCCCAGCGTCACGCCTTGGTAGATCGTGCAATCATCGCCAATTTCCGCCGTTTCGCCGACCACCACGCCCATGCCGTGATCGATAAACACGCGCCGTCCAAGCGTCGCGCCGGGATGGATCTCGATGCCCGTCATGAAACGCCCGAACTGTGAGACAAATCGCCCGAGCCAGCGCCAGCCCGCGCGCCAGCAAGCGTGCGCAATCCGGTGCAGGACGACGGCATGGAAGCCCGGATAACACGTCACGACTTCCCAGGCGCTGCGGGCGGCCGGATCGCGCTCGCGGATGGCGGCAATGTCTTCGCGGAATCGGTTAAACATGGCGGTGGCTCTGTTAGTGTGCGGGGTGTCGACCCTCGAACCTGCGGCTCAGCACGGATTCGGGAATCGATAGTTCGATTCCCGCAGATTGTAGGACGGGCCGTAAAAGTTCGCTGCGATGCCCCCGCTGGCAAAGCGGTCACGATGGGTGTTGGCGTTGATCACGTCCGGGATGTGCGAGCGGCGAGAAGGTGCGCAGCTCGTAGCTCGCCTTCTCCATTGCCCGTCGGAGTAAAACTGCCGCTTTCTTAAGACTTGCAGGTGCCACCGCCTTCCTATTGCTTAATCTTTAGAAGAATATGCTTGGCGATACCGCGCAGGATATTCACCTCCTCGTGCTCCAGGCCCGAGCGTGAAAAGAGCCGTCGCAGCCGCGACATCAGCTTCTTCGGGTTGGCAGGATCGAGGAAATCGAGTGTGACCAGTGCCTCTTCCAGATGCGCGTACATGCCTTCTATCTCGTCGCTGGACGCGCTTGGGGCAACGGTTGTGGGACTCTCCGCGGCTATAGCCGGAGATGCTTCCGCGCGACTGAGCAGCGCCAGCCGCAGCTCATAGGCCAGAACCTGAACCGCTTGCGCCAGATTCAACGAGCTATAGGCGGGATTCGCCGGAATGTGCGCGAGCGCGCTGCAGCGCTCCACATCGGCGTTCGACAAGCCCACGCGCTCGTTGCCGAACACGAGCGCAATAACGCCCGAATTCCCTCCTTGCCCTTGATCCGCGAACTCGCAGGCCTTCTCCGCTGCGGCGCGCGGCGCCATTTGCGGCGGCCCATATTCGCGCGAACGCGCCGTCAATGCGATCGACCAATGCACGCCAGTCAGGGCATCGGCGAGTGTTTCGACAACTTGCGCCGCCGCGAGCACGTCGTCGGCGCCGCTCGCCATCGCTATCGCTTCGGGCTCGCGCGTGACAAACGCGATTTTCGGCGCGACGACGACCAGCCGGGAAAATCCCATTGTCTTGAGCGCGCGCGCGGCCGCGCCGACATTGCCGGGATGACTCGGTTCGACCAGCACGAAGCGAGTCGACGCAAAAGCGTGGTCTGGCGAGGTTGATGAGGTGTTCAGGTCCAAGGGGAAACGCTTGCCGGAAGGTTGAAAGAGACGTCATGGTATCGCCGCGCGGCCCATCCGGCGACCCTTGCGCCGACATTCGCTGCGCACTCCGCTTTGCACTCATCGCGCGCCGGCGGCCGACTCGGGTAAAATAGCCCGTTCGCGTGTGTCTGCTGTTGCAAGTCGCTGTAATCAGGCGCTATTGCAGGTTCAAAGAAGGCACGCGCCCCGCTCTTCTTCAATTCGTTGCCGTCGACACACGTCGTTTTTGCCCGCTGGTTTGGGCCGTTTTCCGTTCGGCGTTGGGACTTCACACACGACTTCACGCGCGTGCGTGGAGCGCCGCCGCCGGCCAAAGGACTATTTTCATGCATCCGATGCTCAATATTGCTGTCAAGGCCGCTCGCCGCGCCGGACAGATCATCAACCGCGCGTCGCTGGATCTGGACCGCATCCAGGTCAGCAAAAAACAGCATAACGACTTCGTGACGGAAGTCGACAAGGCCTCCGAGGCAGCGATTATCGAAACGCTGACCACCGCCTATCCGAAGCACTCCATCCTCGCCGAGGAATCCGGTGTGCAGGACAAGGATTCGGAGTTCCAGTGGATCATCGATCCGCTCGACGGCACGACCAACTTCATCCACGGTTTCCAGTATTACTGCGTCTCCATCGCGCTCGCCCACAAGGGCATCATCACGCAAGCGGTGGTGTACGACCCCACCCGCAACGACCTGTTCACCGCATCGCGCGGCAGCGGCGCTTATCTGAACGAGCGGCGCATTCGTGTGGCAAAACTGGATCGTCTCAACGACGCGCTGGTCGGCACGGGTTTCCCGTTTCGCGACGGTGCGGGCCTTGATGCGTATTGCAAACTGTTCTCGCAGATGACTGAAGCCTGTGCCGGCTTGCGCCGCCCTGGCGCCGCCGCGCTGGATCTGGCGAATGTGGCCGCAGGCCGGCTCGATGGGTTTTTCGAGCAGGGCATCAACGCATGGGACGTGGCTGCGGGCAGCTTGCTGATCACCGAAGCGGGTGGGCTGGTGGGCAACTACACGGGAGAATCGGATTTCCTGCACAAGAGCGAGATCGTCGCGGGCAACCCGAAGGTCTACGCCCAGATGATCAAGATCCTCGATCCCTTCACCACCACGCGCCAAAGCGCTTAATGGTAGAAGATGGTTGAAAAGGCGGCTACGGCCGCCTTTTTATTTTCAGCACGCCGCCTCCCCAAGGCAAGGTCACAGCGTCACAGCGGCTACGCTCGCGGGCCGACATGCTCTGCGACCGTCCGAAAGGCTAACGTTGGCCCGCGCAATCTGCACACTGCCGCCGGCTCCGCTAAAGTGTCCTGCTCGCCGTCCGCGGCATTCCCCACCCTTTCTGCCGCCGCTTCTCTCCGTCTAATGAAAAAAGGCTTCTATACGATCATTGCCGCGCAGTTCGTTTCGTCGCTCGCCGACAACGCACTGTTGATCGCTGCCATAGCGATGCTTTCGGTGATGCATTCCGCGTCGTGGGTCACGCCGCTGTTGCAGATTTTCTTCACGGTGTCGTACGTGCTGCTTGCGCCGTTCGTGGGTGCGTTCGCCGATTCCATCCAGAAACGCTCCGTCATGTTCGTCTCGAACGCGCTGAAAGCCGGTGGCTGCGCGCTCATGATCCTTGGCGTGCATCCCATGATCGCTTACGGCGTGGTCGGCCTTGGCGCCGCAGCGTATTCCCCGGCGAAATACGGCATCCTCACCGAGCTTTTGCCGCCCGAAAAACTCATTCCGGCTAACGCGTGGCTTGAATCGGCAACGGTCGGATCGACGATTCTCGGTACGGTGATCGGCGGTGCGCTGGTCAGCCAGTACGTTCAGCATTTTGTTAGCGGCGCGCATCTCGTGCTGATCCGCTCGGCCGCCGACGCTGCCATGTTCGCCGTCATGGTCGTATATGCCGCGGCCGCGGTGATCAATATCGGCATTCCCGATACCGGCGCGCGATACCCTAACCGGCTCAAGGAGCCGTCAAAGCTCGTCGGCGATTTCATCCATGCATTCAAGGTGTTATGGGGCGACAAGCTGGCGCAGATCGCGTTGTGGGTCACGACCTTGCTGTGGGGTGCGGCAGTAACGCTGCAACTGCTGGTGCTGAAATGGGCAGCGGCGAACCTGGGATTGTCGTTATCGAAAGCGGCGGTGTTGCAGGGCGTGACAGGCCTCGGGATTGCGATCGGCGCAAGTGCGGCCGCCGCGTGGGTGCCGTTGCGCAGTTCGCTCAAGGTCCTGCCCATAGGGGTAGTGACAGGCGCTGTGGCTATCGGCATGGCGTTCTATAACAAAGGCCTGTTTCCGGCCGGTTCCGGCGTGCAGATCGGCCCGCTGTTCGCGCCCCTCTACATTCTGGGCGCGTATCCGCTGATGATTCTGCTGGGTGCGCTGTCAGGCTTTTTCATCGTGCCGATGAACGCCATCCTGCAGCATCGCGGTGCGACGCTGCTGTCCGCCGGGGCATCCATTGCGGTTCAGAATTTCAACCAGAACCTCGCCGTTTTGTCGATGCTCGGCGCGTACGCGCTTCTGCTGACGACCAACCTGCCCGTAGAATGGATCATCGTGGTGTTTGGCGTGTTTATCTGCCTGATGATGTGGCTTGCCATGCGGCGCCATGCCCGCAACGAGCGGACGGTGGATCTGGGCGCGTTGGTTGAAGAGTGATAGCGTGACGGTAATCAGAGTACGGGAACGGAATCTGCTGCATGCTTTGTTCGGCCGGAAAGAAAGTCGCGCTCTTCGCAGAATGCATAAATTCAAACGCGGAGTGCGTGGTTTGAAATAAGCAAACGACACGTCAAAGGAGCTGCAAATGGGTCTGTTCACACGTTCCACACTCGATAGCAACATCAATGGCGCGGCCAAAGTCGGCCATCGCGCGGTTCAGGGCGCAAGCGACGCTGTCGATACTGCCAGCACGCAGTTGCGCGGTCTGCTCGACGACCTCGACAGTTCAATCCGCGATGCGAAAGACATCGACGTAGAAAAGCTGCGCAAAGACTTGCAAGCCAAGCTGAAAGCGGCGCGCACCCAGTTCGACGGTTCGTCTTCCGCCATAGCCGGCCGGCTGAACGACGCCGCCGGTTACGCCGATGAATTCGTGCACGACAAGCCGTGGCATACGCTCGGCGCAGTGGCGGGACTCGCGCTGCTGGTCGGATTTCTGGCAGGACGCGCGTGATTGGTCTTGCGTAGCATTCGAGGGATAAGCAAAAACCGCCGGCATGCCGGCGGTTTTGCTTTTGGACGGACGCTTTTTGCGTCTGCACGCACAAGGGAAATTGCGCCCAGTCCCGCGTTAGACCGCGCTGGACCGCGTTAGCCATTTGGCTGACATTCCCGCGACCGGCCGACGCGGTACACTCGTGCCCTTAAGCACCTTCGCACAAATTCACGCACGCAAGATGGGTACGCATATCTCCGTTTCGTCTACCACTCAAGACTTGGGCCCCGCCGCGCAGACACCCGGCGCAGCCGTCGATCTGTCGCACCATACGCCAATGATGCAGCAATATCTGCGCATTAAAGGTGAACATCCCGGCACGCTCGTGTTTTACCGGATGGGCGACTTCTACGAGCTTTTCTTCGACGACGCCGTCAAGGCTTCGCGCCTGCTCGACCTCACGCTCACGCAACGCGGGGCGTCAGGCGGAAACCCGATCAAGATGGCCGGCATCCCCCATCATTCGTGCGAGCAATATCTGGCGAAGCTCGTGAAACTGGGGGAATCCGTCGCTATTTGCGAACAGATCGGCGACCCGGCGACATCGAAGGGGCCAGTCGAGCGCAAGGTCGTGCGTGTAGTCACGCCCGGTACGCTGACCGACGCAGCGCTCCTCTCGGACAAAAACGACGTCTTCCTGCTGGCTCTCTGCCCGGCGCATAACCGCCGCGGCGTGGTCACGAGCGTCGGCCTGGCCTGGTTGAACCTGGCGAGCGGCGCATTGCGCCTCGCTGAAGTCGCGCCTGATCAATTGAGCGCGGCACTCGAGCGCATTCGCCCGGCGGAAACGCTGGTGGCCGACTCGTTTTCTTCGACCAATGCGCCGTTCGAAGTGCCGAACGTAGGCGCTACAACGCGGGCACCCGCCTGGCATTTCGATATTGACTCGGGCATGCAACGTCTGCGTGAACAACTCGATGTCGCGAGCCTCGACGGCTTTGGTGCGCACTCGCTGACCTGCGCGTGCGGCGCCGCGGGCGCGCTGCTGCTGTACGCAGCCGCAACCCAGGGCCAGCAACTGCGGCACGTGCGCAGCCTGAAGGTGGAGTACGAATCCGAGTACATCGGTCTCGACCCGGCCACGCGGCGCAATCTCGAACTGACCGAGACCTTGCGCGGAACTGAATCACCCACGTTGTGCTCGCTGCTGGACACATGCTGCACGACCATGGGCAGCCGTCTGCTGCGCCACTGGCTGCATCATCCGCCCCGCGACTTCACCATTGCGCAAAGCCGGCAGCGTGCAATTGGCGCATTGCTCGACGCACCAGCAACCGCGAGCCTCAATGATTTGCGCGCAGCGTTGCGGCAGATTTCCGACATCGAACGAATTACGGGGCGGCTCGCGTTGCTGTCAGCCCGGCCACGCGATCTTTCCAGCCTGCGCGATACCTTCGCGGCACTCCCCCAACTGCGCGAACGGCTGGCTGCCGTGAAGATGAATTCGGCGTCGCTGGAACGTATCGAACTATCGCTTGAGCCGCCGCCTGAGTGCCTTCTGCTGCTGAGCCGCGCAATCGCACCCGAACCCGCCGCGCTGATCCGCGACGGTGGCGTAATTGCGCGCGGTTACGACGCTGACCTCGATGAGCTTCGCGACATCTCCGAGAACTGCGACCAGTTCCTGATCGACCTGGAAACGCGTGAACGCTCGCGAACGGGCATCGCGAACCTGCGGGTCGAGTACAACAAGGTGCATGGCTTTTATATCGAAGTCACACGCGGCCAGACGGACAAGGTTCCCGATGACTATCGTCGTCGCCAGACACTGAAAAACGCCGAGCGTTACATCACGCCGGAGTTGAAGACCTTCGAAGACAAGGCGCTGTCCGCGCAGGACCGTGCACTGGCACGCGAGCGTTTGCTCTACGACGCGCTGCTGCAAACGCTGTTGCCGCACATTGGCGACTGCCAGCGCGTAGCGGCGGCGCTCGCTGAACTCGACCTGCTTGGCGCGTTCGCAGAACGGGCGCTCGCGCTCGACTGGATCGCACCGGAATTCGCGGGCGACGCAGGCATCGACATCGAGCAAGGGCGGCACCCGGTGGTAGAAGCGCAGGTCGAGCAGTTCATCGCGAACGATTGTTGCCTGAACACCGAGCGCAAGCTGCTGTTGATCACCGGGCCAAACATGGGCGGTAAGTCGACTTTCATGCGACAGACCGCATTGATTGCGCTGCTGGCTTATGTGGGCAGCTGTGTGCCGGCGAAACGCGCGCGCTTCGGTCCCATCGACCGGATCTTCACGCGCATTGGCGCCGCCGACGATCTCGCTGGCGGCCGTTCCACGTTCATGGTCGAAATGACGGAAGCGGCAGCAATTCTCAACGACGCCACACCGTCGAGCCTTGTGCTGATGGACGAGATCGGCCGCGGTACATCCACCTTCGACGGCCTCGCGCTCGCATGGGCCATCGCACGTCATCTGCTATCCCATAACGGCTGCCATACGTTGTTCGCCACGCATTATTTCGAACTGACGCAGTTGCCGGCCGAGTTCGCTCAGGCAGCAAACGTGCATTTATCGGCGGTCGAACATGACCACGGCATCGTGTTCCTGCACGCGGTGAGCGAGGGTCCGGCGAACCAGAGCTACGGCTTGCAGGTCGCGCAACTCGCAGGCGTACCACCGGCTGTCATCAAGGCTGCAAGGAAACACCTGGCGCATCTGGAGCAGCAGTCGATTGGCCAGCCGTCGCCGCAATTCGATTTGTTCGCGCCGCCTGTTGTTGAGATTGCTGACTCCCGCGAACACGAAGAACCAGCGCAAGCGCAGCCGCACCCCGCGCTTGACCGGCTGCGCGCAATCGACCCGAACGAATTGCGCCCACGCGACGCACTCGATCTGCTCTACGAACTACATGAGCTGGCGTCGAACGCTCCGGATGCGTCGCATTAGCTTTAGCGTCAAGGCGGCAGACGCTGCCATCGACTGGCCGGGCGCGCGGCGCATGGTGCGCGGCCGCGTCATCGTTACTGGCTTAGGCGCACTCTTCCTGCTGGCCGGAGGATGGCAGTACGCGCGCGCCGAACCGCCGCCGCTCGCTCCATCTACGCCACTCACATTCGCGATCGCTTCGAATGTACTCGACAAGCCCAGCGGCGAAACTGCGCTCCAGCATCTGCTCGACGCAATCGGACAAGAACGGAACACGTCGTTCATTGTCTACGACGGCAACCTCAAAGGCGAAACCGAACCGTGCCGGGATTCGCTCTACGACACCCGTCAGCGAATCTTCGACAGCTCCCGCAAACCGGTCGTCCTGCTACCCGGTGGCAACGACTGGGCGTCTTGCGCTCTCGCGCAAGCAGGCAGTTACGATCCGGTCGAGCGGCTGGATTTCATCCGTCAGTTGTTCTTTGGCGACTCGAGTCCGCTCGGCCAGACGCCCATGACCGTGATCCGCGAAAGCGATGTCGCGCGCTTCCGGCCGTTCCGCGAAAATGTCCGATGGCAAGCCAACGGTGTTGCCTTCATTGGCTTGAACGCGCCCGCGCCGAACAATCACTATCTGACCGCGGGCGGACGCAACGGAGAATTCGAGGACCGCTCAGTCGCCAATGCATTCTGGCTGGAGCACGCTGTGGAAACCGCACGGCGCTCGGAGATGCGTGCAGTCGTCGTGATCCTGCAGGGGGATCCCGACTTTGCCCGTTATGAGCGTCGCGATCGTTTCGCATGGCTACGCTTTTCTCGCAGCGATGCGTCGCGCGATGGTTTTCTCGAACTCAAGCGCAGCCTTGTCAAAGCCGCCGAATTGTTTCGCGGACCCGTGATCGTGATTCACGAATCCGATACGCCGATACCAAGGGGATTTCGTATCGACCAGCCACTGCGCAACGATAAAGGCACCGTGGTGGCCAATCTGACGCGCATCGCGATCGGTTTGAAGAAACCACAATCGCAGTGGCTGGAAGTGGAGTCTGACCTTGCATGGCGGCCGCCCTTCCGGGTGCGCGTGCGCGACGTGATCGTGCGGCCGGCAGCATCCAGCCAGGCATCGGCATCGGCGTCGGCGCCGACCGTGCCCGCGTCTTCGTCGATACCGTCGTCGTCTTCTTCCGGCTCGTCTCCTTCGATACCCGGCGTCGAAACCGACACTCCCGGGCCTTCATCTTTTTTCCAGCAGATGCAGCCCGTACAGCCAACGCAACAAACGCAGCACTTCGCGCCGGCGCGTGAATCGGACACGGGCACGTCCGCGTCTTCGGTGCCGCCCATACTCAACTTGAACTCGCCCGCGAACCTGCCGCCAATCCTGCCGGTGCCGTCAACTCCGGCAAGCAGCGCATCGAGCCCAGGCACGAGCCAATAATCCCATTCACAGATCATTGCGCGAGATAAAACAAAGGCGCAGCAACCTGCCTGCGCCTTGTTTCATATCGCTTCGATCAACCCGTATAAACCTCTCAGTGCAAGGTCGGGCCAACGTCCTTGCCCGGCTCCTCGTCGTCCTCGTCGAGGACTTCGAGACCATCGAGGCCGTGCGCGTGCTGATGTTCCTTTTCGTCCTCGGTAGCTTCGCGGACTTCCTGTACGTTCAGAGCGAAACGCAGCGCCATACCTGCGAGCGGATGATTGCCGTCGAGCACGACTTTATCCTCCGCCACGTCGGTGACCGTGTAGATCAGCGAATCGAGTTCGTCTTCGCCGTCTTCCGGGGTGCCTTCAAACTGCATGCCGACTTCGAGCGGTTCCGGAAACCGGCCGCGCGCCTCGACTTTCACGAGATCGGGATCGTACTCACCGAACGCATCCTGCGGTTCGAGCTGCAACTGGGTCTGATAGCCGGCTTCCTGACCGTCGAGTGCTTCCTCGATCTTGGGGAACGTGCCATCATAGCCGCCGTGCAGATAGACCATCGGCTCGTCGCTTTCCTCGATCAGATTGCCATGAGCGTCCGAGAGCTTATAGGCTACTGATACGACGGTGTCTTTTGCGATTTTCATTGGATTCTCCAAGATACAAGCCTCAATTATACGATGCCAGCGCGGTCCCCTAACGTTCCCTCAAGTCCTTTCGCGGTGCCGCTTCCCGACGAACCTTCAACCCTGCTCGGTAACCTCACGCCTGCGCAATTCATGCGCCGGTACTGGCAGAAAAAACCGCTCCTGATCCGTCAGGCGATTCCTGACATTCAAGCGCCGCTATCGCGCGACGAACTGTTCGAACTCGCCGATAGCGAAGACGCGGAATCGCGCCTTATCACGCATTTTCGCAAGTCCTGGGCAATGGAGCACGGGCCTTTTGCGCCCGATGAATTGCCATCTGTGAAAAAGCGTGACTGGACATTACTCGTGCAAGGCGTGAACCTGCACGACGACCGTGCCCGCGCGCTGCTGGATCGCTTCCGTTTCATCCCCGACGCCCGCGTCGACGACCTCATGATTTCGTACGCCACCGACGGCGGTGGCGTGGGCGCGCACTTCGATTCCTACGACGTCTTCCTGTTGCAGGTCCACGGCAAACGGCGCTGGCGCTTTGGCGCGCAGCGCGATCTCTCGCTAAAAGAGGGGTTGCCGTTGAAAGTTTTACAGCACTTCGAAGCGGATGAAGAGTGGGTACTGGAACCAGGCGACATGCTTTATTTGCCGCCTCACATCGCGCATGACGGCGTGGCCGAGGGCGAGTGCATGACCGCCTCCATCGGCTTCAGGGCGCCCTCTGCTAGCGAACTGTCAGGCCAGTTCCTGTATCACCTTGCGGAGCGCCTGGACGATGCCCACAGCGCTGGGGCGAAGAGTGCGAAGGATGGTGCTCAGCGCTACCGCGACCCGGCCCAGCCGGCGGTGAGCCACCCGGCGCAACTGCCACAACTAATGATCGACCGGGTTGGCGCGATCCTTGCGAACATTGAATGGGATGAGAAGGACGTTGCTTCATTTCTCGGCACCTACCTGAGCGAACCGAAGCCGAGTGTTGTATTCGATCCGCCGCGACGCCCTTTGAATGAGAACCGGTTTATCGAGCGAGCGAAACAATCTGGTTTGAAACTCGATAAAAAAACCGTGCTGCTTTATGACAAGCACGCTTATTTTATGAATGGCGAGCAGGATTTAATGGCGGGAAAGCTCAAAAAATGGCTCCCCGAACTCGCCGACAAACGCTATTTGGAGGGGAAACGCTTTGTAACACTCTCAGGCGATTCGTCAATGACAGTGCTACTACACGAGTGGTATTGTGCGGGCTGGATACAAGTTGACGCAAACGCCTAGTGTTTGGACTATCTTGCTGTTCCGCGGGTTGAAATGTATGAGAAAGACAACGTATTGTCCCCCGATTTATCGACGGTCGATACGAAAGTGCATATAATTTCCGCCCAAGCCGTAGGAAGTCTCACAGACATACATAATGTGAGTCCACAACGGCCCGGGTCGGTGTTGGAGCACACATTACCGGTACTTTGCGCTGTTGCTTACCTTTAACCATAAAAGGACGTGATCATGAAGAAATCTCTCCTCGTAGCATCCCTGTTGGCTGCTGTTGCTCTTGCTGCATGCAACAAGTCTAGCGATACGGCTGCTCCGGGCGCTGCTAGCGATAC
>NZ_JAQGMM010000056.1 GCF_028292365.1 Caballeronia sp.
GGCGCGAGTGCGGGCCATCGCCGCGCATTTACGCGAGCGCCCGGCGCAACGATACGCATTGTGTATCGACGATCCGTTCAATTTTACCTGCGCGCTGTTTGCGTTATTCGCGTCAGCCAGGGAACCGGTTATACCCGCTCATGCAGCGCCCGGTTATCTGGCCGATCTCTCGAATGCCTACGACGCTGTCCTGACCGACACCGACATGCCGGCGCTGATGGCTGGTTCGGAGTACGTCGGATATTCAGCATCGATCGACCCACACACGCCGCTCACGATGTACACCTCGGGCAGTAGCGGCACACCGAAGCCGATCCGCAAGACACTCGCGCAATTCAACGCCGAAGTTCATACGCTCGAGACGCAGTGGGGCGCGCTTGTCGGCGACGCGACCGTGCTCGGCAGCGTCCCGCATCATCACATCTACGGGCTGCTGTTTCGCGTGTTCTGGCCGATTGCGACCGGGCGTGCATTCGACCGTGCGCTCAGCATGGACCCGCAACAGTTGCAGGCGCGGATTGCGCAATGCGGCCCGGGTTTGTCAGTTGTAGTGTCGACGCCTGCGCAGCTATCGCGCTGGCCTGAACTCGATGGTTTCACAGGTTTAAGTCCTGCACCCCGCGTGTTTTTTTCATCGGGCGGTCCGCTTGCGGCAGACGCGGCGAGCAAATATGCCGCGGCTTTTGGCGCGGCGCCTGTCGAGATCTACGGCAGCACAGAGACGGGCGGTATCGCATGGCGTCGGCAGGATCAGACAGATGCGTGGCAAGCGTTGAATGGTGTTGAGGTGCAGCGCGGTGACGATGGTGCGCTCACCCTGCGTTCACCGCATCTGGGCCACGACGACTGGCATCACACCGACGACACCATCGCGTTCGACATTGACGGCCGCTTCCGTTTGCAAGGGCGTCTCGACCGCGTGATCAAGCTTGATGGAAAGCGTGTGTCGCTGCCCGAACTTGAGTCCCGCCTCGGGCTGCATCCGTATGTGGCGCAGGCGGCGGTTGCATCGCTCGAAGGGATGTCGCGCGAGCGTGTCGGCGCGGTTGTCGCGCTCACCGAAGCGGGTAGCGAAGCTCTTCTTGAACGAGGGCGCGTGGCGCTCGCCAAGATCCTGCGTCGCCACCTTGCGGCGTATTTCGATATCGTCGTGCTGCCGCGTTTCTGGCGCTTCCGTTTCGCACTTCCATTCGATGCCCGCGGCAAGTTGCCGGCGGCGGCCGTTGCCGCAGCATTCGATGCGCGCGCTGACGGTGTGGAAGTCCTCTCCGAAGCACGCAGCGACACCGCGCTGCACTACGAACTTCGTGTGCCGCCAACGCTCGTGCATTTCGCCGGCCACTTTCCCGGCTTGCCGATCCTGCCGGGCGTTGTACAGATCGACTGGGCGATGCGATTGGCGGCCGAACAAGTGCCGGGCGTGCGCATGCTGGCATCGATCGAGCAGTTGAAATTCAAGGCGCCGGTGCCACCGGGCGCGCTGCTCGATCTCACATTGACGCATGACGCGTCGCGCCGGCGTGTCCAGTTTGCTTATCGGCTGGGTGCGCGGGACTGCACGTCGGGTGTCATTGTTTATCGGGGGACTGCATGAGCTTCGTACCGTGCATCGTCATCCCGATCTACAACCACAAGGACGCAATCAGCGCGACCGTCGCGAATCTTAGCGTGCATGAGTTGCCGCTTTTTATCGTCGATGACGGCAGCGACCAGGCCACGCAGGACGTGCTCGCCACGCTTCAAGCGACATACGCGGGCACGCTCACGCTGATCCGCTTGCCAGTGAACGGCGGCAAGGGCGCAGCCGTAATGGCTGGCTTGCAGGCAGCACGAATGGCCGATTTTACGCATGGCTTGCAGATCGACGCGGACGGACAGCATGACAGCGCCGATGTACCGCGCTTCATCGAGGCCGCGCGTGCGGAGCCTCGTGCGGTAATTCTCGGTCGCCCTGTCTACGACGAATCCGTGCCGAAGTCGCGTCTCTACGGGCGCTACTTGACGCATGTCTGGGTGTGGATAGAAACGCTCTCGTTCACGATCCGCGATTCGATGTGCGGTTTTCGTCTGTATCCGCTCGACGTGGTGTGCACGCTGATCGACGACGTGAAATTGCCGACGCGAATGGATTTCGACATCGAGATACTCGTGCGGCTGTACTGGCGCCGGACAGCGTTCCGTTCGATCCCGACGCGCGTCACCTACGCAAGCGACGGCGTCTCGCACTTCGATGTGCTGTGGGACAACGTGCGCATCACCCGTACTCATACGCGGCTCGTCGTGGGCATGCTGCTGCGGCTGCCTATGCTGCTTGCACATAAACTAATGCCGCGCCCATCGGTCGCATCGGTCGCATCATCGAACGAAAGCGAGCAACACTGGTGGCAACTCGCCGAACGCGGCAGCCATCTCGGCATGTCCTTGCTCGCTCTTAGTTGCCGTCTCTTCGGCACGCGCTTCACTGCGCTGTGGCTGCATCCGATCGTTGCTTATTTCTTGTTGACCGGGAGCCGCGCACGCACCGCATCGCGCAGCTACTTCATGCATCTTCAACAAGCCGCACCTCAGGATGGAACGCCGCGGCCAGGATGGTGGTCCGCGTATAAACACATGCTGGCATTCGCACGATCCGGCTTCGATAAACTCGCTGCATGGTCGGGTCGCGTCAACATGGACGACGTAAAGTTCGACGACCCGGCCGCTTTCGAAGCATTGAGCGCCAGCGGCCGCGGTGCACTCGTGATCGGCGCGCATCTCGGCAACCTCGAGATGACCCGGGCGCTTGCCATGCGCGGCGCGCACGCGAAAGTCACCGCGGTTGTCTACACGGAGCACGCGCGCCGTTTCAACCGCGTGCTGGCATCGGCGAACAGCGCGTTTGCGCAACGGCTCGTCGAGGTCAGCGACTTCGGCCCCGAGACGGCGATGATGATGCAGGACAGGGTGGAGGCGGGCGAGTTGCTGGTGATCGTCGGCGACCGCGTGCCCGCGCATGATTCCGGCCGCACGACCGAGGCGCAGTTTCTTGGCTCGACGGCGCCTTTCGCGCAAGGCCCATACGTGCTTGCCCACGCGCTTGGTTGCCCCGTGTACCTGTTTTTCTGCCTGAAGGAAGAGCAGGGATACAGGCTCTATTTCGAGCCGTTCGCTGAGCGTATCGAGTTGCCGCGGCGAGAACGTGCGCAGCATCTCGCAGCGTGGGCACAGCGTTATGCATCGCGTCTTGAACACTACTGTCGCAAGGCGCCTTATCAATGGTTCAACTTCTTCGATTTCTGGGCGCGTCCCAATGGCAATGGTAATGGCACTGGAGGCGCGAATGGCCGAACATGATCCGAGCGGAAAGATAGGTGCGTCAGCCAGCACAGCCGAGGAAGCGATTGTCATCGGCGGCAGGCGGCTGACGATTGAAGAGGTCGTATCGATTGCGCATCGACGAACGCCTGTCGCTTTGAGCGCCGATCCGGCGTGGCGCGCTCGTATTGAACGCGGCGCCGAATTCCTGCGCCGCCACCTGGCCCAGGGCGCAACCGTCTATGGTGTCAACACCGGTTATGGCGACTCAT
>NZ_JAQGMM010000069.1 GCF_028292365.1 Caballeronia sp.
GCGACCAGGGAACTTCTCGCGACGAGCTTTCGGCTGGGGCAGTAACGGTTCGAGTCGTCGCCATAATTCGTCATCAATGATTGGCTTGTCCATCCCTTGATCTCGTCGTCACGATGACAAAGGTTAACAGCATGTCCATGAAGTTAACAGCCCCCTTCACGTCTTTTTGAAACCGCCTCTAATTGATTACTCGTAGGCTTATAACCGCACCTAAAAGAAATATTTGCGTCGGCGAAAACGAATGATTGCGAGCGTCCGAGCGAGGTCGTCCTTGACGGGAATCGCGATTAGGAGAGGGAGAAAGCGAAGTTAGGAGGCGTACCAGGGCCACTGATCGGCAACGGCCCACGGAAACAGTTCGCTTACCTGATTAACCTTATTAACCGGATGGTCGGCAATGCGAGAGAAGATATGGCGCAGGTAAGCCTCGAGATCGAGGCCGTTGAGTTTGGCGGTCGCGGCCAACCTGTAGATGGCGGCGCCTCGCTCGTCACGACGTCCGGCATGAACTGTCCGCCCGTCCCGCCCTCGCCAATCTGATCAGCAAGACCGTTAGTAGACGTTGCTAAAGGCACCTGACAATTCCGCCTTCATCTGATCTAGCAGCCCCGTGACCGGAGCGTAGCTCGTGTGGACGAGGTGTAGCCGGTCATTGAATGTCGCAGCGCCAATCACCTGCTCACCCACGAGACCGAAGGCGACAGCCGGTCCCCAGCTCGCCGATTGCTTTCAGCCTGGCCCGGTCCACTTTACCTAATGAATTGCGCGGCAACTGGTCAACTACGATGAGCCGCTCCGGCATCTTGTAGCTCGCTACCCTGGTGGACAGATCGCGCAACACGTCCTCGACCTCCGTCGCGGCTTCGCTCAGTTCAACGAACCCAATCACGCGCTGACCGAGGACTGCGTCCGGCACTCCAACTATCGCTGCCTCGCGCACACCGCGATGAACAGTAAGCGCATGCTCAACTTCGGTCGGCGAGATGTTCGACCCGCCACGAATGATCAGGTTTTTCTTTCTGGCGACGTACCAGAAATCGCCGGCCTCGTCCTGGCGCAGCACATCGCCGGTGGCCCACCAGCCATCCTTGCGTGCATCGTCGATGCGTCCGGGGCCGAGCCAGTAGCCCACGAACATGTTCGGCCCGCGCAGCAACAGTTCGCCCGCTTCGCCGTGCTTGACGGGGTTGCCCTCTGCGTCGACGAGGCAGACCCGGTCCATGTCGACCGCGCGGCACACCGGCCCGATATCGAATCCATAGGTGAACGTGCCCGCGCTTTCGCTCATTCCTAGAAAGTTGCGCATCCGGACGCCGAACACCCGCAAAAACTCTTCCTGCAGACTCGGCGGCGTCGTGTCGCCTCCGACGAGGCAGGTGCCCAGCGACGTGACGTTGCGTGGCTGCACGATCTGCCGGGCGATCGCCTCCGAATACATGAACGGCAACCACATCAGCATCGTGCAACGGTGCAGTTCTATCAGGTCGAGCGCGGCTGCTGGCTCGAACCGGTCCATCAGAACGCAGGTACCGCCTGTGGCTAAGGTGGTCAGTGCAGTGAACAGCCCTGCCCCATGCATCATCGGCGTGGCAATCAGCGCGACATCGTACGGTCTCAACGCAATGGCCTGGCATGCCTGCATCATCGCGGACACCGTGCGCAGGGTATGCGTGACGAACTTGGGTTCTCCCGTCGTGCCGGACGTTGACAGGAGAAGCGCCGGTTCATCGACGCACACCGGCGCGAATCGCACCTCGTCCGCCTGCTGCGCGACCAACTCGCACCATGCCCGGGCGCCCGTGTCGCGATCCGAACCGTCGACAAGAAACCGCTTGTCGGCATCGAGAATGGAAGCATCCATCCCGGCAATCGCGCCGTATAGATCAATCTGACCCAGATACAACGAAACCTGCAGCCGTCGCAACTGCGGCTCGAGTTCCGTACGGGTGAGCCGGGTATTCAGCGGTACCGCAATCATGCCGGTCAACATGCACGCGTAAAATGCGGCGACGGTTTCCAGTTTGTTCGTCAGATGCAGTGCGACGCGATCGCCCGGTCTCAGACCCTGAACGAGGAGGGCTTGTGAAAAGCGTCTGACGTACCGTGCCAGACGATCATAGGTCCACGTGTTATTTCCGGCGATCAGCGCAATGGCATCGGGGCGGGCTGCGGCAGACTCGAACAGGCGTTCGTGCAATGTAACGAGTCGCGGCGTCTGGTTGGATTGGAAGGGAATGGCGGGACAAGACATGGCGGTGTTCCAGAAGGTCGATTGGCTGTCGATGACAGGCGTGTCTTCAGAACAAGCAACGCTCGCACTTTATTCCGGCGCTTGCGCTGCGGCCAACCTTCAACCTGCAACCTCCAATCTCGTTCCCCACGCCGATGACAACGGCATGTATATCCAGCGCCATCATCTAGTCCAGCGGCACGGTAATAACGGCACGCCCTGCGGCACGTTTCACCAGCTCCGCGTGGTGCGATGGCTGGGCCCACCACCTTGCCAGTCCACGCGGATTCCGGTGACCCAGCACAAGCAGGTCCGCGTTGACCAGGCCTGCATACTTGGCCATGCTATCAACCACGTTACCTGCCGCGATGTATCCGCGCGCAACCGTTCCGCTCTCTCTCAAATGATCCAGCGCTTCCTCCAGGAGCCGCTTTGTCGCGCCTTCCATCTGCACACACGCCATGTCCGATACGTATCCGACACTGCTGCCGATAGCCGAGCCAATATCCATCACCGAGAGAACATGAACGGTAGCGGCTAACGCACACCCCAGACGTGTCGCGCGCAGTAATGCCGATTTGGATTCAAGTGATCCATCGTAGTAGACGAGCAGATTGTAGTGGTCAGGCATAGGGACTCTCGGTCGTGCGACGAAGGAAGTTTCGCCGGATCTGTAATTTCCATAACATCCTGGGGGACGCGGTATTCCAGAAAAAGCGCAATTCTTTTTGTCGCACGCGGCGCGGAATAAGACTGCAACAACAGATGTTCAGAGAAGGACGATTCAGAGCCAAAGGGACCGATTAGGCGAAAGGGGATCGGGCAATTCGGACTGCGGAATTACCGTTCCCTCTTTGCATGCCTGTTTCTTTGCGCGCACTCGGGAAACGTTCGTTCGCGTGCATCGCAGACAGAGACGATCGCGGCGGTTCCCGCGTCGTCTGCACCACCGGGAAATCCGCTCACAGTCCAGCGTCTTTTGCCGTTGCTTCAAGCTCCGGGCTGAACGCCTGATATCTTTCATTGCTTGTGACGAGCGCCTGTCCAGCCTGAACATTGTTCCATTGATCCAGCGACATTCTTCCTTGCTTCTTCGTCTGCAAGATTCCCCATGGCTTCCGATAGTAGATGGCCCAGGATGTGATGGAAGCGTTCTCGTTAATCAGGAGATTGATCTTGGCGAAACAGGAAGGCGGCTTGCCGGAAATGTTATTGCTCGCCTTGTTGCCGTCGTAGAGGGTGCATGGGCTATCCGACAGATACAGCTTGGCCGTGTCGGGCTGCTCGCCATTGCGGGCTTGCGAGTAGTCTTCCATGATGTCGGGCCATGCAAGGATCAGTCTCTCCTCGGCGTGGCCAACCTTATCCCTCAGACCCTGAACCCCGACCTCAGCCGCAATCTTCTCATTGATGTTTCGTCGATCCATCGCAGAGATCGCTTGCCCGGAGTTCCGAACGGCCGCCTGTTCGATTCGGTCCTTGAGAGCCTGGCCGATCACCTGCACGACATTCTGTGTGGAGTGCGTAGCCCAATAACCGCTGTTTCCAGATGCCGAGCTGGATAGCTCGACGACGGCCCAGACGCAATTCCTTCCCTGGTTGGCCGCAAGAATCGACTTGAAGGCCTGGCTCAAACTGTTCGAGGTAACGATGTGATTCGGCAGCACTCGGATTCTCCTTTAGAAGTTGGGGCATGAAAATATCGACGTCGGGCCATGCGTCTCTGTTCAACACCCCATGAGCCTTTTTATTCCGCTACGCGATGGAGACGAGATACGGCGACAAGATACCGAGACCCCCGGTTTGCCGCGAATAGATTCCATTGCGCGGCCATGCATCGAGGCGCACCCTGTCCTATACTCCTTAACTTTTCGGATCGGCATCCGCTGTCACGCTGCATCATGTCCCCACTCCAGCCATCGTCGCTTGTTCTCCGATACGCCCTCATCGCACTCGTCCTTGCGGCTGTCACCGGAGCGTTCGCGCGGGTCGCGGGCTGGATTCACTGGCCGGGCAGCGAGCCCACGCTGACACCGGCCCGAATGATCGATGCCTTCGAGAACAGCATGGGCCTGCACGCCGGCTTTCGCCGCAATCATGCCAAGGGTGTGTGCGTGAGCGGCTACTTCGACAGCAACGGCAGCGCCGCCGCGCTTTCGCGTGCGAGCGTGTTCGAGCGTGGCCGCACGCCCGTGATCGGGCGTTTCTCGGCGCCGGGCGGCGATCCCTCCCAGGACGACGCCGAAGCGTCCGTGCGCAGCTTTGCCCTGCTCTTCTCAGTGCGCAACGGAGAGCAATGGCGCACGGCAATGAACTCCGTGCCGATCTTCGCAGTTGCCACGCCACAGGCGCTATACGAACAACTGGTGGCTCTGCGCCCGGATGCGCGGACCGGGCGGCCGGACCCCGCGAAACTGAACGCGTTCCTTGCGAAGCACCCCGAAACAATGGCCTTTCGCCAGTGGATCGATACCCATCCGCCTTCCTCGGCTTTCTATAATGCGAGTTACTTCAGCATCGACGCGTTCCGTTTCGCCGACGCCAATGGCAACACGCGCTTCGTCCGCTGGAGTGTCGTGCCCGACACGCCTTATGCGCCGTCGAACGACCGTACTAACCCGGCGCGCGATCCCGACTTTCTCGCGCATGATCTCAGCCTGCGCTTGCAGGCCGGCACCGTTTCCTGGCGCCTCATGCTGACGCCGGCAGACCCGGGGGACCCGGTCGACGACGCAACGCGCGCATGGCCTCCCGCGCGCGAATTGCATCGGGTGGACGCCGGCAAGATCGTGATCGAGCGCGCCGAGAGCCAGATCGACGGCGGCTGCCGGGACATCAATTTCGATCCGCTGATCCTCCCCCATGGCATCACGCCATCGGACGATCCGCTGCTTGCCGCGCGCTCGGCGGCCTACGCGGTTTCGTTCGACCGGCGAACGCGCGAAGAGGCGGGCGTTGGCACGCATCGGCGTTAGCGAGGGCGGCATCGAGACCTTCATTGATGCATTGAAGACCGCTTTCACACGTTATTCGGTCTCAAGTTAAACTACGCCGTTCGAACTTCGTGGCGAAAAAAAACGATGGCGAACGGTAGTGCATTTTTTGTGAGGTGAACGCGTTCGCAGTGCGGTGTTCGCCGTGCTGTCGAACACGTCTCGGGGAACATGGGAGATTTTCGTTCAATGAACGACGCAGATTTACCGAGCATGCTTCCCGAAATGCTGCCGCGCTTGTGGGCGTTCGCGCTTCGCCTGTCGGGCGACCAGCATGACGCCGAGGATCTCGTGCAGCGCGCCTGCCTGCGCGGGCTCGAACGTGCTCATCAGCTTCAGCCCGGCACGGCTCCGTTGAGCTGGATGTTCTCGATTGTCCATTCAACCTGGATCAACGAACTGCGCGCCCGCAGCGTGCGCAAACGGTCGAGTTTTGATTGGGACGACGACTTCCTCGAGAATCTTCCCGACCCTGTCGACAAGGGTCCCGAAACGCAATTGATGCACGGGCAGATCATCGACGCTGTCGAACGCTTGCCGGAGGCGCAGCGCGCTGTGATGCTGCTTGTCGCCGTCGAAGGCCTGAGCTACCAGGAAGCCGCCGACGTGCTCGAGGTGCCTATCGGCACGGTCATGAGCCGCCTGTCGCGCGCGCGCCAGGCGGTCGGCGCGCTGCTTGGCGGCGAGACGCCGAAAACCCGGCCCGCGAAGACACAAAAGGATTCAATCGCATGATGGCTGACGACGCTCAACTTCTCGGTTACGTAGATGGCGAACTGTCGCCCGAGGGTCGCCGCGCGGTCGAAGCACAACTGCGCGCGTCCTCCGAAGCAAGGGAAAAGGTCGCGCTGTTGCGCGCTTCGCGACTCGATTTCGAGGGCGCTTTCGCACAACAGAATCTCCCGCGGGTGCCTGATTCGCTGAAGCTCAAGGTCGACGAGATGGTCCGCGCGCATCGCGCCCTGGAATCGAACGACCCGGCCCTGCCCCCCAGCGAAAAAGCGCTCTCCGAACCCGTGCGCTCGCGCTTGCGCGGCGTGCCGGTCTGGCTGGCCGCGGCCTGCGTGGCCGGGGCTTTCGCCTGCGGAACGTTCGTGCGGCTCGGCCCGCTTGCAAGCCCGTTTTCGAGCCCGTTTTCAAGCGGTGGCGCGCAGATGGCCGCCAACGCCGACGTGTCGCCTTGGGTAGCGGCGGCGGTCGGTTACCAGAAGCTGTACACGCGCGACACCGTCGCGTACACGCAGGAAGATCCGGCGGCCGCCGCGAACATCGTCAAGGATATCCGCAGCGACGACCGGCTCGCCCTGCGCATTCCGGACCTGACGAGCGCCGGGCTGACGTTCAAGTCAGTGCAACGCCTGCGCTTCAACAACAAGCCGCTCGTGCAGATCGTCTATCTGCCGCAAAATGGCCCGCCCATTGCGCTGTGCGTGATGAAAGACCCCAAGCCGGACCAGCCGGTTGCGACGAAGACGGTCGATGCAATGAACGTCGCGACGTGGCGGCAGGCGGAACTGAGCTATGCGCTTATCGGGAAGCCGGGCGACGTCGATTTCGCCGCGCTGGGCAAGCGCATCTCCAATCTCGACATGGCTCCGCTTTTCAGCGATGCCTCGCCGATCGACCGGCCCACGTCCGGATGACGGCATGCCCGAGCGCGTCGCGCGACAGCGACGCATCGGGCAGTGGCGCGGCGAATTGCAGTAAGCCATTGCAGTAAGCCTTTACTGCGACCGGGCGTGCGTTAGACGAAATACTCAGGCGCTGGCAACCCACCAGAACGCAGTCCCGTACCACGCGGCTCAACGGCCGACGCGGGTTCGAACAAAAACCTGAAAACCCGATGGAATAATGTAAAGCCACAGGTGTTATGTCATTAGCCCTTATGGCGTCATGCGGGTCGGGGCGAGGTGCCCCAACCCGCGAAGAGCGAAGACAGGCCTTATGAATCCGGACGACATCGAATTGATGGCCTACGTGGACGGCACACTGCCGGCCCGCGAGCGCGAAGCCGTGAAGCGCGCGCTGAGCGGCTCCTCCGACGCGATGCAACGCGTCGCGAGGCTCAAGGCGTCGCGTTTGCCCTATGTTGAAGCTTTCGCGCAGCAGGCTCTGCCGCCGGTGCCTGAAAGCCTGAGCGCGCGGATTGGCGACATGGCACACGCGGCGAAAAAGGCTGCGCGAGATCCCGCGCGGAGCAAGTCACCGAGCCGGCAAGGCGCGGCCGCGCCGCCCGGGAGCGATGCGAGCGCCAACGACGCGGTCGTGCCGCATCCTGTCAGCGACACGGTGTCAGCGACAATCCGCTCGCGCTTGCGCATCGCGCCCGCGCGGCTCGCCGTTGCGTTCGTCGCAGGTGCGTTCGCCTGCGGGCTCGTACTGCGCCTCGGGAACGGCGCCGGTGCCGGACCCGCGTCAATGCCAGGCGCATGGGTCGCGTCGATGGGAACTGGGGTGTCGCCCTGGGTCGCGGCCGCTGCCGGCTATCAGCGGCTCTATTCTCGCGACACGCTCGCCAATGTCGAAGCCGATCCCGCGCTGAGCGCGAAAACTGCCGCGCAGATTCGCGACGACGATGGCCTCGCCGTTCGCATTCCAGATCTCAGCGCTTACGGCCTCACGTTCAAGCGCGTGCAGCGCCTGCGTTTCAACGACAAACCGCTCGTCCAGATCGTGTATCTGCCCGAACGAGGCGCGCCCGTCGCCTTGTGCGTGATGAAGGAGGCCAAGCCCGACGCGGGACTGACGACTCGGCATGTTGCGTCGATGACGGTCGTCACCTGGCGTCAATCCGAACTCGGTTACGCGCTGATCGGGCCGCCCCACGGCATCGATATGAACGCACTGGGCGACAGCATTTCCACCCGCCGTGCCGCACCGCTCTTCGGTTCCCTGCCCGCACCCATTCCGCTTGCCGCCCTCGACAAGCCAGTTCTTCCGGCCACGGAATAATTCGCGCGCTTCGCTGTTGTGTTGAAGAGGCCGGCGTTACCCGGCATCGTCAACTTGCGAGCAAAGCACATGGCTTATCGACTGCGGACATGGACCTTGGGGTTTGTGTTGCTGGCTGCGCTATCCTCGCCCGCACGCGCGGCCTGGACGCTCGTCAGCGCGGATTCTCCGGTTACTGTGGTACGTGCGACGAACGTGTTCGCACCCGGCGCGGGCGAATCCTTGCGCGCCGACGACCTGGTTCTGTTGTCGCAACAAGGCGTCACGCAGATTCAGGATGACGACGGCACGCTCGTCGCACTCGGTGCGCAATCACGCGTGATGCTGCAGGCGGATGGCCACATCGCCTTGCTGCGCGGCTGGATGAAGATCGCTTATGCGTGCAAGGCTGCGTCGTGTCCCCAACGGGTCGTAGAGACGGAGCGCGGCGCCATTCGCCTGAGCACGAGCGCGGCGGCAATCGTCGCCACGCCCGACGATACAGGCGATATCGCCGTGTTCAGCGAAAGCGGTGTGCAAACGCTCGCCTTAAAACCGCCGCTGACGATCAATGCGGGCAGCTTCGCCAAGCTCTCCGGCAGCGCGCCCGCCCACATTCTGCCGCGGCCATCGAGCGCGTTCCTTGCTGCCATGCCGGCCGCGTTTCGCGATGCGTTGCAGCCGCTCCCCACCGACGCCACGCCTTCCAGCGCCGCCTTGAAGCCGCTGCGACCAATCACGTACGACGACATCGCGCCGTGGCTCACGAGCACGCTTCCCGCGCGCAAGCGCTTTGCCGCGCGCTTTCACACACGGCTCGCCGACAGCGCGTTCCGCGCATCGATCGAGAGCCATCTGAATGCGCTGCCCGACTGGCGCGTGTTCCTTTATCCGCCCACGCGCGCCGTCAATAGAACAATTCGTTATCCATAATAACGCCGCGACACAATCCCTTACGACACGCCATGAAACTCAAGCTTTCGCTCAGCGTCAAATTCAACCTCGTGTTCCTGCTCATCTTTTCGATCGGGCTTGTCGCGGCCGGCATCGTTTCGGATCGCCTTCTGCAAAAGCAGGCGCTTGAGGAAACTGTTCATGACGCCAACGTGCTCATCAGCGCAGCGGCATCGATGCAGAACTACACGGCCGCGCACATCACGCCGCTCCTCGCGACGCAGATCAAATACCGGTTCGTGCCGGAATCCATACCCGCTTTTTCGGCGATCGAAATGCTCAATCTGCTGCAGAAGGATTTCCCTAATTTCTCGTACAAGTCGACGATGGTCAACCCGACCAATCCGCGCGACCGCCCCACCGATTGGGAAGCCGATGTCATCAGCCATCTGCATGACCGGCCCGGACTCAAGGAGCTGACCGGCCAGCGCGATTCGCCCGGCGGCCGCACGCTGTTTCTCGCGCGCCCGAGCCGCATCACCGATCCCGCCTGCATGCAATGTCACAGCAATCCGAGCGCGGCTCCCGCCACCATGCTGGACAAGTACGGCTCCGCGAACGGCTTCAACTGGCCGATGAACGAAGTGATCGGCGCGGAATTCGTGTCGGTTCCCATGGCACAGCCGATCGAGCGCGGCCGCGCGATCTGGCGCGCGTTCATGCTGTCGCTCGGCGGCGTGTTCGCGGTCGTACTGATCGTGATGAATGTGATGATGCATCTGCTGATCACGCGGCCGATCCAGTCGCTGTCGCGCGCCGCCGATGAAATGAGCCTCGGCAAGCTCGGTGCGACGCCCTTGCCAACGGGCGGATCGGACGAGATCGCATCGCTTGCCGTGTCGTTCGGACGTATGCAGACGAGTCTCGTCGAGGCGTTCAGGATCCTCGACGAAGAAGAGGCCTGAGCCGTGCCCTCCCCGGCCGACTTCCCCGCGCGGCTTGGCCGCTACGTCATCGAACGAATACTCGGGCGTGGCGCGATGGGCGTCGTCTATCTGGCGTTCGATCCGCATATAGAACGCCAGGTGGCGCTGAAGACCATCCGGCGGGAACTCACGGCCGATGAAAGGCCGGGTGAAACGCCGGACGAATCCACGCACGATCTCACCGCCCGTTTCCTGAACGAGGCGCGGGCAGCTGGCCGTCTCGTTCATCCGAACATCGTGGCGGTGTACGACTACGGCGAAGCCGGCGATACCGCTTTCATCACGATGGAATACGTGCGCGGCGAAAGCCTGGCTGCGCGTCTCGCTCAGCACGTACGCGCCGGCTCGCGCATGGGTTCGCCGCGTGCGCTGAGATGGTTCGTACAGCTACTCGACGCGCTCGATTATGCTCACAATGCGGGGATCGTTCATCGCGACATCAAGCCGGCCAATCTGCTCATCGCGCAGCGTGGCGAATGCAAGGTTGCAGATTTCGGCATTGCGCATCTCGACACGTCGTACCTGACGCAATCCGGCACGATGCTCGGCACGCCAAGCTATATGTCGCCAGAGCAATTCACCGGCGATGCCGTCGATGCGCGCGCCGACCTGTTTTCGGCGGCTGTCGTCCTCTATGAAATGCTGACCTGCGTGTGCCCGTTCACAGGAACGCCAAGCGCGGTCATGCAAAAGATCCTCAACGATTCGCCGCCCGCGCCAAGCTCCCTTGTGCCGGATCTGCCGGGCTATATCGACGCGATGCTGATGAAAGCGTTGTCGAAACGTCCCGAAGACCGCTTCGCTTCCGCGCGCGAATGGCGCGACAAGTTGCTTGCTGAACTCGCCGCCGATAACGAGGACGCCGAGCGCACCGTGCTCGGCTATGCGAGTCCCGCTGCCACGCTCGATGCAGCGCCCGCGTCAGGAGCATCCAAAGCGTCCGGGGTATCGAGAAATTGGCCGCCCGAATGGATCGCGCAACTGGAGGAGCGGCTCGCCAGTCACGTAGGCCCGGTGGCGACCTTGCTGCTGCGGCGTGCGTCTGCCAGCGCAGTGGATGTCAACGCGCTACGCGAGCGGCTCGCCACGTACCTTCCCGACGACGACGCGCGCCGCGATTTCGATTCCCTTTTGTCGCAACTGGATGCCGGTTCTTCGCGCGCGCTGCCGGCGCAAAAGATCAGCGTCGAGCAGGTGAGCGACGCCACGCGCCGGCTCACGATTTATCTGGGCCCGATCGCACGCGTCATTGTGCGCCGTGCGGCTGCGAGCGCCCCCGATCTGCACACGTTCCATGCGCGTCTGCTCGATGCCGTGCCGCAACAGAAAGACCGCGACGCGCTACGCAGCGAGTGGGAGAAAGAGCACGACTAACCGGCATCGAGCAGGCGCAGGAACAACGCGGTATCGAACGGCCCGTCATGCCGATGCACGATCTCACCCGCATCGGACCACCATACGCTGTCTGCCGCGCGCGACGCGACGCCGGATGACTGCACCCGTAATGCCGTCAATGACGCCTCGAGCTCTGTCAGTGAAAAGGCCGGCTTCAGGGTGGATAGCGCGAGCGCCGCGGCATCGGCATGCCACGATG
Organism: Caballeronia sp.; assembly: GCF_028292365.1. Lineage (GTDB taxonomy): Bacteria > Pseudomonadota > Gammaproteobacteria > Burkholderiales > Burkholderiaceae > Caballeronia. Next base: position 11,629 of record NZ_JAQGMM010000069.1, read on the forward strand.
AAGCGCTCACGCATGCGTCGACATCGACCGGGCGCGCGATCACGAACGGAAAGTAGCGTCCAACCGCATCGATGCCCGGCATCAAAACGCCGGTGTGCGCGTCTTCGGCGATCACCCCGCGCCGCGTCGAGAAGCACCACACGGGCATGGCGAGATATCGGCTCAGCCAGTCGTCGGCATAGCGCTCGCGAGCGGCAACAAGGCCACGCTGCAGCCATGCATCCCAAAGCGCCAGAAATCCGGCGGACAAGCCTCGCCCAACGAAATCGCCGTGCGTGCGGACTTTGCCGTAGAAGCCCGCGCTCATCCGATCGTCAGGTTTCATAGCGAGGCGGGGCAACGAAAGCGGTCGAGCACGCCCGCGCGAAACGGATTGTTCACGCTGTTCGCGACGAGCGCGAGCGACACGCGGCCCCCATCGAAGGACACGTTGAAGTGATCGGCTTGACCGGACTGCTGGATGCGCGCGGCATCGAAGAGATGAAACAGCGCCCACGGTCCGTCCGCGCGCGGCGGCGTGCCTTGCGCCGGGTCGAGCTCGACGTGCGCCTGCGCCGTGCCTTTTCCACTCGGCCACTGGAACGCGGCAGTGGCGTTCGGCGCGTCGCTCGGCGCGATGAGTTGCTGACCGTCGATATCGAGCACAAAGCGGTTGAGCGACGGATCGACCGACGCGACCTTCACCGTGAAGCGCACCGAGACATCCCGGCCGCCGTCGCGGAACAATGCGTCGCGCAGCATTGCCGCGTTCTGGAATTGAACGGGAACATCATCAGGAATGCCAAGCGATTTCGCTTCCGGCCGCCATTGCCACACGGCGCCGGAAGTATCCACGCGATTCTGCAGATTCTTCTGGAAGAAGTCATCGATAAGGCCACCCGGCGCCAGGATGCGCGCGAAGTCGTCCGGCGCGGCGTCGCGCGTCGACGTCCTCACGAGCGGAAAGCGCCCGTCGAGCGCCTGCCTGCACGCGGGCGCCACGCTCGCCGCCCAGAGCGCGCGCAGTTGTGCGCGCTCGCTCTGAAGCTGGACGGTATCCGAGTTGCCGGCCACGCCTTGAAGCACGGCCGCGAGCGGCGCGGGCGCGTTCTGTGAAAGCAACTTCAGGCGATCGAGCGGACCCGTCGCGGGCAACGGCAATGACTGCTTGCGCGCGGTGTCGTCGGCCTGCAGCGTGGCGGCCGCGTCCTTGAAAGCGTTAATGGCTTCATCGAGCGCCGGACCGGCCAGGTCGTGCAGCGGCTGATAATGGGTATCGACGAGTGTGGGCGCCGGTGCTTCCCCCGCTCCCGCTCCTGCTCCTGCCTCCAGCGCCCGGCCGACGTTCTGCCTGAGCGCATCCAGCTTGCCCGGCGGTGCGGGCGCCGGAGTGAACGTCGTCTCGCGCGCGGCGGCCTGAATCAGGCCGCGCAACGGCGATGCCGGCGATCCCAGCAGATTCGCAATGCGCGCGCCCTGATCCGGCGTGGCAAACGGCACGACACCCACATCGGCGAGCAGGCCATCCCATTGGCGAATCGTTTCCTCGCTGTAGAGCCGGGTCAACGCAGCACGTAGCGCCTCCGTGTTGCCGGGATCGGGATGTGCCTCTGCACGGCCGAGCACCCAGTCGTCCTTCGACACATTGGCGAGCGCGGCCTCACGCAAGCGCACGAACGCGTCAAAGCCTGTGCGCGTGTAGGCGCCATCGACTCCTTGCGTGAGCGGCGCTCCGCTCTTCCTCACGAACACTAGCAGGCCGCTCGGTCCGGCGGCTTTCGCGATGGTGAAGTCCGGCAGGCGAAGCTGCGCCAGTTGTTGCTCGATGCGGCCATCGAGACGCTGCGCGAGCGGCACGCGATTCAGCGTGGCCCGCGCCTGCGCAATCAGGTTCTGGTCGAGCGGCAGGTTCGAATCGAATTGCCCCCGGCGGAACAAGGCTTCCAGATGCCGGTCGATGCTGGCGCGCTGCGCGTCCGTCGCGTTCTGAAGCGCGCCGCGCTGCCAGGCGTGCATCGCCCAGACGCGCAGCGCAGCCGGGTCGAAGTGCGTCGGATCGCCGAGCATCAGATACGCCCGCAGCGCCTCGTATTGCGTGGCCGCGCTGTCAGCGTCGCCGCGGCGCAGTTGTTCTTCCATGCGCTGCACGACGATCGGCAGCAGCGTCTGGCGCAACAGGCGCTGATACACGCGCTGCGCTTCCAGTCCGAGCTTCTGCCGCTGGTCGAGGCCGAGCTTCGCCCACCACGGGTCACGGCCCGCCGAGCGCTCGGCCTCGCCGCCGGGCAGATCGCGCGCGGCGTCGAGCAGCGGCACTACCGCCAGCGGATCGTCGCCGGCCGTCGTCTGCTGCGCGCGCTGCGTCAGCGCGGCAATCTGCTGGCGGCTTTCATCGACGAAGCGGCGGTTCGCCCGATCGCTCGCGAAAAGGCCGATCAAACCCGCCGCCAGCAACACGCCGATCACACCGATCGCCACCTGCTGAAAACGCGCGCGGCGGCGCTCCACGCGCGGATTGCTGCCCGCAATGCCCGCTTCCTCGAAGATCACATCGCGAAGCAGGCGCTTGACGAAGTAAGCGCGCCCGCTCGATGAATCCGTCAGCAACACCTCGCGCTGAAGTCCGAGCGATGCCGCCATCGAACTCATCATCCGGTCGAGCGGCCTGCCGGTCTGCGTCCCGCTCGTGAAGTAGACGCCGCGAAGCATGGCGGCGCGAGCGAAACGCGATTCACCGAACGCGTCCCCGAGGAAGCGCTGCAACGCGCCTTCGATGCCCGCGAACTGCTGTGGGAAAGCGTAGATCAGCGCTCGCCGGCGAACGTCCGTCTCCTGCTGCATGCGCTGCAGCACGCGATCCTGCAACCGCCGATGCAGCAAACGGAATTCATCGGGGAAACGCTGCAGCGGGGAGCCGGCGTTCACGTCGGCGTTCGCAGCGTTCATAGCGTTCGCGACCTCCTCGCGATCCGCCAGCGGGAACGTGACGCCCCAGACCTGCTCGCGCTCGTCGCGGCCGAAGTCGTCGAAAAATTCGGCGAAACCGGCGAGCATGTCGGTTTTTGTGACGACGACATAGACCGGTAATTGCACGCCCAGTTGCCGGTTCAATTCGGCGAGGCGTTCGCGCACGGCCGCGGCATGTTTCGCGCGCGCCTCGTCGGACTGTTGCAACAGATCGGACGCCGACACGACCGCCATCACGCCGTTCAGCGGGCGGCGCGGGCGATACTTGCGCAGCAAGGAGAGAAAGCCGAGCCATGCGCCACGATCGGCTTCCTCGTGACTGTCCTGCGTCGTGAAGCGGCCCGCGGTGTCGAGGAGCACGGCGTCGTCAGTGAACCACCAGTCGCAGTGACGCGTACCGCCGACGCCGCCGATCGCCTGCGCGCCAAGCCGGTCCGCGAGCGGAAACCGCAGGCCCGAGTGCACCAGCGCGGTCGTCTTGCCCGCGCCCGGCGCGCCGACGAACATGTACCAGGGCAAGTCGTAGAGCGTCCGGCGGCGTAGATTGAGCCATGAAAAAACGCCGCGCATTTTGCCTTTGTCTGCCGACGACCCCTGCACGTGCCGAAGCGTTTTCATGGCCTCTTCGAAGCGCGTGCGCAAGATCGCGAGGTCGGCAGCCGCGGCCTTGCGCGCGGGACTTGGCTCGCGATTCGCCGGATCGAGCGCATCGGCGACGAGCCCGCGCACAAAGTTCGAGCTCGCGATGCGCGTCTTCACAAAGCGTATGCCCCACCATAGCGCCCAGCACGCGAAGATGAGCGCAACGGCTGTCCAGCGGCGCGATTCGCTTTCGAGCGGCGCGTGGCCATCGAATGCGAACAATGGACCTTCGAACCACACGAGCGCCGACAGCGCCAGCACGCCGGCAAGCGATAGCGCTGCCGGTCTCTTCAATCCGCTCAACCACTTCATGGCGCTGCTCCTGGCGAAAGAATGTCGATGGTCACGCGCCGGTTCCTCGCGCGTCCGGCCGGGCTGTCATTCGATGCAACCGGTTCAGTGTCGCCGCGGCCTTCGGCCGTGACGCGCGAAGGCGTCTCCAGCTTCGCGGCGATGATGGCCCGCACCGTGTCCGCGCGTGCCTGCGACAGCGCGACGTTGGACGGGAACCGCGCCGACACGATGCGCTGGTTGTCCGTATGCCCGATCACGACAATGTTGCCGGGCTTGTCCTGCAAGGCCTGCGCAATGCGCTGCATCAACGGCGCGAAGTGCGCGTCGAGCTCCGCGCTGCCCGATGCGAAGAGCTGCGTGCCTTCGGCCGAGTTGTTGATCGTCACGGTGGTCCGGTCGGCGGACTCGCTGACCGAGACGAGTCCTTGCGCGATCTCCGGCGCAAGGAATCCGGCGAGCGCCGCCGAGACCCTGGGCGCGGCGCTCGTCTTCGCTGCCAGCACCGGCGCGGGCGCGACGCGAATCGCGCGCATGGAGGCGAAGACCGGGTCGGAGAAGTCGTTGATGCGAATGCCGAGCACGAGGCTCGCTGCCATCAGGACGGCCCCGGCTAGCGCCAACGCGACCCACAGCGGCACGAACTGCAGCAGCCGCTTGCGCTCGCGCGCCGCGGGCTGCCAGTGCGGCGAGAGCGCGCGTTCGATCGTGCCGCGCTGCGTGCGGATCATCTGCTCGAGCCGCTCGCGGATCACGTCGAGCTGCGTCTTGCCGCCATCGATTAGCCGGTAGCGTCCGTCGAAGCCAAGCGCGAGCATCACGTAGATCAGCTCGAGCATGTCGATGTCGACTGCCGGGGTCTGCACGAGGCGCTGCAGGATCACGAAGAGCCGTTCGCCACCCGATGCTTCGTTATGAAACGTCACGAGCAGGCTGCGCCGTCCCCACACGCCCGCGCCCCACGGCGTCGCCGCGATCGACTCGTCGATGAACGTGCACAGGCAATAGCGCGCGGGGCCGAGTTGCGCATCGGGCACGCCGAAGGCGCGGCCATCGGCTTCGAAGCGGCGCATCATCTGGATCAGTTGCGTGCGCAAGCCGTCGAGGTCCGGATGCGTCGTGAGCCGCCGCAGCGGCAACGCGAGTTCAAGGAGCGGATTGGCCGCCCGCAAAAGCGGATTGCGTCCGGCTAGCGAAGGATCGAGAGGCGCGAGCGGTGTGAGCGGTGTGAGCGCTTCCCGCCTGCCTTGCAGCCTCGCATCGGGCTTGGCGGAGTTGCGCTCTCGTTCGCGCCCACGGCCCGGCGTCGGCATTCTGATGGTGCGCGCGGTGTCGAGAAAATCCGCGTCGTCAAGTGTCGGATCGGTGTCGTTGGTCATTTCGGTATCCTTATTTCACCACCTTATGGCGTAGCGTCGTTGGCACGGTCAGCGGCGAATGGCCCAGCATTCCATCGCGAGCCCGGGGAATTCGCCCGCCACGTGCAGTGCCATTCCCGCCGATGAACCGAGCGAAGCCCAGGCATCGCTCTTGTCGTCGAGTTCGAAATAGGTGTAGCCCGCGTGAAACGGCAATTGCCGCGGAGCCACTGGCAGCGCACGCAACACAATGCCGGGCAACTGCAGATTGACGAGATCGCGGATCTTCTCGATGCTGCCAATCTTCACCTGGCTCCCGAACGCCGAGAGCAGCGTCTCGGTGGGCACTTGCGCCCGCACCGCGAGCACGAACGTCGCGCTCGTGAAGAGCGAGCGATCCCCGACCTGCGCGACGCGCAAGCCGTATTTGCGCTCCTCAAGCGGGATCGACACGACCTGCGGGTCCGCCACGCGGCTCAACGCAAGCCGTAACGCGTCGATGACCGGCGCGAAGGTTTCCTTCAGACGCTCGTGACGGTACGCCGGAAACAGAGGCGGCCGCCGGTCGCGCTGGCTGAAGGTCGCAAGCTCGCCGGCGAGCGCAACGCTCGCCTGATACAGCGCTTCGGGATGCAGGCCGGTCATCGCGCCGAAATGCATAACGAGCGGCTGTGCGCGGTTGACGATCTGCAGCAGCAGGAAGTCCGAAATCTCCGCCATGCCCGCGCCATCGGGCTGAGAAAGCCTGCCCGCGAGCGCTTCCGCGCGTTGCTGCAAGAGGCCGTTCAGTTCCGCCGCGAAGCGCGCGAGCCCGTCCGCGACGCGATAGTCGAGGCACGGCGGGCAATAGTCGCCGTCGAGCAGGATGCGCGAGTCGCTCAAGCGTTCGGTCACGCGCGCGACGCCGGCATACGCGTGCGCGTTCGCCACGTCGGGTTCGAGCGCGAGACGCAGGCGCAGCTTGCCGATCTGCAACAACGTGGCCAGTGCATCCGGGTCGTTGCTGTCGTGAACCTCGACATCGCCGGTGTCGTAGCGGGCGAGATTCTCCACGTTGTCCGGGCCTCCGGACTCCGGCGCACCCGGCCGGCGCACCGGCAACGCCAGCACGACCAGTTGGTTCGACGTGCCTTCCGGAATATCGAGCGGCACGGGCAAATCGCCGTCGGCAGGCAGGTTGAACGGCGTGCCGTCGGGCAACACGCCCGCAGCCGCACGCAGCGCGAGCTTGCCGAGCTTCAGGAGCGCCTCGTCGAGCTCCAGCTTCGTGAAACCCCAGCCATATGCGCGCAGACCGCCTGCGCGGCCTTCGAGCTGCGTCTCGACGTGGCGGTCGTGCTGCTGCAGATGCTGCGGCTGAAGGAACATGCCCTCCGACCAGATAACCTTGTTGTTCCAATACATGGCGTCAGCCTTTTGAGGAGTGCAGTGCGTCGAGCTGCGCCTGATAGGCACGGCTGAACGGCTCGCCGAAACTACGCTGGATGTCATCGCCTGCGTCGTCCGCGTCGCGCGCCACGTGTTCCCAGGTCTCGACGAAGCGCTGCCACAACCGCCTGGGGCGATTGCCGATGAGCGCGTCGAGACCGCGCGGCGGCTCGAGCGAACGTTCGATGGCCGCCGGATCGATGCGCTCCATCGCGTGGGCGAGCGCCGCGCGCATGCCCGCGACCATCGCGAGTTCGTGCGTCTGGATATCGCGGAACGCCGCGCGCATGGCCTCCTGCGGCGGCAGATAGCCGTTGTCGCGCGCGCCGAGCATTTGCGCGAGCGCCCGATCGGCATCGGGGAAGAACTTGAGCGGGTTGTTGTCGCGCTCTTCGATCATCGTCATCGCCATGCGCGTCTCGCGCTTGGTCATGGCGCGCGAGCGCAAGGTCGCCATGGCGCCTTGCGTCGCTTCGCGCAGCATCGCGCCCACAAGGCGTGCAAGGTCCGCAGGCTCGACATCGCTCACGGCGGAGGGCTCAATGCCGAGCCCTTCGATCAGCGCATCGATCAGCGCGGCTTGATCGATGTGGTGATCCCGCGCTTCATGAATCGGCGAGCGCGATGGTATCGACGCGACGTCGGGTCTCGGCAAAGGCAGGCCAGGCATATCGTCATTCCGCGCGAACGGAGGCGGCTCCGGCACCGCGGGCATCGCCGACACAGCCTGTTCCGGCGACACATGTTCGAAGCTTCGCGACAACAGCACGGACTTCTCCACCGCACGCGCGCCGATATCGCGCAGCGGATCGCGGGGACTGAGCGCGTCGATCAGCGCCTGATCGGCATCGCCGCGAAAGTGTCCGGGCTCGCGCAAAAGCGGGGTCGCGGCCAGCGGATCCGGCAGGAAAAGTGCGTCCGCTTCATCGGCTGGCGCCGCATCGTGCGGGCCGTTCCAGTCGTCGGGGATCAGGGGTGCGGGCGGCTGCGCTTCGAACTCCGGCGTACCCGGTGTGTTCGGCGTACCCGGTTTATCCCACGAGCTCGCGGGCGGCCGCGCGTCGGGCAACGATTGCGTCATGATGGTTTCGTCGACCGCGAAGCGGTCATCCTCCTCACCCATCACCGACACAACGAGCGTATACGCGCCGATCCTCAGACGGTCGCCCTGCGCAAGCGGCGCCTCGTGCGTGCCGTCCAGCACACGCTCGTTGAGCAGCGTCGGATTGCTGCCGGCATCGACGAGCACATACGCGTTCTCACGCCGCTCGATGCGCGCCTGGATACGCGAGATGCCGCGTTGCCCGTCGGTCAGCACCATCGTGCAATCCGGTCCCCGGCCGAGCGTGGCGCTCTCGTCTTCGATCTCGATGGTGCTCGGCGATGCGCCCTCGCCGCTTTGCACGGTCAATGTCAATGTCATCGGGTTCTCCTATTTGCGGACCTTGCGCGTGCCGTCGTCGGCGTCGCGCGGCGGCGTGGGCGGCGGTGGCGGTGTCGTGAGCGGCACGGGGGGAACGCCGGGGCCGAGCGGAATCGGCAAGCTCGACATCTCGATCGTTTCAGGACCGATGAGGATGTACGACGCCCCGGCCCGCAGCGCGATAGTCGCGCTCGACTCGATCTCGACCGCCACACCCGCCTTGATCTGCACTGCCACGCCCGCGTTGAGCGCATAGGCTTCGCCGACGAACTGGTTGTGCGTGGTCATGGTCGCGGCCGACACGCTGCCAAGCACGCTGGACTTGCTGCTGCCGCGCACCGCGTCGTTGCGCGTGCCGCGCGTCTCGCGGAATTCGTTTCCGTCGATGCGCACGTGCCGCTCGCCGGATACGTTCATCAGCGCGTCGTGCCGGACCCAGGTCTCGTGATCGCGCTCCGCGTGAAAGAACAATTGCTCGTCGCCCTTGCGGTCGTCGAAGCGCACCTCGTTGTAGCCATTGCCCCCCTTGGTGGACTGGCTCTTCAACGTCGATACCGCGCTCCCGGCAGGCAGCTCGTACGGTGGCATGTTCGTCGAGTTGTAGACCGCGCCCGTGATGACCGGCCGGTCTGGATCGCCCTCGATGAACTCGACCAGCACCTCCTGCCCGACGCGCGGCAGGAACATCGTGCCCCAGCGCCGGTTCGCCCAGCTTTGCGCGACACGCACCCAGCAGCGGTCGAGGCGCTTCGCGCTGTCCGGCTGCGCAAGCTGCTCCCAGTGAAACTGCACCTTCACCCGGCCGTACTGGTCCGTGAGGATCTCCTCGCCAGGCGGACCGATCACGACGGCCGTCTCTGGCCCCGCCACGCGCGGAACCGGCGTGGTCCTCGGGGAGCGGAACGTGTTGTCGCCGCGAATGGCGCGGAAGCTGCAATCGAAGACGGGTAGTGTGGAATCGCTTGTCGACACATAGGCATCCGAAACAATCTCCGCTCGATTCTCGATCACGAGGTACTGGCGGTTCTGCGCGCCGCCCGGATGATCCCGCAGCCGGAAGAGTCCGCCCGCCGTCATGCCGCGGGACGTGGAGCGCCCTTCGATGGCATCGTTCTGCGCCTGATGAATCTCGACGTTGACGCGGGCAAGCCGTTCTCCATCGCCCGCCTTGACGTGCCCCGTCAGGTGTTCCTGCATCAGATAACGTGGCGGATCGAAAGGCGCGCTGCGCGTCGCCCGCGCGACCATGCCTTCGCTGTTGCTGACCGAGGCCTTCTCGAAGTCGTAGTCGTTCACTTCGTAGCGGCCGGTCTGGAGCATCGCACCTGACATCCATCCGTACACGCATTCTTCGTCCTGATCGGGCGTGTCCCAGGCCTGAAACGGAACCGACTCATAGTGTGCTATCGGCCGATGCTCCGAGCTGGAATCCGTGAGCACGAGCGTGTGCTTGCCGCCCGCGTGCTCGAAGAAATAGTGGATGCCTTCGCGCTCCAGAAGCCGGCTGACGAAATCGAAATCGGTCTCGCGATATTGCACGCAATGCTCGAGCGCCGGATCGCTCGCGGTGCAGGCATTGCGAAAGTCGATGTCAAACGACTCCAGCACCTGCGCGACGATCTGCGGGACCGTGCGTTGATAAAAGAACCGTCTATGCGACGCCTGCGTGAGCAGCCAGAGCCGCGGGTGTACGACCGCGTCGTAGCGCGCCATGCGGTTGCGAGTGGTGTCGCCTGGTGCGATCAGACGCAGCGTCGTCACAATGCCGTTGAACTGGCGCTCGCCGCCAGCGGGATAGTCGAGCGTGACGGACAGGTTCTCTCCCAGCACCGCGCCCGGGTCGATATCGTTGCGCGTGCTCAGGAACACAAGCTCGAAGCGGCTCAGGCGACCCAGTGCTTCGCTCGCGGACATCCGCAGGAAGATGGCCTCATCGCCGAGCGCCGCGCACTGCATGCGCACATGGCGCGTGCTAGTCGAAGGCATAGGTGAACTCCTCTTGCTCGACGCCGACGTGCACGAGCGCGAGCGTCCTGCCGTCGATCACACGGGACAGGAACTCGGTGCTGATGCGCGGCAGCACGCTGTTGGTGAGAATCGCGTCGATCATGCGGCCGCCGCTGTCGAGGCGCGTGCACCGCAGCGCAATCTGCGCGATGACGGCTTCGTCGTAGGTGAACGGCACCTGATGCGTGCGTGTCACGCGGTCGGCCACGCGCCCTAGTTGCAGGCGGATGATCGCGCGCAGCATGTCGTCGGAGAGCGGGTAATACGGGATCGTCACCAAACGCCCGAGCAACGCGGGCGGGAACGTGTGCAGCAATTGCGCGTGCAGTTCCTGTTCGATGACTTCAATCGGCGGCCAGTCGAGCGGATCGCGACACAGCTCGGCAATGCGGTCGGTGCCCGCGTTCGTGGTCAACAGGATCAGCGTATTGCGAAAGTCGATGGAGCGGCCTTCGCTGTCTTCCATCCGGCCCTTGTCGAAGACCTGGAAGAACAGTTCGTGTACGTCGGGATGCGCCTTCTCGACTTCATCGAGCAACACGACGCTATGCGGGCGGCGGCGCACGGCTTCAGTCAGCACGCCGCCTTCGCCGAAGCCGACATAGCCGGGCGGCGCGCCTTTCAACAGCGAGACCGTGTGCGCTTCCTGATACTCGCTCATGTTGATCGTGATCAGGTTATGCTCGCCGCCGTACAACACATCGGCCAGCGCCAGAGCGGTTTCGGTCTTGCCGACGCCGGACGTGCCGGCGAGCAGGAATACGCCCACGGGCTTGTCGGGATTGTCCAACCCCGCGCGCGAAGTCTGCACGCGCCGGGCGATCATCTGCGTCGCGTGCTGCTGGCCGATGATGCGGCCATCGAGCAGTTCGTTCAGCCGCAACACGTTGCCGATTTCATTCTTCAGCATGTTCAGCACGGGCACGCCGGTCCAGTCCTGAACGACTGCCGCTACCGCATGACGGTCGACGCCCGGCAGGATCAGCGGCGCGTCGCCTTGATGTTGCGCGAGGAGCGCTTGCTGCTCGCGTAGCGCGGCGAGATCGGCATCGGGCGCACCCTCGCGAAGCTGAGCGCGACGGGCGAGGATGTCCTTCACCATCTCGCGCTCGATGTGCCAGCGCGCATCGAGTTCGGCGAGGCGTTCCGTTTCGCGCTGCAACGCTGCCGAAGCGGCCGCGTGACGCGCAGTCGTGTCGATACCGATTGCACCTTCGCGCTTGATCACTTCGAGTTCCGTATTTAGCGCCTCGATGCGCTTCCTGGCATCGTCCACCTCCGGCGGCGTGGCGTGCTGACTGACCGCGACGCGGGCGCATGCCGTATCGAGCAGGCTCACGGACTTGTCGGGCAACTGCCGCGCGGGAAGATACCGATGCGAAAGCCGCACGGCCGCCTCGACGGCCTCGTCGAGAATTTGCACGCCATGATGCGCCTCCAGCGCGAGCGCGATGCCGCGCATCATCGTGACCGCGCGCGCCTCGTCGGGCTCGCGGACCTGTACGACCTGAAAGCGCCGCGTGAGCGCCGGGTCCTTCTCGATATGCCGCCGATACTCCGACCACGTGGTCGCCGCGATCGTGCGCACACTGCCGCGCGCGAGCGCCGGCTTCAGCAGGTTCGCGGCATCGCCCGTGCCGGCCGCACCGCCCGCGCCAATCAACGTGTGCGCTTCGTCGATGAAGAGGATCACCGCTCGCTCAGCAGACTGCACTTCCTCCAGCACCTGGCGCAAGCGCGCTTCGAATTCGCCCTTCACGCCCGCGCCGGCCTGGAGCAGCGCGACATCGAGCGTGCGCAGCGTCACATCGCGCAGCGCGGGCGGTACATCACCCGCCACGATGCGATGCGCGAGCCCCTCCACCACGGCCGTCTTGCCTACACCGGCCTCGCCCGCAAGCAGCGGATTGTTCTGCCGCCGGCGCATGAGAATGTCGATAACCTGACGAATCTCGTCGTCGCGGCCGACGATCGGATCCAGCTTGCCCGCGCGCGCTTGTTCCGTCAGGTCGATCGTGAAACGCTGTAACGCGTCCTGCGTGCCGCGTGGCGTGTTCAGCGTGTTCAGCGTGTTCAGCGGGCGAGTCGCGGCGGACTCAAGTGCCGCTTCCGGCGAACCGTCGAGCACGCTGGCGAAATTGTCGGCGAGTTCGTCGAGCTTCACACGATCGAATTCGCGCGAGATGCCGCGTAGCGCGTTACGCAATGCGGGCGTCTGCAGCGCCCCGATCAGCACATGCGCGCTGCGGACCTTTTGCACGTCGAAAAGCAGCGAGCCATAGACCCAGCCGCGCTCGACGGCTTCCTCCAACTGCGAGGAGATATCCGTGATCGACGTCGAGCCGCGCGGGAGACGATCAAGTGCATCGGTCAAGTCGCGCGCTAGCATGGCGATCTCGATGCCGAAATGCCGGACCACGCGATGCAGGTCCGAATCCGGCAACTGCAATACCTGATGCAGCCAGTGCACGACCTCCACATACGGATTGCCGCGAAGCCGGCAGAACGTGGTCGCGCTTTCCATCGCGCGAAAGCTGAGCGTGTCGAGTTTGCCGAACATGACGGCGCGGCTGATGTCTGCCATTGAACTAGTCCTTTGCATGATGTGAGGTAGGTGGTTTGAGCATCAGTTGCCGCGCGTCGGAGGTCGCCGCGCGAGCATGCAGCCAGGTGGTGTAGCCCAGACGCTGACTGCCGCCGAGCGCGAGGCGTGGTACTTCGGGCTGTCGCAACTGGAGATTGACGTCCCAGTCGAGCGGATCGCGCACGTAGAGGCGTACCCAGTCCGTCAGGCGCGCGAGGCTCGCACCGCCCGGAAGGAAGCGCTGATAGTCGCGCAGCGAAAGCGGCCCGAGCACCACGCGGAACTTGTGCTGGCGGTCGAAGACGCGCGCGCCGAGCATCGTGCCGACGCCCAGTCGCGCGCTTTCGTCGCGCGTACCCAGACGGCTCATCGAACCCGCGGGCAAATTCATCCAGTGACCGACGTTTTCGACCACATCGACCGGCAGCCCGAAGAAGCGCGACAGGACGAGCCGCAAACCCGCTGCGTGACGCGTCCCGCCGGCGAGCAGTCCAGCGAAGTGCAGCTTGGCGAAATCGGGCACGGTATCGCGGTTGCGCAGCGCAGGCTCGCCAAGACCGAAGGTCGTGCCGACATAGGCGGAAAAGCGGTCACCGTTGTCGCGATCGAGACTCACGACCGGCTGCGCCACCGCCCACACTCGATAGAACAGCGACACCATCCGATGATGAAAGACGTCGAGAAAGCGCGCGAAGGTTGGATCGCCTGCGTTGCGCACGCGGTCACGAACGTATTCGGTCAGATGCGTGGGCATCGGGCCGTTCGGTCCGAGCAAGCCGAAGAAATTGACGACGAATTTCGGCGCGGTCTCGCCCGTGGTCATGTAATGACGCAGCGTGGTCGGGAAAAAAATCAGTTCGGGTTCCTGACCGAAGCGCACGGCATCTTCACGCGGACGCAGCGACGAACCGACGCGCGGCAAGCCAGGATGCGCACATTCGACAAGACGTACCGCCTGAAAGAAGTCGAAGCGGTTCGCGTCGGTCGAGAAACGTTCGAGCAAGGTCAGAGCGTCCGGCATTGCCCGCTCCCCGGCGCCCAGCGCATGAGTTCACCGCGCGTCGCGCTGGACACGACCGTTTCGGTGAATGAATTCATTGACACGTACTGCGTGAAAAACCGGGCGAGCACCGCGCCGAACAGGAATGCGCCCGCGCCTTCAAAACCGTTCTCGTCGAGCAGCACCTCGATCGCGAGGCCGCGGCCGAACACGATCGGTCCTCGCGAGGGCAAGCGCCGCGTGACCGGCACTGAACGGATAGAGCGCACGCCCTCGATCTGCCGCGCCGCCGCGCTGTCGTTGATAGGCGCGTACAGCCCGAGGAGATCGCGCATGGCGCGTGCGCCGCTGCCGTCGGCATCGTCCACGAGCGACGCATAGTTGAGCGACAGATGGCTCAACAGACGCCACGCGACCGGTCCTTCCGCATAGGAAGGCAACGGACGGCTCGGACCGCCGATGCATCGCACGCTCGACACGGGCGCCTCGAGTTCGAGCGTGAAGTCCGTCTCGCCCTGCCCGCGTGGCATGGTCAGCGTCAGGTCGCGATTCGTGCACAGCACGCTCAGGCCCAACTGATGAAGGTCGGCCGGATACGGCGCATGATGCGTATCGACCAGCGCGAGATAGGTCTCGCTACCTGTATAGGACGAACGTGCGCCACGCTCGCCTTGTTGCGCGGGCAGCAGCCGCTTTTCGCGTCGTACCTGATAGAAGGCGTGCCCGTGCTCGTCGTTGCCCAGATCCCGTGCGCGATAGAACGGCTGAAACTCGATCTGCCCGCCGCCTCCAGACCGATAACCGGTGACGCTTTCCACGTGGTACACCTCGAAGTCCCTCGGCCGCGTGCGATCCACCACAACGTGATGCTCGAATTGCTCACCCGTGACCGCAATGCGATCGGTGCGCCGCGCGAACAGGTTGATCGCGGGCGTGCAATGCAGCGCGAAATTGGCCTCATCGACGAGCTGTTCGAGCGCCGGGTCGATCTTCGACAGCAGCACGATCAACTCGATTTCATCGTGCTCGCAGCGCTGAAAATGCACGCGCAACCCGTCGATACCAATGAACATGAAGCGCTGCGCGAACGCAAAATACTCTTGTAGCAAGCGATATCCGGGAAACGACTGCTCGCTGACGGGCAACAAGGCTTCGTCATCGGAGAGTCCGAGCGGGCGCAGGGCCGAGGGCGGCAATACCGCATCGGGCAGCGCCACGCCGAGCGCCGAGCCCAGCAGCAATTCATACAGCCGCGCGGCCAGACCTTCGCCACCGCGCAGATGGATCGGCAGATGATCGAGTGCGACGTCCCTGATCTTCAGCTTGTTCAGCGCGCGCAGCTTGACGCGCAGGCCGGCCTTCACGCCATGCGGCAGCGTTGCATCGACGCCGGACAGCGTGCCGCTATACGTAAAGAGACGCGCCTCGACGAGCTCGATCGGAGACAGCGTGAGCGCATGCGCGGTGCGGAATTCGCAGCGCGTGGAGCGCTCTCCGTCGAGCCTGCCGAAAAGCGCCGTGCCGCGCGGAATCGCCACGCCATCCGCGAGCGCCGGGTGCGTCATGTCGGGCCGTATTTCGACGATTGTCATCGCCGGCGTAGGCGCGAGGTAATGCGGGTAGACCAGCTCGGCCAGATGCTGCGTGAAACGCGGGAACTCGGCGGCGATCTTCATCTGCACGCGCGCAGCGAGAAAGCCGAAGCCTTCCAGCAGCCGCTCCACGTAGGGATCGGCGCACTCGAAGCCTTCCAGCCCGAGCCGGCTCGCGATCTTCGGAAACGTCTTCGCGAACTCGCCGCCCATCTCGCGGACGTGCTGAAGCTCCTCGCTATAGTACTGAATCAGGTCCGGGTTCATGACGTGGAATTCCCTAATATGGCTTCGATGCAACGACGCGTCGGCCGGGTCATGCGCGCGTCCCTTCCGAGACCTCGACCTTGCCCGCTTCGAGGTCGAGTTCGGTGCGCAGATAGAGGCGCTCCGGCACGGGATGCGCATGAAGATCGCCTTCGACGATGAACGCAATCGCGTTGTGCTGGCCGCTCATTTCGTCAGCCGTGCCTGTCTGGATTGCGCGAACGCGCAGCGTGCCGGGCAGGATGCGTGGCTCGAACGCGCGGATCGCGTCGGCCATCAGGCGTTCGATCCGCCCGACATCAACATTCGATGCGCTCTTGCCCACGAGATCGGAAAAGCCGAAATTCAGCACCGATTCCGCGACACCCGGATAGCGGGCAACATCCTGCGACGACGAGATTCCCTGCGCATTGAGCAGCCAGCCGAGATCGCGCATGACGCTCCGGCGCAGCGAGCGCGCCGAACTCGACCGGTGCTCGCGCACTTCGCGCGTGGCGTCGGGCTCGTGGTCGGTCAGCCTCTCCAGCAGCGAAGGCTGCACACGTTCGGCGTTTTTCAGGCGCATGGTTCGCTTAAGCCGTCGCGTTCGCGGGGATGTTCCACTTGCTCTCGACGACACCGCCCAACGCCGAGCCCGAGGTCGGGTCTTGCTGCTGATAAGTCACGTGGAACTTCTCGAAGTTGAGCGTCACGGTTTCAGTGAAGCGGTC
The DNA here is from genome assembly GCF_028292365.1 of Caballeronia sp. GTDB lineage: Bacteria > Pseudomonadota > Gammaproteobacteria > Burkholderiales > Burkholderiaceae > Caballeronia. Next base: position 27,877 of record NZ_JAQGMM010000069.1, read on the forward strand.
CTCGCCATCCGAGCCGCCGGTCGAATAGTTCGTCACCAGGACCTTCTCCAGTTCGATCGTGTAGTACTCCAGCGGTTTCGTGCCGCCGGCCTTGCGCACCGTGAGCTTGCCGGTCGGAAAATGCTTGCCGGTCGAACAGGCCGAGATGATCGACGGCGAGGCCCGGTCGGTGTACTTGGTGACCGACAGATCGTGGACCGCCACCTTGCCGCCTCCGCCGCCCGTGCCAAGATGCATCGTGCCCGACTGGGAGAGACCCCAGCTCCACGAGAGCACATCGATTTCGTCCTTGTGAGTCGAATCGAGCGATTCGCCCTTGACGGTGCCCAGGTCCAGAAAAATATCGACTGCCATGATGTATTCCTATGTAGATGACTGCAGTGGAAAGAATCGAGTGCTTGCGTGTGTCAGGCGGCCTTTGCCGACGGCAGCTTCGAGACGAGCCGCAGCGACACGGTCAGCCCTTCGAGCTGATAATGCGGACGCAGAAAGAATTTCGATGTGTAGTACCCCGGATTACCTTCGACTTCCTCGACCACGACTTCCGCCGCCGCGAGCGGACGACGGGCCTTGGTCTCTTCCGACGAGTTCGCGGGGTCGCCGTCGACATACTGAAGAATCCAGTCCTGCAGCCAACGCTGCATGTCGTCCTTTTCCTTGAAGCTGCCAACCTTGTCGCGCGCGATGCACTTGAGGTAATGCGCGAAACGGCTGCATGCGAAGAGGTACGGCAGCCGGGCGGCCAGATTCGCGTTTGCGGTCGCATCCGGATCTTCATATTCGATCGGCTTGTTCAGCGACTGCGCGCCGATAAAGGCCGCAAAATCCGAGTTCTTCTTGTGAACCAGCGGCATGAAGCCGTTCTTCGCGAGTTCAGCTTCGCGCCGGTCGCTGATCGCTATTTCGGTCGGGCATTTCATGTCGACGCCACCGTCATCGGTGGGGAAGGCGTGCACCGGCAGGTTCTCCACCGCGCCGCCCGACTCGATACCGCGAATGCGCGAACACCAGCCATAGGTCTTGAACGAGCGGTTGATGTTGACCGCCATCGCGTATGCGGCATTCGACCATGCGTACCGGGATGCATCGGTGCCCGCGGTGTCTTCCTCGAAGTCGAATTCCTCGACCGGGCTTGTCTTCGCTCCATACGGCAGGCGCGCGAGAAAGCGCGGCATGGCGAGACCGATATAGCGCGAATCTTCGGAGTCGCGCAGCGAGCGCCAGGCGGCGTGTTCGGGCGTCTGGAATATCTTCGTCAGATCGCGCGGGTTCGCGAGTTCCTGCCATGAATCCATCAGCATCACGGCGGGGTCCGCGCCCGCGATGAAAGGCGCATGCGCCGCCGCGGAGATCTTGCCCATCTGGGTCAGGAAATCGACATCGGGGGCGCTGTTGTCGAAGTAGTAGTCCGCGACCAGCGCGCCGTATGGCTCGCCGCCGAACTGGCCGTATTCCTCTTCGTAGAGCTTCTTGAAAAGCGGACTCTGATCCCACGCCACGCCTTTATATTTTCTCAACGAGCGATGCAGATCACGCTTCGAGATATTCATCACCCGCAGCTTCAGGCTTTCGTCGCTTTCGGTATTCGTGACCAGATAGTGCAGGCCGCGCCATGCGCTCTCCAGTTGCTGGAATTCATCGGTGTGGAGGATCACGTTGATCTGCGCGCTGAGCTTTTCATCGATCTTCGCAATCAACGATTCGATGCTCGCAAGCGCATCGTCCGACACCCGTTGCGTGTCGAGCAACGCCTGTTCCGCCAGCGTGCGCACCGCGTTTTCGACGGCCTCGCGGGCCTTGTCGGTGCGCGGGCGAAACGCCTTTTGCAGCAGCTTCTGAAACTCGCCGGATGAACTCGTGTCGTCGATCTGCTGCGCGGCCGGCTGCTGCGCGCTCGTGGATTGCTCCAGGTTGGTATCTGCCATCGTGGCTCCTTTATTCGGAATCGGTGGAATCGGCGGAATCGTTGGAATGGCCGAAATTGTCGGATTCGCTCGCCAGCGGCTTCGGTGCGGCGGCGAGCGCGCTCAACAGCGCCGGGTCTTCAAGCAGCTGACCGACGAGCTTCTCGGCGTCGGTCTTGCCGTCCATGTAGGTGAGCAGGTTCTGGAGCTGGCTGCGCGCCTCCAGCAGCTTCGCAAGCGGCTCGACCTTGCGGGCGATCGCAGCCGGCGAGAAGTCGTCCATGCTCTCGAAGGTCATGTCGACGCCGATCTTTCCTTCGCCCGTCAACGTGTTGTCGACGTGCATCGCGACGCGCGGCTTCATCGAGCGGAGCCGCTCGTCGAAGTTGTCGATATCGATCTCGACAAACTTGCGCTCGGAGACCGGCGGCAACGGCTCTTGCGCCTGACCGGACAAGTCCGACAGCACGCCCATCACGAACGGCAGATTCACCTTCTTCTCCGAGCCGTAGACTTCGACGTCGTATTCGATCTGCACGCGCGGCGCGCGATTGCGCGCAATGAATTTCTGACTGCTTTCCTTGGCCATCCTGTGATCCTCCTCAGTGAAAACGATGTGATGTGATGTGATGTGAAGCGATTCGATTCAGTTGGCCGGCACATCGGCGGCGGCCGTTCCGATCACCTGTGTCAATTGCGCGAGCCCCTCCGGTGCGAGTTCCTTGAGCAGATCGACGAACGACTTGTCGATCAGGCTGCGTGCACGTCCTAGCAGGAGCGGCACCGGGCTCGCGGGCTCGTGCCTGGCGTAGTACGCGCACAGGCGATCCAGCGTCGCGGCGACGTCGGCGCGGCTCGAGATAACCTCACCCGCCGCCGTGGGCCGCACTTCAATTGCGCGATCGTCGACCGGCGCGGCCGCGTCCGGCGTGACGCCGTGCTGCTTCAGGCATCCGCCCAGCAGCGCCCCCGCCCGGCGAAGCAGGGTCTTGAGCGCGTCCAGATCGAGCGCCTGCGTCACGCCCACGCGCTCCGTCAACACGCTTTCGAGCAACACGGCGTTGGCGAGTGCTGTGTCGGATGCGGTCTTCGCGCGCATTGCTTCTTCGGGCGACGAGGCAGCGGCCGCTTCGATCTCCGAAAGGTTCATGACCACGCGCCCGTCGGCGGCAACGGACTCGCCGTTCGCGTACGACCACTCGCGCAAGGTGACAGGTACGTCATGTGGCACGAGCCGGCAATCCATGAGATTGGCGAGCAGACCGGTTGCATCCACGAATGCGGCGAGTGCGTTGATCCGCACGGTCGGATCGTTGCCGTCGCTCGCGTCGACTTGCGGATGCACGTGGTCCCAGTGACGCTCGAGGAGCGTCGCTGCGAGCGCGAGGCAATCAGCGAGGCCTGCAATACCCTCGCGGGCCAGCCGCGCCCGTGCAAGCCATCCGACCACGCGCAGGTCTCGCGTGCGCTCCATCAAATCCAGGCACAAGGCGTCCGCTGATACCCAGTCGGGCGGTACAGCGGCGACGAGCGTGGCGCCATATTCCGCTTCAGGACGACCGCCAACGGCCTCTTCAAGTTCGTGGAATTCCTGGTCATATTCGAGATCGGGTCCGCACGGCGCTTCATCCGACAGCGCGTCCAGCCATCTCGTCCAATCCTGGTGAGCGATGAATTCAGTTTTCATGGTCTGCATTGCGCATGGAGCTCAGGTAGTCGGTTCATTTGCTGCTTGCTACAGACAACACGCGAAAAGATCCGTCTATTCCATCTGTTTTTAAACGTAGTTATCCGAATTAATATGACCGGTCATGAGGTGCAAGGAAAACCATCTTCTGCCGCCCGGAAATGAAGCATTTGAGCATGTCTGAACCTGTTGTTGTGCAGTCGACCGGTGCACCCGGGCTGCTGACACAACACCTCGTCATTGCGATCTATTCCACTTCGCTTTGAAATCTCCCCTGGCGACAAACGACGGAATAAGAAGCCCTGCCCGGTTGTTCTTGGCACATGAACAAACCGCAAGCCGGAGATGTGATGAAAACGAAAATGACTATCGAAAAATTGTCGATTCCGTACGAGAGAATTACCACGGTCGGAGGCCGCCTTTCGACCGAACCTGCCGGTCATCACTTCGACCTGAGCTTTCGCATCAACGTGAAGCCGCGTACGTTTGGCAAGTTGGCGGGTACGGAAATCGACAGTCCGGTGCTGCAATGGAACGAGCGCATCGAGTGGTTCCGCTACGACGATCCGACGCAGCAATGGATGTTCGTCGACGAAGTCAGCAAGGACATGTACGCGTTCAAGCCGACCTCGAACACGTTCAAGGTCTGGCATTCGTACCGGTATCTCATGGCGACGGACGACACCAACAGTCCGCCCGCCGCGCTCAAGGCGATGAAAAGCGATGAAGATGCGAGGAAGTGGATTGGGGAGAACGGCTTTTCGTGGAACCTGGCGATTCGCGACGTGCCGGCGATGGGCATTGCCGGCGGTTCGGGCGGCGGCGGAGGCGACAGTCTTGTGACCGGCGACACCCGGCGTCGCGTCATCTATTTCGATTTGGGATTTTCAGGCCACGCGGAGCGCGTGAGGCTCGTGCAAATACTGGAGACGTTCAGGGGACAACTCACTATCTGCCACCTGATTCGAGGCGACATACAAAAAGCGACGGTGGACCTTCCGCAGAATCTCGACCGATGGCGCTTCCAGTTGGCGACTAGCTCTCCCTGATCTGCCGGAAGCGGGTTTCGACTGGCGCCGCAGTGCAGCAGCCGCCTGATTGCGGGAAATGTCAGGGATGGTGAGCCTCGGCCGTGAACCGGGCGATCGCGTGCGGAGCTGCGTCGATGAAGGCGTCAATTGTCACCCACACCGCACTCTCGACCGGCCAGGCGCCTCATCACACCGCGTTACGTTTGGATGAGCTTGTCAGGCGTGATTGGCAGATCGCGTACACGTATTCCGATTGCGTCGAATACAGCATTCGCTACGGCCGCTGCGACACCTGTCGCACCGAGTTCACCGATCCCCTTGGCACCGAGCGGACCGGAGTTCGCGTCAAATTCGTCGACAAACGCCACATCTATGTCAGGGGGGATATCCGCGTTCACCGGAATGGGGACGCCCGCGAGGTCTTTTGCGAGCCAGCGCCCGAGTGTCGGCTCGTAGTGGCTGGCCTCCATGGCGGCCATACCCCATCCCCAGACAATGCCACCAATCATTTGTGACCGGGACGTCATGGAGTTGATGATTCGGCCCGCACTATAGACACCTGTTGCCCGGCGAAGTCGCAGCAGTCCCAGTTCGGGATCAACGCCGACCTCTACGAAGATGACCCCGAAAGATCGCGTGGGAAATCCAGGAGAGCCCATATCTACCGGCGCGCTGCCAGGTAAATCAAATGCGCCGTCCGATGCGAGCTCAGCCACGCCAGCTTCGCCCAGTATGTCCTGGATGGTGCGCGACGTACTGCCATAGGCGACACGTCCGCCCTGTAGCGAAACCTGGTCCGCGGGCCAGCCGGCGAGTCTCGCCAGTTTGGACCGCACATCCTGTGCAGCCTTTTGAACTGCGGCACCCGTGCTTATCGTGGTGCTTGAGCCGTAAGTGGGCCCGGCATAAGGCAGGTTCGTGTCGCCCGATAACGCCGTCACCTGCGCCGGGTCCAACCCGAGCACGGCGGCAACGATCTGAGGAAACACCGTGGCAGGCCCCGTGCCAATGTCGCAGAAGCTTGATTCAAGTTGAGCCGTCCCGTTCGCGCGTAGCCTCACCTTCGCGGTTGAGTGAAACCGTGCCTGCCCCTGGCTGCAGTCCGCCATCCCGCACCCGATGCGCCAATGACCGTCGAGCGAGCCGCCTTTCGGACGTTCACGCCACCCGAAGCGTCTTGCACCTTCATCGTATGCCTCCCGAAGCTTTTTCGACGACCACGGTTTGCCGCTCTCCGGGTCAAGCTCCGTGTAGTTAGCCAATCTCAGATCGAGAGGATCCATGGTTATCGATCTTGCCAGTTCATCCATGGCCGACCCAAGTGCCCAGGACCCTGGACCATCCCAAGGTGATCGCATAAAGGTCGGCAATACAACGTGTCCGCGGCGGATCCGGTGGGTAGCAGAAATGTTCTCGCAGGCGTAGAAAGACTTCGCGGGTACCGCACCAAATTCCACGTAGTCGTCGGTCGTGCCTGTCACATTCACGGACTGATGGCTAATACCGAGAAGCCTGCCGTGAGAATCCGAGCCAAGGTGTACTTCATGGGTCATTTGAGGCTGATAGCCGACCATCCCGTATTGCTGCTGGCGGGTGAGTACCATCTTGACCGGCCGACCCGCTACACGGGCCGCCATGCTGACCAGGATTTCATGAGGCCATACAAAGGCTTTGGTGCCAAACCCTCCACCCGTATGCGGGGCGACAACGCGGACTTTGGAATTGTCGATTCCAAATGCAGCCGCCAATGTATTCTGCACCGCCGGAAGATGCTGCACCGCGTCGTACACAGTCAGCCTCCCACCCTCCCAAGTCGCGAGAATGGCGCAAGGCTCCATTGGATTGCCATGACGAGAGGGTTGCGTATACTCACCGCCTGCGCGGAAAGCAGCACCCGCAATCGCCCCAGCGGCATCACCCTTGTGGAATTCGAGTGCATTCGCTTTCGAATAGTGACCTTTCTCTGGAGCGACGTCTGCCGCGGGCGCGGTGTCAGGTACGACAAACGGGCGCTTTTCATAGCGCACGCGTACAACAGCAGCGCCCGCTTCAGCCGCCTGCAGACTCTCAGCCAACACCATGGCAACCGGCTGGCCCTCGTAGACGATGTCGTCCGATTGCATGGGAATGAATCGCGTCGCAAGCGGCGGCACACTGATTTCGTCCAGCTTTCGATGCACCCGCGGCATATCGGACGCCTTCAACACTCTGACTACTCCAACTCGTGCCAGGGCGGCGGCCGTCTCTATCGAGACGACACGTCCTGCTGGAATCGCCGCATTGACGAACACTGCATAGAGTTGGGACGGCAGGTTCCGGTCGCCCGCGTAGAGCGCGGCACCTGTCACCTTGATGGGGCCGTCATGCCGGGGGATGGATTGACCCAGATTGCTCATCATGTCCTCGCTGCCGTATCGATGGTGCGCAATACCGCGTTGCGTGCGATGACAACCTTATAGCCATTGCGCGAGAGTGGGCGCGCGTCGACAAGACCTGCGTCGACGGCTGCATTGATACCTGCGGAGCCCAGACGCTGACCGACCAGTCTGCGCTCCGTTTCGTCCAGCCTCCATGGTCGCATCGCCACCGAACCCAACGCGATCCGTGCGTTGGTGATAACGTCCCCGTCGAGTTCGAGCGCCACGGCTGTCGATACGGTCGCGTACTCGTAGCTTTCGCGCTCGCGAATCTTCAGGTATGCAGACTTTGGCCAGGCCCTCGGCAGTTCAACCGCCGTAATCAACTCGCCGCTCCCGAGCCGGTGGTGCGCCGCCGGGCTTTCTCCCGGCAGCACGTGGAAATCACGGGCCGCAATTCGCCGCCCGCCCTCCGGACGGTCGGTTATGAATACCGCATCGAGGGCTGCAAGCGAGACCGCCGGGTCAGACGGCTGTACAGCCACACAGTCCTCCGTCCAGCCGAAAATGGCGTGCTTCTCGTTGAAACCGTGCAGCGCAGCACAGCCCGAACCCGCAACGCGTTTATTGCAGGGTGTCGGCTCATCCGCGCGGAAATAGGGACATCGCACACGTTGCAGCGGATTTCCACCTATCGTCGCCAGATTCCGAATTTGCGCCGATGCAGCCTTTAATATCGATTGCGAGAGGACAGGAAAGTCATGCATGACCTGTGGATGCTGCGCTATATCGTTCAGTTTGCACAACGCACCGATGGTCAGCCCGCCAGACGGTGTCTGGTGAATCTCCGACAGACCCTCAATCCGGCCGATATCAATGATCTTCGTTGGCCTCTCGATTCCAATGCGCATCCAGTTCAATAGCTCTGTACCACCTGCGAGGAACGCTGAGCCGCTGGAACTGCCAAGTGCGAGTGCTTCACCTGTCGACGATACCCGCTCGTATTCAAACGGTTCCATGGACGCCTCCGTGCATTTCGACCGAAGCTGTCTTGACTGCCTCGGCGATTTGAGGATAGGCCGAACATCGACAGAGGTTTCCGCTCATCCACTCCCGGATTTCCACGTTGGAACCCGTGTGTCCCTCGGCAATGCAACCGACCGCAGAGATGATCTGCCCCGACGTGCAGAACCCACACTGGAAGGCATCGCATTTTATGAAGGCACGCTGCACCGGATGCAACGAATCGCCAGTCGCGAGTCCCTCGACCGTCGTCACGCGCCGGCCCTCCAGGGTCGCTGCGAGAACGAAACAGGAGTTGACTCGTCGTCCGTCCAGCATAACAGTGCAGGCGCCGCACTCCCCGCGGTTGCAGCCTTTCTTGGCACCGGTGAGGTGCAAATGCTCCCGCAGCAGATCGAGCAACGTCACGTCGGAGCGCACTTCTACACGATGCGCAACTCCATTGATCGTGACCGATAGGCGAACCAGATTGTTGACGCGCGGAGTGTGAGACCTGCTCTCCGCCGACGTAGGAGCGGGTGCGGCCTGGACGCCGTTTAGCGCCACTGACGTCGCGGCGGCGAGAGTTGACCGGAATAGACCGCGGCGAGTCATCGTAACGCCGGCCACCCCCTGGTGTTCATCGCTGTTGGCCAAGCCTGATTTTGCTTCTCGCTCGTCTTTCATATGTACTCCCTAGTATATGCAAAACACTACAACCACAAGGCTTGCTGCAATTTCATGGAAGACAACCACTCGGGAGCCGGTCGAGATACTTCCAAGGTGGGGACCAACTTTATTTTGCCCCCACGACGCCGAAGGCGCGATAGCGCTTATGTCATTTTTGAAATGACGATTTGTCATCAATGTCACCTGCGAATTGCATCGTCCTTGTACCATCGAGTCACCGATTGCTTATTCATCGATAATTAAATGAATTGCAAACGACACGACATTGGGATCCCCTTGAGCGCGGGGATCGCGAACGACTCCGCGTGCGTCCAAGCCTGGCGAGCAAAAAACGTGCAACGCCCCCTCTTGCTTGTCCGGTAATTCCGGTAACCGCAAACATCTGGTTCTCCCTGATCCGCACCGTTAGACGGCCCAATTTTGTGCGCCGAAGCGTCTTTTCGCGATAACATCAGTGGGACTTGATATATGCCGAGAGGGCATTGATGGCTGGCTTCGACGAACGAATTCTGAATGGGATGAGTGTCCTGTCCGCGATAGTCGACACCGGCAGTTTCGCTGGTGCGGGTGACATGCTCGACATGTCCCAATCGGGTGTCAGCCGCTCCATAGCGCGGCTTGAGACGCGCCTCGGGGTCCGTCTCCTGGACCGCACGACACGCTCGGTTACGCTGACGGATGAAGGCCGCCGCCTTTACGAGCAGGTGATGCCACTGCTCGCGGCACTTGAAGAGGCCGCGACGTCCGCCACTGAAGGAGCGACAGCCGTACGCGGTCGTCTAAGGGTGAATGTCGATCCTTTTTTTTCCCGCCTGCTCCTTGCTCCGAAGCTAGGATCATTTATCGATCAGTATCCGGAGCTCCGGCTGGAATTGGTCACAAGAGACCATCTCGGGGATATGATCGCCGACGGATTTGATCTTGCGGTCAGATTTGGTGAGCCTCGACCTTCCCGCCTTGTGGCACGAAAGCTCCTCGAAACGCGCATCCTGACCGTCGCAGCACCGGCCTACCTCAAGCGCAATGGCCGACCCGAACAACCCTCCGAGCTTGAAAACGATACTCACCAATGCATAAGGTTCCGGGATCCCGAAACAGGGCGGCCGTTCGACTGGGAATTTCACCGGGGGCGCAAGAAAATTACCATTGAGGTCGCTGGGCGACTCACTGTCAACGATGTTGGCACAATGCATAGCGTCTGCGTGGCCGGACACGCGATTGCTCAGGTAATGGAACTTGGTGTAGAACATCTGATCGCGGACGGCAGGCTCACGGAGTTGTTCCCCGACTGGCCCGACGATCTGTTCCCACTTTATGCGCTCTATCCGTCCCGGCATCATGTTCCGGCGAAGGTGCGCATGTTTCTCGATTTCATTGCGTCGCTCAGTGCGGCCCCAGAAAAGACGCTCGAGAGACGAACCAAGGCTAGCCGTCCCTAACGGCCAGCCCGTTAACTATCTTTGAGCCCAAATAGGTTGTTCCGATCAGGTGACCGATTCACCCGTCCGGTCCAGGCCCACGTTATTGCCCGTCTCGTCGCCACTTCGACTCGCCCGTTAATTCTCAAAGGCAAAGGCCGCCTACACGGTCGGGCTTTCTCCGGGATCCAACGAAGGTCTCTCTGATTGCCAGGAATTAGAACTCTGCCTAAGACTCGCGGTGTCCCTGTGACCTGGAAAGAAACGAACGGAACGGCGTGCCGTGCCACTGCTTTTACGGGGTTTTTATTATTCAGCGACATCATGCAACGGCATGATTCAAGGGCCATTAGTTTATTTCAAAAGGATTGCTAAGTTTTAAGGAGCTCGTTCTGGTAGCACCAGTCTACGCATCCTCTCAGCTTCCCCGCGCTCCGATTCATGACAATCCGGCATCGATGAAATGACCGCGATGCTATTTCAGTTTCTTCTCCTTTTGTCCAGAATCCATTCCGAACCATACGTTCTTCTCTTAACCAACCCGAAGGAGATTTGCCATGAACTTCCGCCAACTCACCCTGGTCGTCGCAGCTGCCCTCGCCTTTCCGATCGCTAGCCATGCCCAGGAAACCACCTCTACCTTGACCCGTGCCCAGGTGCGCGCCGAACTCGTACAGATCGAAAAGGCCGGCTACCGCCCGGGTAATAAC